>JAQGLT010000061.1 GCA_028292745.1 Polaromonas sp. | reverse complement strand
CTAAAAGCAGCCGGCGCAGGCGGTGCCACAACCCGAAACAATGATTCTACGGCGCGGGCGGCAGCTCGTTTTCAGCGGGCCGAAACAACGCGTGGTGCGCCAGCTTGCCGCCGACAAAGGTGCAGGTGACATGCGAGGCGGTGCCGTCGGTCCAGCGGAACACCTCGGGCTGGGCGTCTTTTGCGGATTGCAGCTGGCCCAGCGCGCGCGTCATGGCGATCACATGCATCAGCGTCATGCCGGGCTTGAGCTTGGCGTTGAGCATCACCGCGCTGCCGACATAGCCGATGGGCCGGTCGGCCGCGCGCTTGAGGACGGTCATCATGCGGGTGAAATGCAGCAGCATCCACATCACCAGGCCGGTGACGACCGCCGCCACGCCAAGCCAGCCATACTGACGGTAGGCCAGCGCGACCGCCGCCACGCCGGCGACGGGAATCAAGATTTTCTGGAAGTTCATGGCCGTATTTTCGCAGCCCGGACAGGCCGCCGGCCTGCGGGGAATGCGTAGCGGCAGCGGATGAGGGGTCCAAGCCCTCCGCTCGTCCTGCGCGGGAACGCCTCGGTCCTAAAGGCGGGCAAGCCCCGCCAAGACGTGATCGGCCTTAAGCTGTGCGCTTGCCAGCGCTGCCACCCACCTTTTGCCGGAACTTTCACCGATGGACAAACCTGTTCTCTTTTTATTGCCCGGCCTGCTCTGCGACCGGGCGACCTGGGCCGCGCAGTGCGAGGCGCTGGCCGAACTGGCGGACTGCCGGGTTCCGGTCTACCGGACGCTGGACAGCATCGAAGCGATGGCGGCGCACGTCCTGCGCGCGGCGCCGTCCGGGCGCTTTGCGCTGGCCGGGCATTCCATGGGCGGGCGCGTGGCGCTGGAAGTGCTTCGGCGCGCGCCCGAACGCGTGGACCGGCTGGCGCTGCTCGATACCGGCTTTCAGGGCCTGGCACCCGGCGATGCCGGCGAAAAGGAGCGTGCCGGGCGCTGCCAGCTGCTGTCGCGCGCCCGCGCCGAAGGCATGCGGGCGATGGGCGCCCAATGGGCGCGCGGCATGGTGCATCCGGCGCAGGTCGGCACGCCGGTGTTCGAGGAAATACTGGCCATGATCGAGCGCAGCACGCCCGACATGTTCGACGCGCAAATCCGCGCGCTGCTCAACCGGCCCGACGCCAGCGCGCTCCTGACGCAAATCCGCTGCCCCACGCTGCTGCTGTGCGGCCGCGACGACCTGTGGAGCCCGCTGGCCCGGCACGAGGACATGCAGCGCGCCATTCCCGGCGCGCGCCTGCAAGTCATCGAGGCGTGCGGGCACATGACGACGATGGAGCAGCCGCAGGCGGTGTCCCGGGCGCTGGCGCAGTGGCTGGCGGCGCCAGGTTGATGGGAATGGCCGAACGCGCCCTTTGCGCAGGACATCCGGTGGCAACGGGCAATGGCGCCGTCAGGGCCATTCCCGGTGCAGGCGCCCGACCGCGCCGCCGCCGGCCGGATGCATCCATGCGCACGCCCGAAGGGACGGGTTTACGATGCGGCATGGACGAACTCAAAAACCTCCAGTCGCTGGGGCTGGTCCTGCCCGGCCCGGCCTACCTTGTGGGCGCCATCGTGTTCGGCCTCATCGGCTACGTGGCGTTCCGGCGCGGCCGCAGGACGTCGACCGCCGCGCTGACCTGGACCGGCGTGACCTTGATGCTTTATCCCTATGCCGTGCCGCAGACCTGGCTGCTGTGGACGGTCGGCGCCGCGCTGTGCGCCTGGCTGTATGTCCGCTGGAACTGAGCGGGCCGGCGCCGGGGAACCATTTACAAGCTTTTCAATGCCTGCGCGCATGCGGGGCGCGCGCTACCAGCTATTGATTTTATAGCAGACAATCGCCAACCAGCCCCGAACCGCCCGGCCGGTTCACTGCAGCCGGCGCACCAGGTCCAGCGCTTCCTCGATCCGCTCGACCGCATGGATGGTCAGGCCCTCGATGGGTTTCTTGGGCGCATTCGCCTTGGGCACCACCGCCACGCTGAAGCCCAGCTTGGCCGCTTCGCGCAGCCGCTCCTGGCCGCGCGGCGCGGGCCGCACTTCGCCCGCCAGGCCGACCTCGCCAAAGGCCAGGAAGCCCTTGGGCATGGCCTTGCCGCGCAGGCTCGACGCAATCGCCAGCATCACCGCCAGGTCGGCCGCCGGCTCGCTGATGCGCACGCCGCCCACCGCGTTGACGAACACGTCCTGGTCCATGCAGGCCACGCCGGCATGGCGGTGCAGCACCGCCAGCAGCATCGCCAGCCGGTCGCGGTCCAGGCCGACGCTCAGGCGGCGCGGATTGGGCCCGCCGTCATCGACCAGCGCCTGGATCTCGACCAGCAGCGGCCGCGTGCCTTCGAGCGTCACCATCACGCAGCTGCCGGGCACCGGCTCGCTGTGCTGGCTTAAAAACATCGCGCTCGGATTCGTCACGCCCTTCAGGCCCTTCTCGGTCATGGCGAAGACGCCGATCTCGTTGACCGCGCCGAAACGGTTCTTGATGGCCCGCACCAGCCGAAAGCTCGAATGCGTGTCGCCCTCGAAATACAGCACCGTGTCGACCATGTGCTCCAGCACGCGCGGGCCGGCCAGCGCGCCGTCCTTCGTCACATGGCCGACCAGGACGATGCAGGCGCCGCTGGTCTTGGCCGCGCGCGTCAGGTGGGCGGCGCACTCGCGCACCTGCGCCACCGAGCCGGGGGCCGAGGTCAGCTGGTCCGAATACACCGTCTGGATCGAGTCGATCACTGCCACCGCCGGCTGGTGGGCCTCCAGCGTCGCCAGAATCTTGTCGAGCTGGATTTCGGCCATCACCTTCACCTGCGAGCCGTCCAGCCCGAGTCGGCGCGAGCGCAGCGCCACCTGCGCGCCGCTTTCCTCGCCGGTGACGTACAGCGTGCTCAGGCCGGCGCGCTGCAGCGAGTCGAGCGCCTGCAGCAGCAGCGTCGATTTGCCAATGCCGGGGTCGCCGCCGATCAGCACCACGCCGCCCTCGACAATGCCGCCGCCCAGCACCCGGTCCAGCTCCTCGTGGCCGGTCGGGGTGCGCGTCATGTCGGTGGCCTCGATGTCGGCCAGCGCGGTGACTTCGGAGGCCTTGGCCAGCCCCTGGTGCTGGGCGCTGTAGCGGTTCTTGACCGTGGAAGGACTTTCCGCCACCGACTCGATCAGCGTGTTCCAGGCGTTGCAATGCGGGCATTTGCCCAGCCATTTGGGGCTGATGCCGCCGCATTCGGTGCAGGTGTAAATCGTTTTGTCTTTGGCCATGCGGCTAGTGTATTGACCGCGCCGCCTGCCGGCGCAGCCCGGCCGCAAGCCCGTGCGGCCGCCGGGGCAACGCAGCGCGGACGGGGAAATTGACCCTGCCGGGTGCCGGGCCAGGCGCCTGGCGCTTAGCATTGCCTGTGATTTTTTACCCGCAACCGGACGCCGCCGTGAAACCCACCCCCATGCGGGCCCGTGCCGCGTGCCCGCGCCGGCTGCTTTTTACCTGGAACACGCCATGCCTCACCTGAAGATTGAATACACAGCCAACCTGGAGGCGGCAGCCGACATGGGCGCCTTGTGCAGGCGCCTGGCCGCCACGCTGGTGGCGCTGCGCCACGACGACGACGGCCCGCTGTTTCCGGTCGCCGGCACCCGCGTGATGGCCTGGCCGGCGCCGCACTTCGCGGTCGCCGACGGCGAGCCGGCGCGGGCCTTCATTTACCTGAACCTGCGCGTGACGCCGGGGCGCAGCGAAGCCCTGCTGCGGCGTGCCGGCGATGCGCTGCTGGCGAGCGCCAAGACCCACCTGGCGCACGCGTTTGCAAGCCAGGCCATCGGGCTGACCTTGCAGATCGACGAAGGCGCGCCGGCGTACGAGGGCAAGCACAACAACCTGGCCAGCCACCTGGCGTGACCGGCTCAAGCGCCAACCCACCCGGCCTGCGCTTGCGGCCGCGCTGGGGGAAAATGCCTGCCATGCCCCCTGGCGGCCCGCCAGCCGGCCGGGCATTTCCTGTTTTTTTTGCCTACCCACCCAAGGAAACCCCATGACCCTTTCACGCCGCCACCTCATCCAGTCCACGGGCGCCGCGGCGCTGCTGGCCAGCATTGGCCGGCAGGCGTGGGCGCAAGCCATCGAAAGCACCAAGGTCGTCGCCGGCTTTGCCCCCGGCGGCACCGCCGACATCGTGTCGCGCCGCGTGGCCGACAAGCTGCATCCGGGCTATGCCAAAAGCGCGGTCGTCGAAAACAAGACCGGCGCCGGCGGCCAGATCGCGGTGCAGTTCGTCAAGACCGCCGCGCCCGACGGCGCCACCATGCTGCTCACGCCCATGTCCATGCTGGGCATCTACCCGCACACCTACAAGAAGCTGCCCTATGACCCGGTTGCCGACCTGACGCCCGTGTCGGCGGCGGCGGTTTTCGACTACGGCTTTGCCGTTGGTCCCATGGTGCCCGCCAGCGTGGGCACGGTGCCCGAGTTCATGGCCTGGTGCAAGGCCAACCCGGGCCAAGCCAACTTCGGCTCGCCGGCCGCCGGCTCGTCGCCGCACTTCATCGGTTCGCTGCTGGGGCGCGCCAGCAATGCCGATCTGCGCCACGTCGCCTTTCGCGGCACGCAGCCGGCGGTGCTGGACATGATCGGCGGGCAGATTGCCGCCGTGTCGGGCCCGACCGGCGAGTTCACCCAGCATGTCGCGGCGGGCAAATGCCGCCTGCTGGCGACCAGCGGGCCCCGGCGCGGCAAGTTCACGCCCAACACGCCAACGCTGCTCGAACAGGGGTTCAAAGACATGGCGTTCACCGAATGGTTCGGCTTTTTTCTGCCGGCCAAGGCGCCGCAGGAGGTGGTGCAGCGCCTCAACGCCGCCATCCGGACGGCCCTGGCGTCGCAGGACGTGATCGACGGCCTGGCGGTGTCCTACCTGGAGGTCATGCCCACTTCGCCGGCCCAGCTGGCGGCGATGCTCAAGGCCGACACCGAACGCTGGGGGCCGCTGGTCAAGGCGGTGGGCTTCACGCCGGAGGGGTAGGCCCCCACGCTCCCCACTGCGTGTGGTTCGCTGCCCTTGCAGGGCGCCACGCCGCCAGAGGCGTCGCATCTTCAGGCTGTCCAAGCCCGCGCAGGCGGGCTCGGAGCCGCAGCCTTCAGCCCCGAGGGGGCCGCCCCGCCTGCGGCCCGGCTGAGCCGGTTCCGCGGCCGGTACTTGCATCGGTGGGGGAGGCGTCCATTGGCTGCGAGGTGCTGCAGGCAGGTTGGCAACCTTCACCGCCCGATAGAACTACAGAACCGCTCATTTATTTGCTATAAATACAGTAGCTTGATACCTATGATGGACGTGCGCAAAGTGCCTTTTTATGCTTGATTTTAGGAACCACGAATGAAAGTTTGCATTTACGGCGCTGGCGCCATCGGCGGCTGGATTGGCAGCGGGCTGGCGCAAGCCGGCTGCCGCGTGAGCGTGGTGGCGCGCGGCGCCACGCTTGAGGCGCTGCAGGTGCACGGGTTGCGCCTGAAACAGGGCGGGCAGCTCACGTCGCAGGCGGTGGCGTGCAGCGCCACGCCTGCCGACCTGGGGGTGCAGGACCTGGTGGTGCTGGCCGTCAAGGCGCCGTCGCTGCCCGACGTGGCGCGGCACATCGCGCCGCTGCTGGGGCCGGCCACGGTTGTCCTGACCGCCATGAACGGCGTGCCGTGGTGGTTCCTGCAGGGATTCGGCGGTGCGCTGGCGGGCAGGCGGCTCACGTCCGTCGACCCCGGCGGCACGCTGGCCCAGGCCCTGCCGGCATCGCGCATCATCGGCTGCGTGGTGCATGCCAGCTGCTCGGTCGATGAACCCGGGCTGGTCCATCACCACTTCGGCAACAAGCTCATTGTGGGCGAACCGTCGGGCGAACAAACCGCGCGGGTGGTGCAGCTGGCCGGCCTGCTTGAAAAAGCCGGCTTCGAGGCGCCGGTGTCCGGCCAGATCCAGCAGGACATCTGGTTCAAGCTCTGGGGCAACATGACCGTCAACCCGATCAGCGCGCTGACCGGCGCCACCACCGACCTGATCATGGACGATGCGCTGGTGCGTGGGTTCATCTCCAGCGTGATGCTCGAAGCCAAGGAAATCGGCGCGCGCATCGGCATCCCGATCGCGCAGCAGCCCGAGGACCGGCACCAGGTCACGCGCAAGCTCGGCGCTTTCAAGACGTCGATGCTGCAGGATGTGGAGGCCGGCAAGGCGGTGGAACTCGATGCCCTGGTGACCGTGGTGAAGGAACTGGGCGAGCTGACCGGCGTGCCCACGCCGTTCACCGATGCCCTGCTGGGGCTGGCGCGGGTGCAGGCGCGGGTCAAGGGCTTGTATTAAGGAACTTTCTCGCTGACCAGCCGCAGCGCCTGCGGCAGCGAATGGGCTGCGGGTACGAAATGATCCACCGTCGCGCCAAGCAGCACGGCGCACACCACTGCACCCAGCAAGGGTTTCCAGGTCAGGCGCAGGGCGGCGCTCAGCCAGCCTTCGCGCACCACCCGCACTGCCACGCGGGCGGAGGCATAGGAAAACGCCAGTTCCACCGCCACGGCCAGCAAGGCTTCCCAGCCAAAATACATCAGCACCAGCGAGCCAGCGCCGAAGAACACAGCGCAGCCGATCAGGAAAATGGCGACTACCGGCACCACGACAACCGCCGCCTCGTCGGCAGAGCCAGCAGCATCCAGCCCACCGCTGACCATCTTCCCCAAGCCACCCTCGGCATATGCGTTGTCAAGGACGCCTGTCGCATCCACCGCACCAGAGAAATCACCCGACGCGCCGCCGCCGCCAAAGTCGCCTGAGCCGCCGCTGCGCATCTGCGGCATGCGCGGCACGGCGGACCCCGCGCTGTCGCCGCCAGGCCAGCCGCCATCCAGGCCGCCCCAGCCGTCCTGCTGACGGTGCCGCCGCACCAGCGCGCCGGCCCATAGGCGCAGCATCAGCAAATACCCCAGATAACCCAGCCCCAGCGAGACCAGGTAGCGCAGCGCGAGCGACTCGACACCCAGCAGCATCTGCGCATGGGACGTACCCCAGGTCAGGCCAAGGGTCACCAGGCCGATGAAAAAGCCGTGCAGCCAGAAGGTATGGCGCTGGCGCAAATCGTGTTCCAGCTGGCTTTCCAGCAGCCGCACCGAGCGCCAGTTCGACAGGTTTATCACGCGGCCAATACCGACGCGGACGGCGCAAACGGCACGCGCGGCGCCACCGCGCACATCAGCTCATAGCCCACCGTGCCGGCCGCCTGCGCCACCTCGTCGATGGCCAGCACCGCGCCGCTGGAGGCGCGGCCCCACAGCGTGACCTCGCTGCCCATGCCGGCGCCGGGCACGGGCGTGAGGTCCACGGTGATCATGTCCATGCTGACGCGCCCGACCATGCGGCATCGAACGCCGCTCACCAGCACCGGCGTTCCGGTGCCGCAGTGGCGCGGATAGCCATCGGCGTAGCCGCAGGCGACCACGCCGATGCGCAGGGGCTGGTCGGCGACAAAGCTGGAGCCATAGCCCACCGTGTCGCCCACGGCGAGCTGCTGCAGCCCGATGAGCCGGGACGACAGCGTCATCGCCGGCTGCAGGCCCCAGTCGGCGGCGCTGCGCTGTGGAAAGTCCGGCGCGCTGCCGTAGAGCGCGATGCCGGGCCGGACCCAGTCGGAGCGGCCCGCCAGCGCACTGCCATGGCGCAGGATGGCCGCGCTGTTGCTGAGCGTGCGCTCGCCGGGCAGGTCGTGGGTCACGGCATCGAAGGCTTCGAGTTGCGCGCCAATGCCCCCGGGGCCGTCGGCATCGGGGAAATGCTGCATCAGCGAAATCTCCTCGACCTGCGGCAGCGCATTGAGGCGGGTCCAGGCGGCGCGAAAGCGCTCGGGCCGAAAGCCCAGGCGGTTCATGCCGGTGTTCATTTTCAGGAACACGCGGTGCGGCAGCTGCGTCTTGTGGGCAGCCAGCCGGTCGATCTGCTCGTTGCAGTGAATGGTGTGCCACAGGCCCAGGCGCGAACACAGCTCCAGGTCGCGCGCGTCGAAGCAGCCTTCGAGCAGCAGGATCGGGCCGCGCCAGTCGAGCGCGCGCAGGCGCTGGGCCTCGGCCAGGTCGAGCAGGGCAAAGCCGTCGGCGCCGCGCAGCGCATCGAAGACGCGCTCGATGCCGTGGCCATAGGCGTTGGCCTTGACGACGGCCCAGATGCGGGCGTCCGGCGCGGCAGTGCGGACCCGCGCCAGGTTATGGCCAATGGCCGCGGGATGGACGGTAGCAAGAATGGGACGGGGCATGGCGCAATGAATGAAAGGGGTTGAAGGCGGCAGCGGCAGCCGGTTATCAAGATTTGGTAAGGGTCTTTACAGATTTTGACAGTTCTATCCCCATGCTATAAACAGCGATCCTTGGAGACATTCACCTTCTATCTTGCAACATCGGGCCGACCGATGGATTTTTTACGGTGATCAATACAGTTCAATGAAGCGCGGTTTTTACACCATCATGGCAGCCCAGTTTTTCAGCTCACTGGCTGACAACGCGCTATTTGTAGCGGCTGTGGAATTACTCAAGACCAACGGAGCGCCCAAGTGGCAGCCGGCGGCGCTGGTGCCGATGTTTGCACTGTTCTATGTGGTGCTGGCGCCCTATGTCGGCGCCTATGCCGACGCCCGGCCCAAGGGCAACGTCATGTTCGTCAGCAACGCCATCAAGGTCGTCGGTTGCCTGATGATGCTGTTCGGCTCCCACCCGCTGCTCGCGTATGCCATCGTCGGTCTGGGCGCAGCGGCCTATTCACCGGCCAAATACGGCATCCTGACCGAATTGCTGCCGGCCTCCCAGCTGGTCAAGGCCAACGGCTGGATCGAGGGCTTGACGATTGCCTCGATCATTCTGGGGGTGCTGCTCGGCGGGCAGCTGGTGGGCCATGCCATCGCGGGTAAATTGCTGGCATTTGACCTGCCCTTTCTCAACACCGGCATCGACAGTGCCCCCGAGGCGGCCATTTCGCTGCTGATCCTGCTGTACATGGTGGCGGCCTGGTTCAACCTGCGCATCCCCAGCACGGGCGTTGAAATGCGTCCCATGCCGCGCAACAAGCTTGAGCTGCTGCCCGATTTCTGGAACTGCAATGCCGCCCTGTGGCGCGACAAGCTGGGCCAGATTTCGCTGGCCACCACAACGCTCTTCTGGGGCGTTTCGGGCAATCTGCGCTATATCGTGCTGGCCTGGAGCGCGGCTGCGCTGGGCTACACCACCACCCAGGCCTCGGCGCTGGTCGGCGTGGTGGCGATTGGCACGGCCGTCGGCGCCATCCTGGCCTCGATGCGGATGCGCCTGGACCAGGCGCCGCGCGTCATGCCGCTGGGCATTGCCATGGGCGTGCTGGTGATCCTGATGAACTTCATCAGCAACGTCTGGGTCGCCGCGCCCTTCCTGATCCTGCTGGGCGGGCTGGGCGGTTTCCTGGTCGTGCCGATGAATGCGCTGCTGCAGCACCGGGGCCACAACCTGATGGGCGCGGGCCGCTCGATCGCGGTGCAAAATTTCAACGAACAGGCCTGCATCCTGAGCCTGGGGGCGGGCTACAGCCTGTCCACCGGCATGGGCCTGTCGGCCTTTGGCGCGATCACCGCGTTCGGCATCGTGGTGGCCGGTTTCATGTGGGTGATCCAGCGCTGGCACAAGAGCAACACCGTCAAATACAAGCTGCAGCTCGACCACCTGATGAGCATTGCCCGCAGCGACAAATCGCACTGATGGCGGGCGCGGAGTTGACAGGCGCCGCAACCGGGCGCGCGGCCACATTGGCGGCGGGGGCGCTGGTATTCAACGCCTTTGTGTGGGGCGTGTCCTGGTGGCCGTTTCGTGCATTGCAGGGCCACGGCCTGCATCCGCTGTGGGCAACGGCGCTGATGTACCTGGTGATTGCCGCCGGCGTGCTGGTGCTGCAATTCAAGGCCTGGCGCAGCTTTGCGGCCTACCCGCAGCTGTGGCTGCTGGGCTTTGCGGCGGGCCTGACCAACGTCTGCTTCAACTGGGCCGTGACCGTGGGCGATGTGGTCCGCGTGGTGCTGCTTTTCTACCTGATGCCGGCCTGGTCGGTGCTGGTGGCCTGGGCGGTCCTGGGTGAAAAACCGACCGTGCCTGCCCTCCTGCGGCTGGCGCTGGCCATGGCCGGCGTCCTGGTGGTGCTCAAAACCCCGGCTTCGCCCTGGCCGCTGCCGCAGGGGGCGGCCGATTGGCTGGCCATTTTTGGCGGCTTCAGTTTTGCGGTGACTAATTCCCTGCTGCGCAAATACGGCCACACCCCGAGCGCCGCCCGGATGCTGGCCATGTTTGGCGGAAGCGGCCTGCTGGCGGCGGTGGCCGCCCTGGCGGGCATGTCGCTGCTGGTGGTGCCCGCCCCCGCGCTGCAGGCGGCCGGCCTGCCGGTGCTGCTGGGGCTGACGCTGGCCTTCATGGCCAGCAACGCGGCCCTGCAGTTTGGCGCCGCCCAGCTGGCAGCGGGCACCACCGCCATCGTGATGCTGACCGAAATCCTGTTTGCCAGCCTGTCTTCGGCCGCGCTGGGGGCGGCCCACTTCTCGCCCCGCATCGTGCTGGGCGGCAGCCTGATCGTGCTGGCGGCCGTGCTGGCGGCCATGGCGCCTTCGGACCCATCGGGCAAAAACGGCGCAAAATCGCCCTGATTCCGCCTTCTCCCACACGCCAGGAGTTTTGATGTCCGCAGGCAAAAAAACCGTTTACGACTTCGAGGCCCAGCAGATCAACGGCCAGGACGTTGCCCTGTCCGGCTTCAGAGGCAAGGTCATGCTGATCGTCAACACCGCCAGCGCCTGCGGTTTCACGCCGCAGTTCGGCGGCCTGCAGGAACTGCACAGGACGTATGCCAGCCAGGGCCTGGTGGTGCTGGGGTTTCCGTGCAACCAGTTTGGCGCGCAGGACCCGGGCCAGGACAGCGAAATCGCCAGCTTTTGCCAGGCCAACTACGGCGTGAGCTTTCCGATGATGCGCAAGATCGACGTGAACGGACCGACCGCCCACCCCCTCTACCAATGGCTGACCACTGCAGCGCCCGGCCTGCTGGGCAGCAAGGCCATCAAATGGAATTTCACCAAGTTCCTGATCGGCAAGGAGGGCCAGGTCATCAAGCGCTACGCCCCCCTGGACAAACCGGCGGGCCTGGCGAAAGACATCGAGGCTGCGCTGGCGGCCTGATGAAGCCGGAAAGTGGCAAGCAGGCGGTTTCCCCTTGAGGCTCTTGAATTGATAGCTGGATGTGCAGGTGGGTCTACGCCAAAGCCAAGTTTTTATAAGAAATTGCGCAACGCGATTTCGCTCTACGCATTCGCTTCAGGCGGTGGACCGTTTGCCTCACCGGAACCCCTGGCGGCCCGGCAATGAAACAAGGCGGCTTGCGGCCGCCTTGTGGTGAACGGCAATGCCAATGCCGATGTTTAGTGCAGCCTACTTGTCATTCTTGTGGCTTTGGCGCCCCGCTTCGGCATGCTGCTCGGGGGTGCCGCCGCGCGTGCCGCCGGAAGCGCCCCCCGAGCCGCTGCTGCCCCCTTGTTGCTGCCCGCCGCTGCCGCCCTGGCCATCGTTCTTGTGGCTTTGGCGACCGGCTTCGGCGTGCTGCTGGGGGGTGCCCCCACGGGTGCCGCCACCGCTCTCACCGCTGCCGGCCTGGTTGCCGCCGCCCTGGTTGGCGCTGCCGCCCTTGTCGTCATTTTTATGGCTCTGGCGGCCTGCTTCCGCATGCTGCTGGGGCGTGCCGCCGCGTGTGCCGCCTGAATTTTCGCCTTGGTTGTTGGATGCCATTTAGGACTCCTCATCAAAGTTAAAAGACTTGGACTGGGCGCCGCAAACTGCGGCACCACGGTTGCAGTGAACCGTTCGTTCACCACAGCGACATTGAAAAACTTCATCCGGAACCAACGGGTAGTCCATTGGTTTTGACCTGTGTAGGAACTCGCCAATGGCGTTGCGGCCCGGTCATTGGCTGCTCTTGCCAGACCTTGGCTGCTAGCTGCCCGACAGGGCTTCATCCAGCACCTCGACCCAGTGGCGCACGGGCGTTCGCGTGCCGCTTTGCAGGTGCGTGATGCAGCCGATGTTGGCCGAGACAATCACCTCGGGCATGACCTCGCCCAGGTTGGCCAGCTTGCGGTCGCGCAACTGGTAGGCGATGTCCGGGTGCAGCACCGAATAGGTGCCGGCCGAGCCGCAGCACAGGTGCGCCTCGTTGCCGGCCACCTGGATGTCGAACCCGAGATCGGACAGGAAATGCTCGACGCCGCCGCGCAGCTGCTGGCCGTGCTGCAGCGTGCAGGGCGGGTGAAACGCCAGCTTGGGAGCGTGCTGTGCGATCTGGCTGGCCAGATCCGGGCGGGCGGCTTGCAGCGACTCGGCAATGGCAGGCAGCAACTCGCTCAGGTCGCGTGTCAGCTCGCTGATGCGGGCGGCTTTTTCGGCATAGGCCGGGTCATTTTTCAGCAGGTAGCCGTACTCCTTGACCGTCACGCCGCAGCCGGAGGCATTCATGACGATGGCCTCCACGCCGCCTTCCACAGACGGCCACCAGGCATCGATGTTGCGGCGCATTTCAGCCAGGCCGCCGTCCTGGTCGTTCAGGTGGAACTTGACGGCGCCGCAGCAGCCCGCCTTGGCCGCCACCACGACCTGAATCCCGACGGCGTCCAGCACCCGGGCGGTGGCCGAATTGATGTTGGGCATCATGGCCGGCTGCACGCAGCCCTCCAGCATGAGCATGCGGCGCGCGTGGACGCGCGTGGGCCGGCTGCCGGCGGCCTGCCGGGGCGGCACCTTGTTTTTAAGCGCCGCAGGCAGCAGGCCGCGCACCGTCTGCCCCGCCCGCATGGCGGGCGCGAAGAGCGGCGACGGCAGGCCTTCCTTGAGGGCCCAGCGCAGGGCGCGGTCGCCGGCCGGGCGCGGCACCCGTTCATCGACCAGCTTGCGGCCGATGTCGACCAGATGGCCGTACTGCACGCCGCTGGGGCAGGTGGTCTCGCAGTTGCGGCAGGTCAGACAGCGGTCCAGGTGCAGCTGGGTCTTGCGGGTCGGCTGGTGGCCTTCGAGCACCTGCTTGATGAGGTAGATGCGGCCGCGCGGCCCGTCGAGTTCATCGCCGAGCAGCTGGTAGGTGGGACAGGTGGCGGTGCAAAAGCCGCAATGCACGCATTTGCGCAAAATGGCCTCGGCCTGCTGGCCGTCGGCCGTGTTCTGGAATTCGGGAGCGAGTTGGGTTTGCATGGAAAGCCTCAAATGCCTTGTGGAATGTTTCTACGCCGCCGCATGCGCAGCAGGTCTGAATACAGGGGTGGCAGGCACAGGGCGAGCAGCAGCAGCGCCAGTGGCACCACCCAGATGAAGCCGATGTACTTGAAGCCCGCCGCGCCCACGATGCCGCCGGCCACGAAAGCGCCCAGCAGTGTCACCAGCAGCCGCAGCTTGATGCGGTTGGCGCGCACCCGCGATTCCGGCGGGCTGCCGGTGCGGTTCCAGTAAAACAGCTTGCCCAGTTCGATGCCGATGTCGGTCACGATGCCCGTCATGTGCGTGGTGCGAATCTGCGACGACGAAATCTTGCTGACCAGCGCGTTCTGCAGGCCCATGGTGAAGGCCAGCACCAGCACCGTGAGCGGCACCGCAAACGGCGTCTGCCGGTTCAACGTGGCGCCCAGCAGGCCGAACACCAGCAGCAGCGCCGCCTCTAGCAGCAGCGGCAGCGCGTATTCGCTGCGCAGCGCATGCTGGCGCGCCCAGTTGACCAAAATGGCCGTGACAGCAGCACCCGTGGTGAAGGCCAGCAGCGTGCCCACCGCCCCCAGCACCAGCGCCGTGTTGCCCAGCACCAGGTTGTCGGCCAGCAGCGAGGCGAAGCCGGTCATGTGCGAGGTGTACATCGCCACCACCAGAAACCCGCCGGCGTTCACCGCGCCGGCGTTGAAGGCCAGCAGGGCGCCGAGCAGGCGGTTGATGGAGGCCGTCCGGTGCTGGCCGGTGAGGTGACGAAAACGCCGCACGCCGCGCCTTACCAGTCACTGGACATGCGGCGCGGGTTGAAGACGCCGGCCGGGTCGAATTGCATCTTCAAGGCTTGCTGGACACGCGCCTGCACCGGCGAAAGCGGGCTGAAAACCGGCAGGTCGGCAGGCGCCTGGCCGGCGCACCGGAACAGCGTGGCATGGCCGCCGGACTGCCCGGCCAGCTCGCGCAGCCGCCCGGCCGCCGACGCAGGCGCCCAGAGCCAGCGCAGGCCGCCGTGCCACTCGATCAGCTGGGCAAAAGGCAGCTCGAACGCAGGCGTGGTCTGCGGCACGCTCAGGCGCCACAGGCAGGCGTCCGGGGAAGGCGGCTGCGCAAAAAAAGGCAGGGTCTGCTCGCGACAGGCGTTCCAGTCGGCACCGGCCTGGGCGTTGTCCATGGGCACGGCGCTGCCGCCCGCGGCCTGCACATCGGCCACCATGCGCGGGCGGGCCGCCTCGACCGCGGCCTGGGCGCCGCGCAGGCGGACAAACAAAAAGTCCTGCATGGGCGCGCTGGTGTCGTCATGCACCCAGCAGCTGGCGTTGAGCGGCAGCGGCTGGCCGCCCCAGCGGTGGAGCAGGTCCAGCGCGGCCTGCTGCGGCAGGCTGCACATCAGCGTGGCTTCAGCCGGGGCCACCGGCAATACCTTGAGCGAGACCTCCAGCAGCACGCCCAGGGTGCCGAATGCACCGGCCATGAGGCGCGAGACGTCGTAGCCGGCAACGTTTTTCATGACCTGCCCGCCGAAGGTCAGCCGCTCGCCCCGGCCGTTGAGGAGGACGACACCGAGCAAGTAGTCGCGCACCGCGCCCACGCTGGCGCGCGCCGGGCCGTTCAGCCCGCTGGCGACCATGCCGCCGACGGTGGCGTGCGGCCCGAAGTGCGGCGGCTCGAATGGCAGGCATTGGCGGTGGGCAGCCAGCAGGTTTTCCAGCTCGGCCAGCGGCGTGCCGCCGCGCACGGTGACGACCAGCTCGCTGGGCTCGTAGCTGATGACCCCGGTGAACGGCGACATGTCGAGCACCTCGCCCTCCAGGGCCTGGCCGTAGAAATCCTTGCTGCCGCCGCCGCGGATGCGCAATGGCCTGCCTGCATCGGCGGCGGCGCGAATGCGGTCAGCCATCGAAGTCGTGAAATCGGTGTCTGCGTTCATGCCAGTCATGGTACGCGGACCCGGCCAAAAACGGCTTTGATTTTTTTGCACGGCGCCTGTTCGGTTTTTTGCAACAGCGCCTGCCGGGTCGCGCAAGTGAAGTGGCAAGCCAGCCAAAAACTTTTTATCAGCTATGAAAATCATAGCTGGTAGCGCTTGACCAGTAAGCGCAAGAGCAGGTTTTTGCTTAAATTTTGGAGTTGCGCGTCAATCAGTGAAGAAATTCACGGGCAGGCCCGGCGTCTCCACCCGCATTGAAAACACGCAGCCCGATTCCGGCCAGGCGCGCAGCTCGCTGGCCGGACGGTTCTGGCGCGCGGTGGTGAGGTACAGCGTCTTCAGGTCTTCGCCGCCAAAGCACGGCATGGTCGGGCAGTGCGCGGGAACCGCGAACTCGGCCAGCAGCGCGCCGGCCGGCGAGAGCTTGAGCAGGCGGGCCCCCTCATACATCGCGACGTAGTAGTTGCCCCGCACGTCCACGGCAGCGCCGTCCGGGCGCCCGCCGTAGCCGGGCATGCCCGGCTTCCACCCCGCGGGCTTGCCAGGCCATCGGCAAAAGACCCGTTCCCGGCCCAAGGTGTTGCCCTCGGCATCCCAGTCCCAGGCGCGGATGGTGTGCTGCGGCGTATCGGCCCAGTACAGGGTGGACGCATCGGGCGACCAGGCCAGGCCGTTGGCCGTGGTGGCATTGCCGGCTTTCACCGCCAGTGCCGGCGTCCGGCCTGCGCGGCAATCGAGACAAAAAAGCTGTGCCCGCGCGGCATCGCGCGGCTCGTAAATGGTGCCCGCCCAGAAGCGCCCGAGCGGATCCGCCTTGCCATCGTTGAAGCGGCTTGTGGCGGGGTCATGCAGGGACGGCGCCAGCAATTCCAGCGCCCCGCCCCATTGCCGGGCCCGAAAGACGCCGTCGCGCAGGGCAATCACCAGCCCGGCGCTTCGGGCCGGTGCAATGCAGCCGGGCTCCGACGGCATGCCCCAGCGCTGAACCGTGCCCATCGGCATGTTGGCGCGGCAAACCTGGCGGGCGGCGATGTCCACCCAGTAGAGGGTTTGCTCGTCCGGGTGCCAGAACGGGGATTCGCCCAGTTCGCTGGGCTGGGAAACAGCGGTATGCCAGGTCATGCGGGTTCCTTGAAAGCCTTGCCGGGATGTGCAGTGATGCCCTGCTACTCTAGAGCAAAATCACCTTGGCCTTCCATCGCGTCGTTCAGGATGCCGAACAGCTTTTGCTACTGAATTAATAGCTTCTTGCGCAGACCACGCATGCGCCAAAGGCATATTTGATGCTAAAAATCTGGTTGCTGCTTAACGAAGGCGCCGTAGCACCAAAAAAACAGCCCGCTGGCATGGCGCCGGCGGGCTGAACTTCCGTTGGAGAATCTCTGCCGGGTTACCGCTGAGCGTTAGCGGTTGTAGGCGGTTTCACCGTGCGAGGTGATGTCCAGGCCTTCGCGTTCATCCTCTTCGCTGACGCGCAGGCCAATGGTCAGGTCAACAACCTTGTACGCGATGAACGACACGACGCCCGACCACACCAGCGTGATCAGCACGGCCTTGGCCTGAATCCAGACCTGGGACACGATGGAATAATCGGCCGCCGTGACGCCGGTCGCCGTCACCCAGTCAGCCACGAAGCCGGGGCCGCCCAGGTTGGGCGAGTTGAACACGCCGGTCAGCAGCGCGCCGACGATACCGCCCACGCCATGCACGCCGAACACATCGAGCGAATCGTCGGCGCCCAGCATCTTCTTCAGCCCATGCACGCCCCAGAGGCAGGCAAACCCGGCGATGAAGCCAATCACCAGACCGCCGCCAATGCCGACATTGCCGGCCGCCGGCGTGATGGCCACCAGGCCGGCCACGGCGCCCGACGCCGCACCCAGCATCGAGGCCTTGCCGCGCATCATGGCCTCGCCCAGGCACCAGGCCAGCACAGCTGCGGCGGTGGCGCCCAGGGTGTTGATGAAGGCCAGCGCGGCAAACCCGTTGGCTTCCAGCGCCGAGCCGGCGTTGAAGCCGAACCAGCCCACCCACAGCAGCGACGCGCCGACCATGGTCAGTGTCAGGCTGTGGGGCGCCATGGCTTCCTTGCCGTAGCCGATGCGCTTGCCCACCATGAAGGCGCCGACCAGGCCAGCCACGGCCGCATTGATGTGGACCACGGTGCCGCCGGCAAAGTCAAGCGCGCCCGTCTGCCAGATGTAGCCGGCCTTGCCGTTCATCGCGTCGACCACTTCCTTGCCGGTGTAGGCGTCGGGGCCCATCCAGAACCAGACCATGTGCGCCATCGGGGCGTAGCTGAAGGTGAACCAGATCACCATGAACAGCAGCACGGCCGAGAACTTGATGCGCTCGGCAAAGGCGCCGACGATCAGGCAGCAGGTGATGCCGGCAAAACTGGCCTGGAAAGCGGCAAACACGATTTCAGGAATCACCACGCCCTTGCTGAAGGTGGCGGCGTTGGCAAAGGCGCCGGCGGCGTTGTCCCAGATGCCCTTCATGAACAAGCGGTCGAAGCCGCCAAAGAAGGCATTGCCCTCTGTAAAGGCCAGGCTGTAGCCGTAGATGAACCACAGCACGACGATCATCGAGAACGTCACCATCACCTGCATCAGCACCGACAGCATGTTCTTGCTGCGCACCAGGCCGCCATAAAACAGCGCCAGGCCCGGCACGACCATCAGGATCACCAGGATGGTCGAGACCATCATCCAGGCGTTGTCGCCCTTGTTGGGCACCGGCGCGGGCGCGGCAGCCGCCGGGGCAGCAACTGCGGGCGCGGCTACCACGGCCGCAGTGGATGCAGCAGGTGCTGCAGTGTCAGGGCGTGCGGCGGCGGCAGCCGTGGCTGGCGCGCTGGCGGCAGGCGCTTCGGCCGGGGCCTGCGCCCAGGCGACCGCACCCGAGCCCAGCAGGCTCAATCCCAGCACCAGGGAGGCAAATAATTTTTTCATGGCAATGTTCTTTGTTTTTTGGAAAAAGGGGGCCTACAGCGCTTCCTTGCCGGTCTCGCCGGTGCGAATGCGCACCACCTGCTCCAGGTCATAGACAAAGACCTTGCCGTCGCCGATCTTGCCGGTGCGGGCCGACGTCTCGATGGCTTCGATCACGCGCTCCACCAGGTCGTCCGACACGGCCGCTTCAATCTTGACCTTGGGCAGAAAATCGACGACGTATTCGGCGCCCCGGTACAGCTCGGTGTGGCCTTTCTGGCGGCCGAAGCCCTTCACCTCGGTCACGGTGATGCCCTGCACGCCCATGCCCGAAAGTGCCTCGCGCACTTCGTCCAGCTTGAACGGTTTGATGATGGCGGTGACAAGTTTCATTTCGTTTTTCCTTCAGATGAACCACGGTCGGCGGCGGGGGCCGCCGGCTCCGCATTACAGGGTTTTTGTCAGCATCACGACCAGCGTGTTCTTGTTGATGGAACGGCCGCTGGTGTCCACCGCGGCCGGGTAGACATAGCTCGGCTTCTTGTCGGCGCCCACGAATGCACCCGACAGGGCCAGGCCGCTGCCCAGGTCATAGCTCGCCCCGACGCTGTAATCGAGGTAGTCGGGCAGACCGGCCGAGTTTGCGCCGCTCTTGAGGTTGGTAAAGCCCAGCGATGCCTTGAGCGTGACGTTGGGCATCACTTCCTGCGCGAAGGCCAGGTTCAGGTAGCCGGTGCCACGCCCCTCGCCAACCAGGAATTCCTTGCCAATGCCGAAATAGCCCTTGGACACGGTGTGCGAATACTTGGCGCTGAGCGGGCCGAAGCCGGCGCCCAGGTACGCCTCGGTCGTGCTGGCGCCGCTGGCGCCGGGGTAGAAATACGTCAGCGCGCCCACATCCATGGCCAGCGGTCCGGCATTGAATTTGTAGCCGCCGTAAATATCGATTTCGACGTGGTTGCTCGGATTCGAAGGCAGGTACCGGGTCCAGTTCACCGTCGAATTCCAGTTGCCCAGGTAAAACCCGCTGTCGAACGCGTAGTCAACGCCGCCTTGCAGGGCCGGCTTGAAGACCTTGGTCTTGGACTGGTCCTGATCCTGTCCGCGGAACTTGTAGTTGCTGGTCAGTGCGATGTTGAACGACAGCGGCGATGCGGCCGGCCCTGCGGGCGCGGCGGTTTGGGCAGCCGCGGCACCCGACAGCAGGACAAGGGCGCAACAGGCGAAAGGCACAGAGAGGAAGTTCATGCAGGCTCCAGAAATGTTGAGGGCGGTGCAACCCTGCTAGCAGGGACCGTGCCAGCTATTTTTCATCGTCACGGCCAGACGCCAGCGATTTGAGGGAGTGGCGCGTTACGCTAGAGCACCCCCACTGCAATGCACCATCGTGAAGCGTTGCGCATGCACAACTTTGATGCATCAATTAGAAAGCCATTGAATGAGCCTGTCTTTAGTGCACAGCCGCGCGCTGCTGGGCCTGGAAGCCCGTCCGGTCTGCGTGGAAGTCCACCTGGCCAACGGCCTGCCCAGCTTTACGCTGGTGGGTCTGGCGGACACGGAAGTCAAGGAAGCGCGTGAGCGGGTTCGTTCGGCCATCCAGAATGCAGGCCTGGAGTTTCCCGGCAATAAGCGCATCACCGTGAACCTGGCGCCAGCCGATCTGCCCAAGGATTCAGGCCGTTTTGACTTGCCGATCGCCCTGGGCATTCTGGCCGCCAGCGGGCAGATCGATGCGCGCAAGCTGGGCGGCTATGAATTTGCCGGCGAACTGTCGCTGGGTGGCGACCTGCGCCCGGTTCGCGGTGCGCTGGCCATGAGCCTGGCCATTGCCCGGCCGGCGCACGGCATGCAGCACAAACCCCCTCGGCTGGTGTTGCCTGAAGGCAGTGCCCAGGAAGCCGCGCTGGTGCCGGACGCCGAGATTTACTGCGCGCACCATCTGCTCGATGTCGTCAGGCAATTTCTGCCCGGCCAGGCGCTGCCCGAGGCGACAACGGGCTGGAGCCGTGCCGCCTGCAGCGCGCCTTCGGACGCGCCGGCCTACCCCGACCTTGCCGATGTCAAAGGCCAGGCAGCCGCCCGCCGGGCGCTGGAAATCGCCGCCGCCGGCGGCCACAGCGTCCTGATGGTCGGCTCGCCCGGCTCCGGCAAGTCCATGCTGGCGCAGCGTTTTGCCGGTCTGCTGCCGGCCATGACAACCGAGGAGGCCCTTGAAACCGCGGCGGTGGCCTCGCTGGGTGGGCGATTTACCCTGAACAACTGGGCCGTCCGGCCCACCTGCGCGCCCCACCACACAGCCAGCGCGGTGGCCATGGTCGGCGGTGGCTCGCCGCCGCGTCCCGGAGAAATCTCTCTGGCGCACCGAGGCGTGCTGTTTCTGGACGAGCTTCCCGAATTTCCAAGGGCGGCGCTGGAGGCGCTTCGCGAGCCCCTGGAGTCCGGAACCATCACCATTTCGCGGGCTGCGCAACGGGCCGAGTTCCCGGCTCGGTTTCAGCTCATCGCGGCGATGAACCCCTGCCCTTGCGGCTACCTCGGCTCCAGCCTGCGAAGCTGCCGCTGCTCGCCTGAACTGGTGGCGCGCTACCAGGGCAAGATCAGCGGTCCGCTGCTGGACCGGATCGACCTGCATGTCGAAGTAGGCGCCCTGACAGCCGATGAACTGGTCAATGCGCCGCCTGGCGAATCCACCCAGGAGATTCGCCATCGCGTGGTACGGGCCAGGGAACACGCCATGACGCGGCAAGGCAGCAGCAACCAGGCATTGCAGGGCCAGGCTATCGATGCGCAATGCCAGCTCGATACGGCTGCGGCGCAGTTCCTCAACACCGCGGCGACACGGCTCGGCTGGTCGGGTCGCGGCATCCATCGCTGCCTGAAGGTAGCCCGGACCATCGCCGACTTGGCCGGTGCCCAGACGGTGCAACTCACGCATGTGGCTGAAGCGGTGCAATACCGGCGCGCACTCAAAAGTCAATAAAGCGCTTACATTCCAAAGATTTTTACGCTTGAAATCAATGATTACAGTAAAAAGCGGGAAATTAACATAGGCATGTTAGAAAAAAGCTGCTTGATTTCAGCGGCCAGCGGATCCAAGCCTGGACAGACTTCCCTTGAAAAGCTGAAGTTGCGCAATGGCGCGGCATGAATTTGCTGGATGATGACGCACGGCGCATTCAAACCAGACGGTTCAAGTCGCCAACCGACAGCCCTGCTTATATTTTCTTCCAACCTTGTATGTTGTGCCAGGGGCCGGTTGGCTGAGACAAGACGTTTTCAGCGATTATCTTTTTTCATAAAGGCTGCAGAAAATATGTTTTTCCTGCGCTGTTCAGAAGAGGTTTTTTCTACTCAATTTCTCAGCATCAGCATAATTTTCTGAGTATTAACCAAACTCAGTCTGCTGGAATCCGCATGGAACTGATTCAAACCGCCATGCCGGCTCCAATATTCTGACTGGATTTATTGTTTAGCTCCTCCAGGGCAGGGTTAAAGCAACCCCAGAGCGCATCTAATCTGGCTGTTCACTTGCGACTGGAGCGATGTGGAGGCTTTCCGCCAGACAGTTGGGGACTGGTTGCGCTTTTAAGAAGCTTCAAACCTGCTTTTACCAAGCCTCTCGAACAAGTGAATAATTTCACCAAAAAACGACAATTTTGCCAGCCTGCACAGGGGTTATTTCCATTTCATCCCTGACGCCTGCAAAATTCGACGGGTGATTAGTCCATCACTAGGACATGTGGGTGAGTTAGGGGTAACGACAAATTGAAAATTTGTTTGCTGAATGTAACAAAACCATTAACTTTACAACTTAACAACCCATCACAGGTAGCATTGAGAAAATGTTAATTTTTGTGTGAAGGTTGAGCTTAATGGTCACGAGTGCTGTGTTTATTGGTGATGGAAGCCTATTAATCCAATGTGCGGAAGCCTATAGCAATGCAGGCCATAAGATAATTGCCGTGGCAAGCCATGAGCAAAACATATTGGCATGGGCGGCGGAAAAAAACATTAATGCGATTAGGTTAGCACCCGATTCGCCAGTCGCGCTTCCAGACCTTGAATTTGATTATCTCTTCAGTGTTGCTTTTCTGCATATCCTGCCCACAAGCGTTATCACCAAGCCCCGAAAACTTGCCATCAATTTCCATGATGCCCTGCTCCCCCATTACGCCGGCCTGAATGCCACCGCCTGGGCATTGATTGCACAGGGAAAAAAACACGGCATCACGTGGCACGAAATGACACCGGAGGTGGATGCAGGCCGTATCGTCAGGCAGGCGCCTATAGAGATTGCAGCAGGCGAAACCGCCTTCAGCCTTAACGCAAAATGCTATGAAGCCGGATTTGCCAGCTTTCGCGCCCTGATTGAAGACCTGGGCCAGGACAGGCTCCAGCTCACGGAGCAACAGGGCCTGCGAAGTTATGTTTCTGGCCGCAAGCGTCCGGCCTTGCTTGGAACCCTTGATTTTTCCCGCCCAGCGCAGGAGCTGGAGTCATTGGTGCGCGGCCTGGACTTTGGTTCTTATCTCAACCCCCTGGCGCGGCCGAAAATCTACTTGGGCAGCAAAATTCTGTATGTGCGTTCGGCAGTTGCCATGAAGGTTTCATCCCGTGCGGCACCAGGCACGGTGCTTGAAGTCAACGACGATTCGCTGATCGTTGCAACGGGGGATGCGGATCTTCTGCTGGGTGGAATTTCTGATGCAGCAGGTCCGGTCGTGCTGCGGGAACTGGGCAAAGGCACGGTACTTCCACGTCTGGATGATCTGATTCGCGACAAGCTCTCCTCCCGTATTCCCCAGGCCGCCCAAAGCGAGCCTTTTTGGCGCAGGGTGTTCGCCGATCTGGCCCCTGTGGAACTCCCTTATCCACGCCAAGCTTCCCAGTCCTTATCGGCTTCACGCCAGCCGGTGCATATCCCGCTTCACCTTGCGGCGCAAGGGGGCCGGACGGTTGGCGCATTTTTCGGGTGGCTGTCGGCACTGACAGGGCAATCGAAAATTTCAGTCATTTACTCGGATGATCTGCTGGCGCGGCACACAGATGGCGTTGAGCATTGGCTTTCTCCCTGGGTTCCGTTGACACTGGTAACGAATGCCCAGGCTTCAGTGCGTGAAGGGGAAGCGCTCGCAAACGCCCAAATCAACAAAATTCATCAGGCAGGCTCTTTTGCATGTGACCTGCCGTCACGAATCAATCCCAAGGCCGTCGGTGAAATGCCAATCAAAATTGGTATTTCAATGAATGGCAAGCTGGGTGCATGCAAGGCCGAGCTGCTTTTGGCTGTCGATGCAGGCGGGAAAAACCTGGAACTTGTCGGCGATGGCGCGGTGTTCTCGCATGAAACCCTCCAGTCCATGGCATTGCATCTCACTGCCTACTTGGGTGCCTGCCAGGACGAATCCGCCACGGTTGCAGAAATTTGCCTGGTGCCCGACGCCGAGCTGCAAATGCTCGGTCGGCTGAATGCGACGGCTACTGCGTATGACGAGGCCATCTGCGTGCATGAGGCCATTGCCGCGCAGGCATGCGGCACCCCGGAGCATGTCGCAATCAGGTGGCAGTCACAGAACCTGTCCTATCGCGAGCTAGACCGGGAAGCCACCGTCCTGGCATGCCGCCTGGTGGAGCGCGGGGTCCGGCCGGGCGATATCGTCGGCATCTGCCTGGAGCGCGAGCCCCATCTCGTCATCACCTTGCTGGCCGTCCTGAAGGCTGGCGCCGCCTACTTGCCGCTGGATCCCGCCTATCCGCAAGACCGAATCCTGTACATGATCGAGGATTCGATGGCATCGATCGTCGTCACGCATTCATCGCTCGCAGCCTCACTGGGAATTCCTGCCGAAAAAACGTTTTTGATGGATGCGCCGGTCCTTGCATTGCCCGCCGAAGGCATTGAGCTTCCGGTCGTGACAGCCGAAAGCGCGGCTTACGTGATCTACACCTCCGGCTCCACGGGTCGGCCGAAAGGTGTCATCGTCACCCATCGCAACGTGATGAACTTCTTTGCCGGCATGGCACAGCGTGTGCCTGGCGAACCGGCAGGGCAATGGTTGGCGGTGACCAGTCTGTCCTTCGATATTTCGGTGCTTGAGCTGTGCTGGACACTCACCCGAGGCTTCACGGTCGTTCTCTATTCGAACAGCGTAAAAACCGCCAACCCTCAATCGGTGGAGTTCAGCCTCTTTTATTTCTCAAGCGATTCGACCACGTCGAAAGATCGCTACAAGCTACTGTTAGAAGGGGCCAAATTCGCCGATGAGGCGGGCTTTACCGCCATCTGGACGCCAGAGCGGCATTTCCATGCTTTTGGCGGGCTCTATCCCAATCCAGCCCTGACCAGCGCAGTGCTTGCCGCCGCCACCACACGCCTGAAAATACGCGCCGGGAGTTGCGTGCTTCCACTGCATCACCCGATCCGGGTGGCAGAAGACTGGGCGTTCGTTGACAACATTTCCAAGGGCCGGGTGGGCGTTTCCTTTGCCGCAGGCTGGCAGCCCAACGATTTCGTGATCGCGCCCAATGCCTTTGCTGACCGCAAGAACGAAATGCTTGCCAACATCGATACTGTCCGCCGCTTGTGGCGGGGCGAAAGCGTTGCATTTCCCGGTCCCCTCGGAAAACCCGTTGACATTCAGACCCTGCCGCGTCCTGTTCAGAAAGAGCTGCCGATCTGGCTGACGGCCGCGGGAAATCCCGAAACATTTCAGCAGGCGGGCGAGATGGGCTGCCATGTACTCACGCACCTGCTGGGACAAAGCCTGGAGGATATGGCCGAAAAGCTCAGGCTTTACCGGGCCGCCTGGCAAAAGGCCGGCCACGCAGGTCTCGGGCATGTGACGCTCATGGTGCACACCTTTGTCGGCGATGATGAAAACACGGTGCGCGAAACGGTCCGGGAACCCATGAAGGCCTATCTGCGCAGTTCGCTCGACCTGATCAAGCAGGCCGCCTGGACCTTTCCCACATTCGTCCAGCGCGGCGCCGAATCCGGTAAAAGTCCGGTCGAAATCATGGACGCCAAGCCCCTGTCGGATGAGGAAATGGATGCGCTGCTTGAACATGCATTTTCCCGCTACTACGGCACGAGTTCGCTTTTCGGCACGCCGCAGCGCTGCCTTCCAATGGTGCACAAGCTCAAGGATGCCGGTGTTGACGAGATTGCCTGCCTGATCGACTTCGGGATTGACACCGACACCGTCCTGGCGCACTTGCAGCCCCTCAAACAGCTGATGGAATCCGCGCAGCTTCCCAGCACGGCCGTACAGCAGGCATCCATTGCCGAGGAAGTCGCGCAGAACCAGATCACCCACCTGCAGTGCACTCCCTCCATGGCGTCGATGCTGGTGGCCGATGCCGCAGGCCGCGCCGCATTGGGGCGTCTTTCAGTTCTCATGGTCGGAGGCGAAGCCTTGCCTGTAAAGCTTGCCAGGGAATTGCGGGCACTGGTGCCTGGGACGCTTCTGAATATGTATGGGCCGACAGAGACCACCGTCTGGTCCAGCACTTGCAATCTGACGGACATCGGCGAGTTCATTCCCCTGGGAGAACCGATTGCCAATACCCGGCTGCACATTCGCACGCCCGGCGGGCAGGAATGCCCCGCCTTTGTTGCGGGCGAATTGCTCATCGGCGGAGCCGGTGTCACCGCTGGCTACTTGCGGCGCCCGGAGCTTACCGCCGAACGCTTCATCGCCGACCCGGCAGAGCCGGGTGCAAGGCTCTACCGCACAGGCGATCTGGTGCGCCGTCATCCCGACGGGAAACTTGAGTTTCTGGGGCGCATCGACCATCAGGTGAAGATTCGCGGCCACCGCATTGAACTCGGCGAAATCGAAAATGCACTCATGCAACAGCCGGGGGTGAAGGAAGCCGTGGTCATCGTTCACGAAGATGGCATGGGCGACAAGCGCCTCGTTGGCTACCTCACCTCAAGAGCCGGTGCTTCCCTGGACACCGAGCAGATTCGAGCCGCCCTTAAAGTCGATCTGCCTGAAATCATGGTGCCTGCGGCGCTCCAGGTACTTCAGGCGTTTCCCCTGACGCCCAACAACAAAGTGGATCGGCGCGCCTTTCCGGAACTGCGATCCGCCGCCGCAGTGCCCAGCGCGACTGTTCCCGAAAGCCAGCTCGAAAAGCGCATCGCCACGATCTGGCAAGAAGCGCTTGGCCTGCCGAGTGTTGGCATGACCGACAATTTCTTCGATCTCGGAGGGCACTCCCTTCTTGTCGTGCAGGTGCAGCGCCGCCTGCACGAAGTGTCGGGGCATGAAGTGTCCATCACGGACATGTTTCGCTTGCCAACCATTCAGGCACTTGCCGCGCATCTGAGCGGTCAGGGCGCCAGTACAGCAGTTGGAGATGGGTTGAGCCGCGCCAATGCGCGTCGCAATATGCGCGCACGTACTACCCTTGCGCCAACACCCACTGCTTGAAGGAGACAGCAATGGATGACTCTACTCACGACTTCGAACCGGGCAGCGTCGCCATCGTCGGGCTTGCCGGACGGTTTCCGGCGGCACGCTCGGCCCCTGAACTCTGGAATCTCCTGCGCGACGGCCAGGAAGCGACCCAGTGGATGACGGACGAGGAACTGCGCACTGCCGGGGTGGCCCAGGCCGACATGGATGACCCCCAGTACGTGCGCGCCAGCCTCGTGCTTCCGGACATGGAAATGTTCGATGCCGAGTTCTTCGGCTTCAGCAAGCGCGATGCGGCAATACTTGATCCGCAGCATCGCCACTTTCTCGAATGCGCGTGGGAAGCGCTGGAAGATGCCGGGCATATGCCTGAAAACTTTCCGGGTGCCATCGGTGTGTTCGGCGGTTGCGGCATGCAGGCCTACCTGCCGTTCAATCTGTTGACGAATCCACAGCTGGTGAAGTCAGTGGGCATGTTCTTGCTGCGGCACACGGGCAACGACAAGGATTTCCTCACCTCCCGCGTGTCTTACCTGCTGGACCTCAAGGGCCCCAGCATCAGTATCCAGACGGCTTGCTCGACCTCCTTGGTCGCAGTCCATGTTGCCGCGCAGAGCCTGTTGTCAGGCGAATGCGACATGGCGCTTGCGGGCGGCGTGAGCATTGAGCTGCCCCACCGCCGGGGCTACCACTATGCGGAAGGTGAAATCCTCTCGCCTGATGGCCACTGCCGTGCTTTTGACAACAACGCCAAGGGCACGGTCTTTGGCAGCGGCGCAGGCATTGTGGTGCTGCGGCGCCTGGAAGACGCCATCAAGGACCGCGACAATATTTATGCCGTCATTCGCGGATCAGCCGTTAACAACGACGGTTCGGGCAAAGCCGGCTATCTGGCGCCCAGTGTGGACGGCCAGGCTCGCGCGGCCGTCGAGGCCCTTGCCGTTGCAGGCGTCGAAGCGGCCAGTGTCTCCTACATCGAAGCCCATGGCACTGGCACGCCTGTGGGCGACCCGATTGAAGTGGCAGCGCTTAGCCAGGCTTATGGAGGCGGGGGCAAAGGCTTTTGCGGCATTGGCTCACTCAAGACCAATATTGGGCATCTGGACACGGCCGCTGGTGTGGCCTCACTCATCAAGGTGTCTCTTGCCCTGCGGAATCGCCTGATTCCAGCAAGCCTGAACTTCAGCGAACCGAACAGCCGGTTCGACATGGGCAAGACGCCCTTTTATGTAGTGGACAAAGCAAAGCCCTGGCCTGAGGCGAACAGCCCCCGCCGCGCCGCCGTCAATGCACTGGGTGTGGGCGGCACCAATGCCCACGTCATTTTGCAGGAGCCACCGGCCATGGCCACCGCCGCGCCGGATGCGGGCTGGCAGGTTTTTAATTTTTCTGCGCGCAATCCGGCATCGCTCGAAAAGCTCAAGGAAAAGTGGTGCGATTTCCTTGCGTCCCCGCCCGAGGGCTTTCGGCTGGCCGATGCTGCGTACACCACGCAGGTCGGACGCAAATCTTTCGACCATCGCTGCGCCATCGTTGCACAGGATGTGGCCGGCCTGCGCACTGCGTTGCTGCCCAAACCCAATGCCCGGTCCGTTACCGGCAAAGCAGCGGCGAATCCGCCCGGGGTTGTGCTGATGTTCCCAGGCGGAGGCGCGCACTATCCCGGAGCGGGCAGTGAACTGCTGAGCCAGCCAGGGTTCAGGCAGGCCGTTGATGAGTGCTTCAGCCTCATTCCCCCCAGCGCACCGCCTGACCTGCGCGCCGTGATGTTCAACAGCGGTTTAAGCACTGTTGATGCGGCAAGTGCGATGGAAAAACCCTCCTACGCCATTCCGGCCTTGTTCATTCTTGAATATGCCCTGGGAAAACTATGGAAGAGCTGGGGCGTCACGCCTGCGGCCGTCATTGGGCACAGCGCCGGGGAATACGCGGCGGCCTGCCTGGCCGACGTGATGTCGGTGGAAGACGCGCTGGCAATGGTGGTCTTGCGCGGACAGCTTTTTGAAACAGCGCCGCAAGGCAGCATGCTTTCAGTCGATCTTTCCGAGGAAGAACTGCGCACCTTGGTAACCGGGCTGGACGTCGATGTCGCGGCTGTCAACGCACCGGACTTATGCATTGCTTCAGGATCGCTTGCCTCCATTGCGCAGGTAGAGCAGCGGCTTGCCGACCAGGGACTGGAAGGGCGACGCTTGCGCATCAACGTGGCAGCGCACTCGCGTTTGCTCGATGGCATTCTGCAAACCTTCCGCGAGCGGGTTTCACGAATCCGCTTTAACCCGCCAACCCTTCCTTTCATATCGAATCTGACGGGCTCCTGGGCCGACGCGAAGACGCTCACGGATCCCGAGTACTGGGTCAAGCACTTGCGCAACCCGGTGCGCTTTGCCGATGGCTTTCAAAAACTGCTGCAATTGGCGCCCGATCTTGTCTTTATCGAAGCCGGGCCCAGTCAGGGCCTGTGCGCGCTTGCCCGCCAGAACAGCCGCGGTGAACCGAGGGCCATCCTTGCCTCGACCTGCAAGGCCCAGGAGCCCAGCGCCGACCTTGCCCTGATGCTGACGGCCGCAGGCGCACTGTGGACGCGCGGCGTCCTGCCCAAGTGGGAGGTGGTTCGCGGTCCGGTGCAGGCGCGGCGTATTTCGCTTCCCACCTATGCTTTCGATCATCAGCGTCACTGGATTGAGCCGGGCGTTTCCATCCATGCCTCATCAGCAGAGGCACGGGAAACCCTTCCGCCGAGGGCGCAGGCTCTCAAGCGCCTTGCCTCCTACGACGACTGGTTTTTGACACCCCGGTGGCGCCGCACGCCTTCACCGGCTGCTACCGTCCGCTCCGGCGGCCAATCGCTCGTATTCGGCCATGACACGCAGATGGCCCGCAACGTGGTGGCAGAACTGACAGCGGGCGGCGGCAAGGTGACGCTTGTTCGGCCTGGCAAAAACTTTGCCAGACTGAGCGATGGGAATTTCACACTCGCGCCTGCCGATGCAGACGGCTACCGCAGTCTTTTCGATGCCCTTGAGCAAGAAGGCAGGTCCCCCGAGTCCATCATTCATCTGTGGGCGCTGGAGGCGGTGCAAGGCACGAAGGGCCAGGCCAATGCAGAGCAAATGCTGGCCTTCGGCAGCCTGGTGCATACCGCCAAGGCCATTCAGGCTGTTGACCTTGCGCATCCGATCCACCTCACCATCGCCACTGCGTCCTGCCAGTCGGTATTGGGAGAGCCGGTGCTGCATCCGGAAGGGGCGCTGGCGCTGGGGCCATCGCGGGTCATTCCGCGTGAAATAGCGAACGTCACAGCCTGCCTGATTGATTTTGCCGATGCAGATGTTTTGGCCGGCACATGCGCCCGCGCGGTTGTTTCCGAAAGCCAGAGCCCTGACGAAACAGACCTTGTCGCCTATCGCAATGGCGAACGCTATATTGCGCAGTTGTCCAAGGCCGCGGCATCACCCGCCTCCAGCCTGCCGCCGCGCCTGCGCCACGAAGGCGTCTACCTTGTCAGCGGCGGATTGGGCGACATTGCCTTGGATCTTGCAGCCTTCCTGTCCACCACGAAAAAGGCAAGGCTGGCCCTGGTGAGCCGACGCGCCCTGCCACCCAAGGCAGCCTGGCAGGCGCTCGCCTTGAGCCAGGAATTTTCGCCTGAAGCCCAAATCGTCCGCCGGCTGATGGAATTCGAAACCCAGGGTGCGCAAATACAGGTTTTCAGCGCCGATGTAGCCGACCCTGCGGCAATGGCCAGGGTCGTTGCCGATTGCCAGCGCCATTTTGGCGCCATCAATGGCGTTTTTCATGCTGCGGGTACGCTTGAGGATGCGCTCATCGCCAGCAAGACACCGGAAAGCATCGAACGCGTGTTCATGCCCAAGGTCCACGGCGCACAGGTGCTGCATGCGCTCTTCCCGCCCGGAACGCTCGATCTCTTTGCCGTCTTCTCTTCCACCAGTGCTTATCTCGGCGTGGCTGGACAGGTTGATTACGCCGCCGCCAATGCCTACCTGACATCGCTTGCCGCTTCCCGGCCGGATGGGCTGAGTATTCAGTGGGGGGTCTGGAGCGACATGGGCATGGCCGCTCGGGCCTACGGCAAGGCCACTCCTGCGCTCAACAGGCTGAAGGCGATCCACCCGCTTCTGGGGGTGCAGGTGGCCAGGGAGAATGGCGCGGTTTTCGAGGCCGTTTATGCAACGAATTCCCTGTGGGTGCTTCAGGAGCACAGGGTCGCGGGCCGGCCAGTGCTTCCGGGAACGGCCTATGTCGAGATTGTCCGTGCCGCCATGGCCTTTCTTCACCCCGGCACGGCGATCGAGATTCGGGCGCTGTCCTTCGAAGAGGCGATGATGTTCGAGCAGGACGTCACGCGGACCGTGCGCACTGAAATGCGGCTTTCCCGGGAAGGCTACGATTTTTGCGTGCTGAGCCGCAGTTCATCGGACAAGCAGTGGCTGGAGCATGCGCGCGCCAGTGTCAGCGTGTTTCGCGGCAGCCTGCAAGCACTGCCTTTCCTTCCCGCCGGGCAGTGGCGCCAGGGTGAAATTCCCCAGGAGCAAGCGGTTGCTTTTGGCCCCCGCTGGCACAGCATTGCCTCCATGCAATTGACCGAGCGCGGCGGCACTGCGGAAATGGAACTTGCCGAGCGCTTTGCGGACGATCTTGGTGAATATTCCTGCCACCCTGCCCTCACTGACATGGCCGCGACCTTTGGGCTTCACATTCTTGAGGTGAAGCACCGGCAAGACAATCTTTTTGTGCCGCTGTCGATTGAACGCATACGTCTTGTTGCGCCGGTGCCGCGCAAATTGATCAGCCGTGTGGCCTTGAAAGGCCAACCCCAGGAGCGCTTTGCCGCATTTGATGTCAGCTTGCACGCGCCGGACGGCTCACCCGTCGCAACGTTCGAGGGATTTTCCCTGCGCGGTGTTCATCCTGCCGCAATATCCCATCAACCGGCCGTCCAGGCGCCCAAAGAATTGACGCTGGCCGAATCACTGCTGTCCTGCGGTATCCGGGGGGAAGACTCGCCAGCGTTGTTCGAACGGATTTTCGCCAGCACAGAACGTGAGTTATCCGTCTCGTCTATTGCGATGAGCGAGTTGAAACGTGCGATGAAGGAGGCAGCGCCCAAGCCCGTTGCCGCCAAGTCCGTCAAGGCCGGCGCAGCTTCGGGCGGCGTGGCGTTGAATCCCGTTGAGCGCGCCATTGCCGATGTCTGGTGCGAACTCCTCGGGGTCGACGAGGTGGCAAAAGACGATGACTTCTTTGCGCTGGGCGGGCATTCGCTGGCCGCGGTTCGGCTGTTTGCCAGAATTCGAAAGCAGTTCTCGGTCGACCTTCCGCTGGCCACCTTGTTTCAGGCGCCAACGCTGGCAGCCCTGGCAGCGCTCGTGGAGGAAAGCCGTGCACCAGACTTACAGCCCGGCGCAGGTTCCGATGCCGTGCAGGCAAGCGCGTCGAGCCAGGGCAAAATGCCGCTCAAGCGCGCATGGTCGCCACTGGTGACGATCTGCCAGGGGCTCCCTGGCCGCAGGCCGCTGTTTTTAGTCCATGGCGCCGGTGGAAATGTTCTTAACTTCAAACTGATTTCCGATCAGCTGGGACCAGAACAACCTTTCTACGGCCTGCAGGCCCAAGGAGTGGATGGCCGGCTTCCTGTATTGCCCACCATTGAGGCCATGGCGACGCAGTATGTCGAGGCTGTCCGGTCGGTAGACCCGCAAGGCCCATACCAACTTGCAGGGTTTTCGGGCGGCGGCGTGATTGCCTTTGAAATGGCGCAGCAACTGACACGGGCCGGGGCAACCATCGAATTCCTCGGGATGATGGACACGCTGTCCCCGGCGGCCGCAAAACGCAAAATTCCTTTTTTGAAACGCCTGTGGCTGTTGCAGCACCGTTCCCCGAACTTTGTGGCGGAACGCTCGGAGCGCCGCCAAAAGAAACGCCTTGAACCGGTCATTGCGGAACAAGTCAGGGAAAAAATTCTGGCCGGCGTGCCGCTGACGCCGGAGTTGGTTGACTTTCATTTGTCCCGCAACTACCTCGAAGCGCAAGACCGCTACGAACCGCAGCCTTACGACGGTTCGCTCGTGCTGTTCAAGGCGACCCATGCCAGCACGCAGTATCTGAGCGCGGGGAGGAGCTTGGGCTGGGAGGAGCATATCCACGGGAACATTCGCGTGATACCGGTGGAAGGCTCGCATCTCTCGATGATGATGATGCCTGGGGTTGCGCAGCTGATTGACGGGTTTCGCAAGGAGTTGGCACTGATCGAGGCGGTCAAGGCATTCAGGTCGGAGCAACTTATTGCCGCCAAGCCTGAAAACACGGGTTCGGGCATCAATGGGAAGCTCAGCACTGCATGAACCCGGGTTGCTGTTGCTGCGGCTGGGTTCAGGAGTGCCAATCGCTTGGCTCACTCGATCCGTTCGAAACGGCTGGACGCCATGTTGATGACTGATGCCAGGGCACCGGCAGGTGCCTGTTCAGTTTCAGTACGGCGACGACTGCATCAAGCGCTTGAGGGCATGGCTGGGAACGAGCCGCGCGCCAAACAGGCGGCATTGCCGGCGAATGTCCTGCCCTCCAAAAAAGAAAAAGCGCCCCATTGTCATTCGGCTCGCGTCATCCAGCGGCAGCCGGGGGGCTTGCGGTGCCACCGTAAACCCCAGTCGCAGACCGGCTGCCAAGGCGGCCTGAACGGCAGCGGGCGAGCAGTTGCCGTTGGGGTAGGCGATCACGACAGGCCGGTAACCCACCAAGTCCGCAAGCGCATCCTGGCACGCCCTGATCTGCTCCGCCATCTCGTCAGGCGTGCAGTTGGTGAGGATGGCATGGTCGCGCGTGTGGTTGCCGATATGCACCCATGGGTTAAGGGCAAACTGCCCAAGTTCCCGGGGGGTGAATGGACGGTCGAGGTCACCGGACGGCTTCAGGACCGAAGAGCCAAAGCGCTGGCACAAAAACGCATCGATCCTTTCGGGCGTCCAGACCTTGAGCTGCTCTATTTCGGCCTTTTGCGCAGTGGCGGGAACACCGCTACGCGACAGCTCGCGGCTGAAGGCATCCCACCAGAAGGCCTTGTTCTGATGCACATGGTCGGTGGAAATGAAAAAGGTTGCCGGAACACGGAACCGGTTCAGCACCTCAAGCGCGAGCTGATTGTTGAAATAGCCATCATCGAAGGTGATTGTCAAATAGCGTCCGCCCGGCTTGAGCCCGGCATCCACCTGCGCAGGCGACACGACCTTGTAGTTGTTCTCAAGCATTTCCTCGATGAAGGCGCTGAAATCGGCCACGGTCACGTTCTGATTCGGAGCAAGGGCCGGGTCGCCAAGCTGAGCGCTGCTTTCGTAGAGGGAATGAAAAAGCACATTGACCAGCGAATGGTGATCCTCGGCCCGTGGGTCGGCGGCAACGACGAGATCGTCAACGGCATTCAATCCTTTTCTAACCAGCTGTCTGAGCATAGGGGTATAGCAATTAATGAAAAAGAAATTGTCGTTGAGCGCCAAACATTATCGATGTAATAAACTGAAACCGGGCTCTGCATATCCGCTATTGCTGAATCAATAATGTTGTGTTTATTCAAATTTTTTGTGTAATTCGATGGAGAAAATGCAACAGCCCCCCGTTCCAAGCCGCGCTGTCAACAAGGCGGCTTCGCTTGTCAGCAGTCGCAAGGCGCGCTACATCTATATTGCCTGCCCGTGGTCGCCCGGCGGCGGCGGCATGTACAAGGTAGCCGACTACCTGATCCAGTCCCAGGCCGAGCGCCTGCCAGCCAAGGCCGCACAGCTGCGTCCGCTGGACACGCGCGGGGCCGGAAGCCCTGTGTTTTCGCTCTGGGTTCTGCTCACGGCGTTGGCCAAGATCGTGGAAGGCCGGCTGCAGGGCGGGCTGGCGGGCGTTCACGTCAACATGGCCGCCCGCATGAGCCTTTTTCGAAAGGGCACCCTGATCATGACGTGCGCTGCGCTGGGCGTGCCGACAGTGCTGCACCTGCATGCCCAGATGCAATGCTTCTACCACCGGTTGCCGACTTTTCTGCGCAGCCTGACACGTTGGGTCTTTTCCTTGGCGCAGGCGGTTATCGTGATCGGGCCGGCCGCGAAAAAATTCGTCATCGACGTGTTGCTGGTGCCGGCTGACCGGGTGTGCGTGATCATCAATGGCGTGCCTGAGCCGGGCCAGGCGCGTGAACTTGTGCCTGCCGATGCCCCGCAGCACATTCTTTTTCTGGGCAATCTGTCGGACCGCAAGGGCGTGCTGGACTTGTTGCGGGCGCTGGCGGAACCGGTCCTGGACACGTCGCGCGTGAAAGTGACGATTGCCGGAGGCGGCGATGTCGCACGCTACCGGACCCTGGCACGGGAGCTGGGCGTTGACACGATTGTCCATTTCGAAGGCTGGTGCGACCAGAAAAAAGTAGGTCGCCTCCTGGCGAACTGCGACATGCTGGTGCTGCCTTCCCATGATGAGGTGCTGCCCCTGGCCATCCTGGAGGCCCTGGCGCACGGCGTCGCGGTGGTGACCACGGCGGTGGGAGAAATCCCTTCGCTGCTGACCGACGGCATCGACGCCGTGTTCGTCACGGCGGAAAACCCTGCGAGCCTGGCCGCAGGCATGCAAAAGGTGCTGCAGGGAGCCGGACTGAAGGAATCGCTGGCAAAAAATGGCCGCGCCTTGTATTTGCGGCATTTTTGCCTGTCCAGTTTTTTCTCCAATGTGGCCAGCGTGCACCGGCGCCATTTCGGGGCCGCCGGCCACCTGAAGGAAACGCTGCTGTCCACGCAGGAAAGCCCGGGATTTGTCGGGCCAGCCCCTGCAGCGCGCCCCGATTGAAGAAAGCGGACCCAGGCGCGGGTGGTAGCGCGTGCCATGGCGGACGCCAGCAGGCAAGCTGCTCCTGAATTCATAGCTGCTTGCGCAAGCGCCGCCTGCGCTGCAGCCATTTTTGATCAAAAAGGTTGTCGTTTTTTGGCTTTCCCCCGCATTTCTCTATCCCCGCCGGGGAAATAGAAAAGCGCGAACACCGGCGACCCCGAAGGCGCGCGGCGGCTACCCGTCCGGGAGAAGCCGCTTTAAAGGTTGGGCGCCAGCAAACGCTGCAGATCCGCTGCCGTGGCGCCGCGCCGCCGCGCCAGGTCCTGCAGCTGGTCGTCGCCGATCTTGCCGACGCTGAAGTACGTGCTCTGCGGATGGCTCAGGTAAAAGCCGCTGACGCTGGCCGCCGGCGTCATGGCCAGGCTTTCCGTCAGCGCCATGCCGATCTCGCCCGCCTTCAGCAGCTCGAACATGTCCTTCTTGACGCTGTGGTCGGGGCAGGCCGGGTAGCCGGGCGCGGGGCGGATGCCCTGGTATTTCTCGGCGATCAGCGCGTCCTTGTCGAGTGACTCTTGCGGCGCGTAGCCCCACAAGTCCTGCCGCACCCGCTGGTGCAGGCATTCGGCGAAGGCCTCGGCCAGCCGGTCGGCCAGCGACTTGAACATGATGGAGGAATAGTCGTCGTGGTCGTCCAGGAAGTACTTTTCCTTTTTCTCGGCGCCCAAGCCGGCGGTCACGGCAAACACGCCGATGTAATCGGCAATCCCTGGCGTTTTCAAGCCTTTTTGGCCTCCAGCGCTTTCTGCGCCTGCGCGAGCAGCTATCAATTCAGGAGCAATCACCTTGGGCGCGACAAAATCGGCCAGGCAGCGGCTGGGGCGCATCACGCCGTCGACCGCTGTTTTCTCGGTCTGCTGGCGCAGGCCGTGCCAGGTCATCGCGACTTCGCTGCGGGTTTCGTCGGTGTAGAGCTCGATGTCGTCGCCCACGCTGTTGGCCGGCAGCAGGGCGATCACGCCGCTGGCCGTCAGCCAGCGGCCCTCGATCAGCCTTTTCAGCATGCGCTGGGCGTCGGCATAGACGCGCACCGCCTCGGCGCCGACCACCTCGTCCTTCAAGATCGCCGGGAACGGCCCGGCCAGGTCCCAGGTCTGGAAGAACGGGCCCCAGTCGATGAACTGGGCCAGCTCGGCGAGGTCGAAGTTCTTGAACACGCGCCGGCCGATGAACTTCGGCACGGGCGGCTGGTAGCTCGTCCAGTCGATAGGCGTGGCGTTGGCACGGGCCTTGGCCAGCGGCCACATCGGCGTCTGCTTCTTGTTGGCGTGCTGGGTGCGCACCTTGTCGTAGTCGGCGTTCAGCTCGTCGATGTACTTGGCCGCCTGGTCGGACAGCAGGCTTTGCGCCACGCTCACGCTGCGCGAAGCGTCGGGCACGTACACCACCGGGCCTTCGTAGTGCGGCGAAATCTTCACCGCCGTGTGCACGCGGCTGGTGGTGGCGCCGCCGATCATCAGCGGAATCTTGTTGAGCCGGAAATGGTCGTCCTTCTGCATCTCGCTGGCGACGTACTGCATTTCTTCCAGGCTCGGCGTGATCAGGCCCGACAGGCCGACGATGTGGGCACCCTCGGCCTTGGCCAGCGCCAGAATCTCGTGGCAGGGCACCATCACGCCCATGTTCACCACCTCGAAGTTGTTGCACTGCAAGACCACGGTGACGATGTTCTTGCCGATGTCGTGCACGTCGCCCTTGACGGTGGCGATGATGATCTTGCCCTTGGTCTTCACGTCGCCGCCGGCGGCCTCCAGCAGCAGTTTTTCGGCCTCGATGTAGGGCAGCAGGTGCGCCACGGCCTGCTTCATCACGCGGGCGCTTTTCACCACCTGCGGCAAAAACATCTTGCCCTGGCCGAACAGGTCGCCGACGACGTTCATGCCGTCCATCAGCGGGCCTTCGATGACGTGCAGCGGCCGACCGCCTGGGTTGGCCACAATTTCCTGGTACATCTCTTCGGTGTCTTCGGTGATGAACTCGTTGTTGCCGTGCACCAGCGCATGCGACAGGCGGGCGCGTATCGGCAGCGCGCGCCATTCGTATTTCTTGCTGTCGTCCCGGGCGCCGCTTTTCGCGGTTTCGGCGACCTCGATCAAGCGCTCCCCCGGCGTGAGTTCCGGTTCGCCGGGCTTGTACACCGGCTGGCGGTTCAGCACCACGTCCTCGACCCGCTCGCGGAGCAGCGGCTCCAGCTCGTCATACACGCCCATCATGCCGGCGTTGACGATGCCCATGTCCATGCCGGCCTGGATCGCGTGGTACAAAAAGACGGTGTGGATCGCTTCGCGCACCGGGTCGTTGCCGCGAAAGCTGAAGGACACATTGGACACGCCGCCCGACACCTTGGCGCCCGGCAGGTTCTGCTTGATCCAGCGGGTCGCGTTGATGAAATCGACCGCGTAGTTGTTGTGCTCGTCGATGCCGGTGGCAATGGCGAAGATGTTCGGGTCGAAGATGATGTCCTCGGGCGGAAAACCGATCTCATCGACCAGCACCCGGTAGGCGCGCTCGCAGATCTCGACCTTGCGCTGGTAGGTGTCGGCCTGGCCCTTCTCGTCGAAGGCCATCACGACGGCGGCGGCGCCGTAGCGCTTGAGCAATTTGGCCTGGTGCTTGAAGGCGTCAACGCCCTCCTGCATCGAAATCGAATTGACAATGCCCTTGCCCTGGATGCAGCGCAGGCCGGCTTCAATGACGCTCCACTTGGAGCTGTCGATCATGATGGGCACGCGGGCGATGTCGGGCTCGCCGGCGATCAGGTTCAAAAAGCGCACCATGGCCGCCTGGCTGTCGAGCATGGCCTCGTCCATGTTGATGTCGATGATCTGCGCGCCGTTCTCGACCTGCTGGCGCGCCACGGCCAGCGCGGCTTCAAAGTCGCCGCTCAGGATCATGCGGGCGAAGGCCTTGGAGCCGGTGACGTTGGTGCGCTCGCCGATGTTGACGAAGAGTGAATCGGCGCCGATGGTGACCGGCTCCAGGCCGGACAGCTTCATCGGGGCAACTTCTTGAGGGGACGGAATTTGGGACATGGCTCACCTTGGAACAAAGGTGAGCGTCGTTGCAAAAAGGGGGCTGCGGCCCCGTTTACCCAAGCCTGACGAAACCATGTTTCGCTGCAACGCTCCTTGGGTTAAGCTCAATTTTAAGCATCGAATGCCGATAGCCTGCCAGCACCTCCCAAATTACCGCTTTTTTAACCATGCTCAATTCAATTTTCAGGAAGAAACCTCCCCAGGCGGGCAGCGGGCGCCACGGCACGACGCAAGGCTCCCCGGCGGCCGACCTGGCGGCCGAGCTGCTGATCGCCCCGACCGCCCTGATGCAGCTGACGCTGGAGGAAGCGCGCGTCGTGGTGCGCTACATGCAGCCGCAACGCATCGACAAAGGCACGGCCTTCATTCACGAAGGCGACCAGGACACCGGTTTCATGATGCTGCTGCTGGACGGCGAAGTCACCGTTGAAACCCTGGTGGTGAGCCGGGTGGCGCCCATCACCATCACCGTGCTGGGCCCGGGCAGCCTGATCGGCGAGCTGGGCCTGCTGGACGGCGAGGCACGCTATGCCACCTGCGTTGCCACGACGCCGCTGCGCTGCGCGATTCTCAGCCGGGAGGCGCTGGACCTCTTGATGCAAGAAAACTGCTTGGTGGCCGCCAAGCTGCTCCTTGCGCTGTCCATGCGCATCGGGGTGCGGCTGCGCGAGGTCACCGGCAAGCTCAAGATGTATGCCCAGCTGACGCAGGCGATGGAGCAGGAACTCACTTCACGCCCGACGGCATGATGCACATGCACGGCAGCGCCTGAAGGCGGCCTGGTTGCCAAGCCGAAGCGTGCAGGCCTGCCTTGCTGGCGACCGGCCTGCGGGCCTTTTACCCTTTTGCACCGCCGCGGGCATGACGGCCCCAGGCAGCATCAAGCCGTTCAGGCCGCCTCGGCATAAAAACCGCCGCGCTGCAGCCTGCGCCCGTGCATCGGCGCCACCGCTTCGGCAATCGCCTGGATATGCGCCGGCGTGGTGCCGCAGCAGCCGCCGACGATGTTGACCAGCCCCTCGGCCGCGAACTCGTGCAGCAGGCGCGAGGTGACATCGGGCGTTTCGTCAAAGCCGGTGTCGCTCATCGGGTTGGGCAGGCCGGCGTTCGGGTAGCAGCTGATGAAGGTGTCGGGCGCGGCCTTGGCCAGCTCCTGGATGTAGGGGCGCATCAGCGCGGCGCCGAGCGCGCAGTTCAGGCCGACGGCCAGCGGCTCGGCATGGCGCACGCTATGCCAGAAGGCGGTCACCGTCTGGCCCGAGAGGATGCGGCCCGAGGCGTCGGTGACGGTGCCGCTGATGATGATCGGCAGGCGCTCGCCGCTGGCCTCGAAATACTCGTCGATGGCAAACAGCGCCGCCTTGGCGTTGAGCGTGTCGAAGATCGTCTCGACCAGCAGCACGTCGCTGCCGCCCTGAACCAGCGCCTCGGTCTGCGCGTAATAGGCTTTTCGCAGCTCCTCGAAGCTGGTGTTGCGCGCGCCGGCATCGTTCACGTCGGGGCTGATGCTGGCGGTTTTCGGCGTGGGGCCGAGGGCGCCGACGACAAAGCGGGGTTTTTCTGGCGTGGAGAACTTGTCGCAGGCGGCCCTGGCGATGCGGGCCGATTCGTAATTCATCTCCACTGCCAGCTCGGCCATGTCGTAGTCGGCCTGGGCCACGGTGGTGGCGCCGAAGGTGTTGGTCTCGATCAGGTCGGCGCCGGCGGCCAGGTAGCCTTCGTGGATGTCCCGGATCACGTCGGGGCGGCTCAGGCTCAGCAGCTCGTTGTTGCCCTTCACGTCCTTGTGAAAGTCCTTAAAGCGCTCGCCGACCCCGCCGGGGCCGGCGTAACCTTCTCCCCGGTACTGCGCCTCATTGAGCTTGAAGCGCTGGATCATGGTGCCCATCGCGCCGTCGAGGATCAGGATGCGCTCTGCCAGGAGGGCGGGGAGCTGCTGGGCGCGGGTGTAGGTGATCGGCTTCATGGCGGCATTTTAGGGTGGCCGCCATGGCCGTTGACTTTCCCCGACAATAGAGGGCTGGCCTGGTGGCCCCGCATGAAGCGCAAGAAAAGCGCTCGGAGCGCCAGGCGCACAACGCCGGCAGACCCGCAGCCCGAGCAGGGCCGGCGCTTGAAAATAGTAACCAAAACAGGCTGCAGCGCTTTCCCCTCATGCGCAAGCAGCTACTTTTTTAATAGCAATCAGATTTTTCACCCACGCTCACTGTCTGGTCCGAACTTGTCCTCATTGCCTCTCATTTCCTCCCAGCCGACGCCGCTGGACGTGCTCGGCCAGGTGTTTGGCTACAGCGAATTTCGCGGCCCGCAAGAAGCCATCGTCGAGCACGTTGTCCAGGGCGGCGATGCGCTGGTGCTGATGCCGACCGGCGGCGGCAAGTCGCTGTGCTACCAGATCCCGGCCATCGTGCGGCAAAACGCCGGCCACGGCGTGACCATCGTGATCTCGCCGCTGATCGCGCTGATGCACGACCAGGTCGGCGCGCTGCTGGAGGCCGGCGTGTCGGCGGCCTTCCTCAATTCGACCCAGAGCTTCGACGAAGGCAGCCAGCTCGAAAAGCGGCTGCTGCGCAATGAGCTGACGCTGCTGTACGCCGCCCCCGAGCGCATCAACACGCCCCGCATGAAGGGCCTGCTGGCGTCCCTGCACGAGCGCGGCCTGCTCAGCATGTTCGCCATCGACGAGGCGCATTGCGTGAGCCAGTGGGGGCACGACTTCCGGCCCGAATACCGATCTTTAAGCCTGCTGCACGAGACCTTTCCCGACGTGCCGCGCATGGCGCTGACGGCCACCGCCGATGCGCTGACGCGGCAGGACATGATCGAGCGGCTCAAGCTGGAGGACGCGCGCCAGTTCGTCAGCAGCTTTGACCGGCCCAACATCCGCTACACCATCGTCGAGAAAACCGATCCCACGCGCCAGCTGCTGCGCTTCATCCAGACCGAGCACCACGGCGAGGCCGGCATCGTCTATTGCCAGTCGCGCAAACGGGTGGAGGAGATCGCCGGCATGCTGCAAGAGGCCGGCCTCAAGGCGCTGGCGTACCACGCCGGGCTCGACGCCAAGCTGCGCCAGGAGCGGCAGGACCGTTTTTTGCGCGAGGACGCGGTGGTCATGGTTGCGACGATTGCCTTCGGCATGGGCATCGACAAGCCCGACGTGCGCTTCGTCGCCCACCTGGACATGCCGAAAAACATCGAGGGCTACTACCAGGAAACCGGCCGCGCCGGGCGCGACGGGCTGCCGGCCGACGCCTGGATGGTGTACGGCCTGCAGGACGTGGTGAACCAGCGCCGCATGATCGACACCAGCGAGGTCGCCAGCGAAGAGTTCAAGCAGGTCATGCGCGGCAAGCTCGACGCCCTGCTCACGCTGGCCGAGGGCACGCGCTGCCGCCGAGCGAGTCTGCTCAGCTATTTCGGCGAAGAACTGAACGGCGGCCGCAGCGACAGGCCCGCTTCCCAAGCAAGGCCAGCGCCCCAAGAGGACAGCGAACCATGCGAGGCGGGGAGCGTGGGGGCTTCCCATGAAGGCCGCAGCGACGGGCCGCCCCTAGCAAGGCCAGCCCCCTCGGGGGGCAGCGAACCACGCGAAGCGGGAAGCGTGGGGGCCTCCTACTTTTGCGGCAACTGCGACAACTGCCTGAACCCGCCGGCGGTGTGGGACGCCACCGAGGCGGCGCGCAAGATGCTCAGCTGCATCTACCGGGTGCAGCAGGCCAGCGGCATCAGCTTTGGCGCCGGGCACCTGATGGATATTTTGCGCGGCAAGCCGACTGAAAAAGTCATGCAGTACGGCCACGACCAGCTCAGCACCTTCGGCATCGGCGCCGACCTGGCCGAGCCGCAGTGGCGCGGCGTGCTGCGCCAGCTGATCGCCACCAATCTGGTGCGGGTGAATGCCGAAGCCTTCAACACGCTGCAGCTGATGCCCGACGCGCGCCAGGTCTTGAAAGGCGGCGTCAGCGTCCTGCTGCGCCAGCAGACGCTGGGCAGCAAGACCGAGCGCACCCGGCGCGGCGCCAAGCCGCTGAAAACGTCCGTGAAGGGCATGGCCGAAGCGACCCTGAACACCGGCGCCCTGGAGCGCCTGAGCCGCCTGAAGGCGTGGCGCGCCGAGGTCGCCAAGGAGCACAACCTGCCCGCCTTCGTGATTTTTCACGACGCCACCCTGCGCGCCATCGCCGAGCAGGCGCCGCAGGACCTGCAGGCCTTGAGCGGGATCAGCGGCATGGGGGTGAAGAAGCTGCAGGCCTATGGGGCCGAGGTGCTGCGGGTGTGTGCGCAGGAGGCTTAGAAGGCTGGCGCCCGCTGAACTACGCCAGGCCCGGGCAGCAATTGAAAATTAACAAGAAAAGAGGCTGTAGCGCATGATGGGCCTGCGTAATCAGCTATTGAATTAATAGCAAACTCGACTTGAAATCAGGGGATTGGGCAACCGTGAAATCAGCCTTTGCTGAAGGACGACAATTTTCAGGCTAACGCATGAACCCCATCGACCGCCCTTCCCGCACCTCGGGCTTGATGCGGTGCTCGGCCTCCAGCTGCGCCAGGAATTCTTCCGCCGACAGCTGCGCATCGAGAATTACCCCCTGCCGCTTGACCGCCGCGAAATCGCCGGGGCACAGCTGCGTCAGCTGGGCCAGCCGTCTTTGCACTGGCGCCGTCAGCAGCGACGCATCGCCACCCAGCGCTTCGGTGACGAACATCGTCTCGCGCTGTGCGGCGGTCAGCGGCATGAATTTGATCTTGAAGGTGAAGCGCCGCAGCGCGGCCTGGTCCAGCGTTTCCAGCAGGTTCGTGGTGCAGATGAAAATGCCGCCATAGCGCTCCATGCCCTGCAGCATCTCGTTGACCTCGGTCACCTCGTAGGTGCGCTGGGCGCCGCGCCGGTCCTGCAGAAAACTGTCGGCCTCGTCGAGCAGCAGCACGGCTTTTTCAGCTTCGGCCTCGCGGAACATCGCGGCCATGTGCTGCTCGGTTTCGCCCACGTACTTGCTCATCAGGTCGCTGGCCTGCTTGATGATCAGGGGCTGCTCCAGGGCACTGGCGATATGCTCGGCCAGCGCGGTTTTTCCGGTGCCCGGGGGGCCGTAAAAACACAGGCTGCCGTGGCCCCGGCTTTTAAGGGCCTGCACCATGCGCGGAATTTCAAACCGCGATTCCACGTTGAGCATCGCCAGGTCGTAGGTGGTGACGCTGCGCCGCCCCCTGGCCTCGGTCTTGTTGCCCAGGGCAACATCGGCGTTCTTGAGCTGCCGCTCGATCAGCGCCTCCATCAGCGCGGGCCGGCCACCGGCGAGGATGGCTTGCATCCCGGCGCCATCGACCTCGGCGTCCACGGCCTTCTCGGGGGCGCTGGCCAGGCGCGCAAAGCGTACCGCGGTGCGGATCTGCGCTGGCGTCAGGCCCTTGCGGGCGGTGAGCTTGGCCACGAACGCGTCGCTGACCTGCACGCCTTCGAGCGTGCGGCGGATGATGCCCTCGCGCGCTCCCGGCGGCGGCGACCGCAGCTCCAGGTGGTAGGCAAAGCGGCGGCGAAACGCCGGGTCGATCTGCTCGATGCGGTTGGTCACCCAGATCGTCGGCACCGCGTTGGATTCGAGTATCTGGTTGACCCACGCCTTGCCGCTGACCGAATGGCTGGCCGGGGCGCTCAGCTGCTCGGAGCGGGCCATGAGCTGCGCGGCTTCGCTTGAAATGGGCGGAAACACGTCCTCCACCTCGTCGAACAGCAGCGCCGAGTGGGCGCTGCCCTTCAAAAACACCTGGGCGATCTGCAGCGAGCGGTAGCGGTCGCGCCCGCTCAGCGAGTTGCCGTCGCGGTCGGCATATTCGACCTCGAACAAATCCAGGCCGGCGGCCTGCGCCACCACCTTGGCCAGCTCGGTCTTGCCGGTGCCGGGCGGGCCGTAGAGCAGCACATTGACGCCCTGCTCCCTGCCCGCGACCGCGTTGCGCAGCAAGGCCGCCAGCACCTCGGCATCGTCCTGCACAAATGCAAAATCGGCCATCCCCAGCAGGCTGCGGCTGGCTGGGCGGGTGAAAACGGCCATCAGCTCGCTGTGGTCGCGGTACTTGCGCATGAGCACGGGCGGCAGCTTCTCGCTCACCTTCATCAGGTCGGCCCGGTCGGTGAGGTTGTGCTCGGAAATCAGGTTTTCAACCATGCCGATGCGCTCCAGCCGGGAGCCCGGCCGCAGCGCCTCGGCGACTTCCGGAGCCTTGACCCCGGCCACCTCGGCAATGGCAGCATAGGCCTCGGGGGCGTTGTTGACCTTGAACTCGACCAGCAGCGAGCGCAGGTCGCGCTGGTAGCGCGCCAGCGTGCCGTAAAGCAGCAGCGCCCGTTCGGCGCGGTTGAGCTGGAGCAGGCTGGCCAGGGCCTCGATGTTCTTCTCGACCAGCGTGGACTGCTTTTTCAGCGCATGGGCCAGCCAGTCGCCGGTGGCGGCCAAGACCGACAGCAGGTCTTTCGGCTGGTCCTTGGCATGCTCGTCGAGGTAGAAAAACAGCGTGCCTTCCTCGTAAGGGCCGCGCCAGACGCCGTGGCGCGCCATGAATTCGGCGTCAGACAGGCTTTCGTGCTCATGCCAGAAGTCATTGCCCTTGCAGCGGCGATTCAAGAATTCTCGCAGCCGCTGCAGCGCCGGCAGCGGCCACACCAGGTGGCGGCCCGACAGCGACAGCAGGCTGTTCAGGTCGCGCCGCACGTTGAATTTGGCGCCCTGCCGCGCTGCCAGGGTCAGGACAAAATGCGAGCACATCAGGTCCAGCACCGGTGCGTCCTTCAGCCCGGGGGACAGCAGCCATTGCTGCGAAAGTTCGGAATGCTCGGCAAGAGAACGCTTGTTCATGGACAAACTCCGGTTGGCAGCCACCTCTATCCCATCCTCCAATTTTTTTATTGATGCACAGAGACAGCACCATAACGCAAGCGCAAGCTTCATGGAAGACACTACCTGCACACCACGCACGGCCAACAGGGTCGGCAGCCGGCTGAAAGCGGCTGAAAATGACTGGCGTGCCCTTCGTGCATCACCTTGCCACCGCGCCACCCAAAGGAAATCCATGCTCAGCCTGACCGACATCGAACAAGCCGCCCAGCGCCTGCACGGCCACCTGCTCAACACGCCCTGCGTGGAGTCGCGCACCTTGTCGCAGCTGACCGGAGCGGAGATTTACCTGAAGTTCGAGAACCTGCAGTACACCGCCTCTTTCAAGGAGCGCGGCGCCTGCAACAAACTGGCGCAGCTGACAGAGGCCGAGCGGCTGCGCGGCGTGATCGCGATGAGCGCGGGCAACCACGCCCAGGGGGTGGCCTACCATGCCCAGCGCCTGGGCGTGCGCGCCGTCATCGTGATGCCGCTTTTCACTCCGGGCGTGAAAATCGAGCGCACGCGCGGCTTTGGCGCCGAAGTGGTTCTGCACGGCGACACGCTCGACGCATCGCGCGGCCATGCGCTGGCGCTGGCCGAGCGCGAAGGGCTGGTGTTTGTGCACCCGTACGACGATGAAGCCATCGTGGCCGGCCAGGGAACCGTCGGGCTGGAAATGCTGCGGGCCGTCCCGGAGCTGGAGGTGCTGGTGATTGCCGTGGGCGGCGGCGGGCTGATTGCCGGCATGGCGACGGCGGCCAAGGCCCTCAAGCCCGGCATTGAAATCATCGGCGTGCAGACCTCGCGCTTTCCGGGAATGGTCAATGCCATCAAGGGCACGCAGCACCCCCAGGGAAGCAGCACGATTGCCGATGGCATTGCCGTCGGCACCCCGGGCGTGATTGCGCAGGCCATCATTGCCAAGCGCGTCGACGACTTGCTGCTGGTGGACGAGGGCGACATCGAGCAGGCCATGGTGATGCTGCTGGAGATCGAAAAAACCCTGGTGGAGGGCGCGGGCGCGGCCGGGCTGGCGGCGCTGCTCAAATATCCGGCCCGCTTTGCCGGCATGAAGGTCGGGCTGGTGCTGTGCGGCGGCAACATCGACCCGCTGCTGCTGGCGGCCATCATCGAGCGCGGCATGGTGCGCGCCGGGCGGCTGGCGCGCATCCGGGTGAGCGCGCGCGACATTCCAGGCTCGCTCGCCAAGATCACGGCCACCGTGGCCGATGCCGGCGCCAACATCGAGGAAGTGCATCACCAGCGCGCCTTCACCATGCTGGCAGCGCAGAACGTGGAGATTGAACTGGTGGTGCAAACGCGCGGCCCGGCGCACATCGCGCAGGTGCTGGCCACGCTGAACGCAGCCGGTTTCGCGGCCTGCGAACAGCATTGAAAAAAGCAGCTGCCGCCAGCGCCCATGCAGAAGGCCGCTGCGCAAGGCCATTGCCCCCAAGCCCAGCGGAAAAGGTAAACTCGAAGCCGTTTTCCCAAGCATTCCAGGAGCTCCATGAACCCTTCAACCCAACACACGACCAACGCTGCCCACAGCAGCCCCACGCCGGCGCAAGAGCAAGATGCGGTTGACGCCATCGTCCCGATGATTCCCTGGGTGCTCCCACTGGTCGGCGCCGTATTGATTTTTCTGCTGGCATTCATTGCCGTTTACCTGGCCTGACACCGCTTTGCGGCCGCTACGCCCTTGACGAAAAGTCCGCGCCAGGCGGACTTTTTTCATGGGAGGCGCAACGCCGAGGCGTGTTCCATTTCCTCCTCGCTCCGAGGCCAGGCGCGAAGCTGCAAAAATCAGCGGTGATCGAGCTGATTTGGAAATGCAATGACAGGCTTTGCCGGCCGGCCCCTTCATTCAAAAGGCGCCCCAATGCACCCCAGCATTCCCATTTTGCAAGCCGACCGGCTTTCGTTCGGCTACCCGCATCCGCCCGGCCCACTTTTGCTGGAGCAGTTCTCGCTGGCTGTAGGGCCCGGCGTGACGTTCGTCTGCGGCGATGAAGGCAGCGGCAAAACCACCTTGCTGCGGCTGCTGGCGGGCCTGCCAATGGCATTGGCCCAGGGCGAACTGCGCATCAAGGGCGTGAGCCTGGCTGACCATCCCGAGCGCTACCGGCAACAGGTGGCCTGGCTGGACCCGCGCGACACCGCGCTGGACCAGCAGACCGCGCGGCAGATCTTTGCCAGCCTGCCGCGAAGCCACCCCGATTTCGATCCCGACGCGCTGGCGCTGCATGCCAAGGGGCTGTCGCTCGCGCCGCACCTGGACAAGGCGTTGTTCATGATGTCCACCGGCACCCGGCGCAAGGTGCTTGTGGCTGGCGCGTTGGCGTGCGGTGCGCCGGTCACGCTGCTTGACCAGCCTTTCATGGCGCTGGATCGCCCGTCGATTGACTACCTGCTGGCGGTACTGGCGCAGGCGGCCCGGCATTCAGGCCGTACCTGGGTCGTCGCGGACTACGAAAGGCCTGCGCAGCTCGCGCTGGCAGGCCTGGTCCAGCTTTAAAATTGAAAAACAAATAAAAAGTGGCCACAGCGCTTATCCGGTAAGGGTTATTAGCTATTAAAAAAATAGCGTCTTGTGATTTGGTTCAGGCCTTGCTGGACGGCGCAATTTGAACGCAGTGCCCCTTTCGTGTCAGATGTCTATAAAAAATATAGACATAACCTCATGCGTATTTTGCATATCTTTGGGGTGCAACTGATTCTTATATTTCTAAAATACGCTTCTGGCCGTCCTGTGGTGAAGGCGGGCGACTTGCAGCTTTGTCGATCCCTGCTTCGCAGCGCGCTGGCAGCCGCCTTTACCGACCGAAACTTCTCCCTGGGACAGGGACGGTCTTGCGTCAAACCAGCGCCAGAAAAGCCTCATTTCGACAAACGTCCCGCGCCCTGTTGCCGTCCAGACGGCCGATGCCGACGTTTATCGAAATCACGCTTTTTAACTTTGGAAGTATTTCGATGAATCAACCGGTCATGCAAGGGCTTAGTCTCAATACGCCCGCCTACGTCAAAAACGCAAAGCTCATCGCCTGGGTTGCCGACATGGTGGCCCTGTGCAAACCCGAAACGGTGTACTGGTGCGATGGCAGCGAGGCCGAGTACCAGCGGCTTTGCCAGCAGCTGGTCGATGCGGGCACCTTCAAAAAGCTCAACGAAGCGAAACGCCCGAACAGCTTCCTGGCGCAAAGCGACCCCACCGATGTGGCCCGCGTGGAAGACCGGACCTACATCTGCTCGGCCCGCAAGGAAGACGCCGGGCCGACCAACAACTGGATGGAGCCGGGCCAGATGCGCGCCACGCTGCAGCCGCTGTTTGACGGCTGCATGCGCGGACGCACCCTGTACGTGGTGCCCTTCAGCATGGGCCCGCTGGGCTCGCCGATTGCGCACATCGGCATCGAACTCTCCGACAGCCCGTATGTGGCGGTCAACATGAAGATCATGACGCGCATGGGCAAGGCGGTGTTTGACGTGCTGGGCACGGAAGGCCATTTCGTGCCCTGCGTGCACACGGTGGGCGCGCCGCTTGCGCAAGGCCAGCAGGACGTTTCGTGGCCGTGCAACAAGACCAAGTACATCGTGCATTACCCGGAAACCCGTGAAATCTGGTCCTATGGCTCGGGCTATGGCGGCAACGCATTGCTGGGCAAGAAATGCTTTGCGCTGCGCATTGCATCCAACATGGGCCGCGACGAAGGCTGGCTTGCAGAGCACATGCTGATTTTGGGCGTGACGAATCCGCAGGGCAGGAAATACCATGTCGCCGCCGCCTTTCCAAGCGCCTGCGGCAAGACCAATTTCTCGATGCTGGTGCCCCCCGCCGGGTTCGACGGCTGGAAAGTCACCACGATTGGCGACGACATCGCCTGGATCAAACCCGCCGCCGATGGCAAGCTCTATGCCATCAACCCCGAAGCCGGTTATTTTGGCGTGGCGCCCGGCACCAATTTGCTGACCAACCCGAACTGCATGCGCAGCCTGGAGCGCGACACCATTTTCACCAACGTCGCGCTGACCGATGACGGTGACGTGTGGTGGGAAGGGATGGAAAAAGACACCGGCAGCCTTCCTGCGCACCTGATCGACTGGCAGGGCAATGACTGGACACCGGAAATTGCCAGGCAAACCGGTGCAAAAGCGGCCCATCCCAATGCCCGGTTTACCGTTGCGGCCACCAACAATCCCGCGCTCGACAGCGCCTGGGACGACCCCAAAGGCGTGGCGATCGACGCGTTCATTTTCGGCGGTCGCCGCTCGACCACGGTGCCGCTGGTGGCGGAAGCGCGCAACTGGGTCGAAGGCGTGTACATGGCGGCCACCATGGGCTCGGAAACCACCGCTGCAGCGACCGGCCAGGCAGGCGTGGTGCGCCGCGACCCGTTTGCGATGCTGCCGTTTGCGGGCTACAACATGAGCGACTACTTCCAGCACTGGCTGAACATGGGCCAGAAGCTGCAGGCCATGGGCGCCACGCTGCCAAAAATCTACACCACCAACTGGTTCCGCAAGGGCCAGGACGGCCAGTTCGTCTGGCCCGGCTATGGCGAGAACATGCGCGTGCTGGCCTGGATGATCGACCGCATTGAAGGCCAGGGCAAGGGCCAAGCCCATGTCACCGGCATCAGCCCGAGCTACGAAGACCTGAACTGGACGGGCCTGGACTTCAGCGCCGAGCAGTTCGACACCGTGACCAGCATCGACAAGGCCGCCTGGCTGAAGGAGCTGGAACTGCATGACGAGCTGTTCAAACAGCTCGAACACCACCTGCCCAAGGAACTGGGCGAAACCAAGGCGGCCATCGAGCGCCGGCTTGCCGCCTGAAGCGCCTGGCTTCAAGGCGTTCCATGCGGTGCAGCGCCATGCGGCGCTGCACCGCATCTGCTCCTTGCGAAAGGCAACGTCAGCGAAGCCCCGGCGCAAAAAAAAGCCACCTGATCGGTGGCTTTTTCATGGCTGGCCGGTCACGCCGTGCAACCGGCGCTGCTGGCCGTTTACCAAGCGCTTCAACGCGTTTGCGCCTCATCGCGCAGCACTGCGGCCTGCAGATCACGCATGACCCGCGCATCCGCTTTTGCGATGGCCCACAGGCGCTGGTCGGCACGCGCTTCGGCCAGGCTGCGTGACCAGGCATTCAACCCATTTCGGGTGCGCAGCGCAATTCGCCGGGCAGCGCCGGCAAAAAAGGCAAGTGCCGTAAAAGCCACGCACCACAAGCCAACCCACATGACCAGCAGATGGCCTTCGGCAACACTGTCCATGACCTGATAGGCCACGACCATGACCGCAGCGGCCACGGCCGACAAGAGCAGCGTGGCCAGGCCACGGGCGCCGGAAAAACCATGACGCAACTGTTGCCCGGCAACGATAACCGCCTCAACGCGGTCTGCGCCGTGATGATGGGCAGGATATTTGACATTAACGAAACTGGACATGATGCACTCCTTTGACAACATTTTGCTGCGCTTGATTGGCAGCGGATGTCGCTATATTAGGGTTAATACTTATATTGTTCAACTTTATATTTGTGATTAATATTATTCACATGGGTGATGAATTGATTCGGACTTAACCTGGAAGGAAACCCGCTTGAACACGCCAAACTTCCGCACCCTGGACTTGAACCTGTTGCGTGTCTTTGACGAGGTCATGGCCGAACGCAGCCTGACGCGGGCCGCGCGCAACCTGTCGCTGACGCAACCGGCCGTCAGCAATGCCTTGCGGCGCCTGCGCGAAACGCTGGGCGACGACCTGGTGCATCGCAGCGGGCAAGGCATGGCGCCCACGCCGCGCGCACTGGTCATCTGGCCATCGGTGCGCGAAGCGCTGCGGCAATTGCAGGCAGCGCTCATTCCCAGCGAATTCGTGCCGACCGAAGCGACCCTGACATTCGTGCTGGCCATGGCCGATGCGACAGCGGCCAGCCTGATTCCCGGCCTGAGCGACATCCTGGAACAGGAAGCGCCCGGTGTCGGGCTGCGGGTGGTGCCGCTGACCACACGCGATCCACGCCAGCTGCTGGACGAGGAGGCATGCGACCTGGCGATAGGCTATTTCCCCTCGGTAGTGCCTGACCTGACCGCCAAGGCGCAAAGCGGCGAACCCGCGCCGTTTCTGTTTCAGCGGCTCTACGATGGCGAATATGTGTGCGTGATGCGCAAGAACCATCCGCTCGCCGCAGGTCCACTGACGCTGGACGGTTATTGCTCGGCCCGGCATATGCTGGTGAGCTTTTCAGGCCGGCCTTACGGATTCATCGACGAGTCGCTGGCGGCGCTGGGCCGGGAACGGCGCGTGGTGCTGACGGTCAACCAGTTTTTCACCGCCGGGCGCGTGGTGGCCAAATCCAACTTGCTCACCGTGCTGCCGCGCCATTTCGTGCAGGTGACCCATATTGAAGACCAGCTGGCCCTGCGCGCCCTTCCTTTCAAGGTTTCACCGGTGAACGTGGATGCGCTGTGGCACCGGCGCTCGCAGCAGCGCAGCGCCCATGCCTGGCTGCGTCAGGCGGTTGTTCGGGCGGCGGAAAAGGCATTTTCAGCCTGAACAACGCGCCAGGCGCTGCCGTTCAAGCATCGGGCATCAGCGTACGACGCGCAGATAAGCGCAAGCCGCCTCGCGAAGCTCCTGGGCCCGGTACGGGTCGCGCCCGGCACCGGCTTGCGCATGCGCCAGGAGCTGGTAAGCGACATCGCCTGTCGATGCCGGCGTTTTGTCAGGCGTCATGAACCCGACGATTTTGGAAAGAAGATAAAGCATATCAAACTGCCTCGTGCAGCGTTAAAAATTGTGATTTCAATAGAGTAAGGGTTTTCCCTGATTTTTCAAGCCTGTTTGAAAGTGACGCCATGCAAATGTTGCATAGCAGCAAACTGCCCCAGGCGCCAGAGATACACGCGGCATGCCGTCATGCCGGCCTTGCCGCACAATGGCGCGGTGAATATCCAGCTCCTTTCCGACCTGCACCTTGAATCCAACCCGCACTTCAAGGCCAAGCCCGCGCCGGGCGCCGACGTGCTGGTGCTGGCTGGCGATATCGGTTCCTACCAAACCGGCTCCATGCTGAGCAGCCTGGCCATAGACGACTTTGGCCTGGCGCAGTTTTCGCCGCTTCCGGTGGCGCTTGGCGGCGCAGGCTGGCCCACACCGGTGCTGTTTGTACCGGGCAACCATGAATACGACGGCCTGGATTTCGATGCGACCGACAGCCGCCTGCGCGAAGCGTGCAAACGCCTGGGCCTCATCTGGCTCGAACGCGAGAGCGTGCTGCTGCAAGGGGTTCGGTTTGTCGGCTGCACGCTGTGGAGTGATTTTGATGCACTTGCACAAGCAGCCTCGCCCGACGGCGGCCGCGCGCCGGACGAACAGCTGAAGGCACGGGAGAAAGCCTTTCGCGCGGCCAATTTCTATCTGAAAAAAAACCATGCGCTTCGCCAGGGTCAGCCGATGCTGGCCGAGGAAATGCGCCAGGAAGGCCTGAAGAGCCAGGCCTGGCTGCGTCAGGCGCTGCTGGCGCCGTTTGACGGCCCGACCGTCGTGGTGACGCATTTCGCGCCCAGTCTCCTCAGCGCCGACCCGCGCTACGGCATCACACCCGGAACCGCCGGGTTCTGCAATTCGCTCGATGCCCTGATGCCGCTGGCCGCACTGTGGCTGCATGGCCATCTGCACTGCCCGAATGACTATGTCCGGCACGGCTGTCGCGTGGTGGCCAATCCGCTGGGCTATGCCCGCAAAGGCGAGCAGGCTGCATTCCGGGAGTCGCTGTGCATTGGCGTGAAGGCGTAAGCTGGCGCGGCTGGCCCTGCGCTTGTCCGGGCCAGGGCAGGCCAGGCCAGGCAATTAAGATCGCTTGTTCAACTGAAATTTTTAAAAGAGGTTCCCATGAAGATTCTTCTGGCCGTTGACGGCAGCGACTACACCCAAAAAATGCTTGCCTACCTGACCGCGCACAAGGAGCTGTTCGGCGCCGGGAATGCCTATACCGTGTTCACGGTACAGCCCCCGTTGCCGCCCCGGGCACGCTCAGCCGTGGGCAAGGAAGTGGTCAACAGCTACTATGCCGATGAAACCACGAAGGTGCTTGCGCCGGCGTCCGAATACCTGGCAGGCCATGGCATCGCCGCCCAGAGCGAGTGGAAGGTGGGACATGCGGGCGAAACCATTGCCAAATTTGCCGAGGAGGGCCAGTTCGACTTGCTCATCATGGGCTCGCACGGCCATGCCGCGCTTGTCAATTTGGTCATGGGTTCGGTCGCGACCCAGGTTCTGGCCCACTGCAAGGTGCCGGTGCTGCTGGTTCGCTGAAGCGCCAGGGCAGCACCCGGCCACTGAATTCTTTTGCTACAAATTTAATAGCTGAATGCGCTTTCTGCGCATGCGCAAACGCCCTGAATCGCTTGTGAACTGCAGCTAATTGCCGTTTCCAGGAGCCGGTGGCGCCGGCTTGGCCCTTTTCTTCATGATGACGGGCTGCAGCACCCCCGGCTGCCGTGCGCGACACGGCACGCTGGACGGCCGGCCGCCGCTGTTTCAGGGCGCGGTCAGGGGGGTTGCCGCCCCAGGGTGAAAAAGAACGTCGCGCCCTGGCCGAGGCACGATTCGGCCCAGACCCTGCCGCCATGGCGGGCAATGATTCGCTGCACGGTGGCCAGGCCGATGCCGGTGCCGGCAAATTCGGCTTCGGTATGCAGGCGCTGGAATGCGCCGAAGAGCTTTCCAACATAAGCCATGTCAAACCCCGGGCCGTTGTCGCGCACGAAAAACACCGTTTCGCCGTCGCGGCCCTGCTCCTGACCCACGGTGATGGAGGGGCACATTTGCTTGGCAGTGAATTTCCAGGCGTTGCCCAGCAGGTTGTCAAGCACCTGCCTGAGCAGCCGCGGGTCGCCTTGAGCCGTCAGTCCGGGCTGAACCGCCAGTTGCACTGCCCTGTCCGGGCTGCGTTCCTGGTAGCCGAGCAGCAGCGCCTGGGCCTGGGCGCCGAGATCCACCTGTTCCCAGCACAGCGTGGAGCGCGAGACCTGCGCCAGCGACAGCATGGCGTCGATCAGCTCACCCATTTGCCCGGCGCCGGCACGGATGCGCGCCAGGTAGTGGCGGTTGCGATCGCTCAGGGGGGGGCCGGCGGAATTGTGGGTAAGCGATTTTTCAAGCAGGTTGCTAAAGCCGTTGACCGTGCTGAGGGGGGTGCGCAGGTCATGTGAAACCGAATAGGAAAACGCTTCCAGCTGCTGGTTGGCAAACTTCAGCTGCCCGGTGCGCTGCTCGACCCGCTCTTCAAGGCTTGCATTGAGCTGCAGGATTTCCTCGCGCGCCTTGCGGCGCTCGTGAATGTTGGTGACAACACCCATCACGCCGTTGATTTCGCCGTTTTCGTCGAGCACAACGCTGCTTCGCGCCTCGACATGCAGCACAGCGCCACCCTTGGTCCGCTGTTCCAGCTCACCCGCCCAGTCGCCGTTGCCCGCCAGTATTCGCTGAAAGGGAACCGTCGGCATTTGCGAGTCGCCCTGCACCGCCCCTTCCATGGTTTTCCCAAGCACCTCTGCGGCTGTCCAGCCGTACAGGCGCTCGGCCCCTTTGCTCCAGAAGCGCAGGGTGCGGTCCAGGTTGAACACCATGATGGCATCCGGCGCCAGGTCAATGAGGGAGGCTTGTTCATGCAGCCTGGCGGAGGCAAGACGCGCCGCCTCCTGGCTGCGGCGCTGCTCCAGGCGCACACGCAGGCTCACGATGCCGAAGGCCAGGTTATCGGCCAGTTCCTGCAGCAGCTGGACTTCCTCCGGCGCGAACTCCTGAACCTCGGCGGAATAAAGACACAGCAGGCCAAAGCTGCGCTGCTCATTGCGCAAAGGCAGCATCAGGGAACTGAGGTAACCCCGCCTGACCGCCGCCTTGATCCAGTAAAACTCGTTGTCCGCCTTTCTGATGTCGCCGGTTTGCTGCGGCTGGCCGGTGCGTATCGCCTTGCCGGCAGGCCCGCGTCCGGTGGGGTGGTCATCGCGCCAGCAAAGTTTGATCGACTTGAGGCAATTCAATTCTTCACCGGCATGCACGGCAGGCTGGATGGTTTTTTGCTCATCATCCCGTGCATAGCCTACCCAGGCCATGCGGTAGCCGCCGACATCGACCGCCACCCGGCATACCTCGGCCAGCAGCGCAAGCTCGTCATCGACGCGGTTGATGGCGATGCTGGAACGGCTCAGCATCTGCAGCGCCCGGTTGCTGCGCGCCAGTTCCAGGTCCGCCAGCTTTTGCTCGGTGATGTTGCTGCCGGTTCCAACGACACGCTCCAGCGTGCCGGCCGCGTTCATCACCGGAAAGCAGTAGCCGCTGATCCAGCGCACCTGGCCATCGGGCAAGCTGATGCGGTATTCCATACTTGTTGACTTGCCGAGCAGGCTGCGTTCAATGGCCTGCTGCATGATGTGCCGATCCGCAGGCAGCACGGCCTTCAAATAGGACGAGGGAGAGGCATACAGGCTCTCGCAGCTTCGCCCCCAGACTTTTTCATAGCTGGGGCTGATGTAGAGCACCTCATGGGTTCGGGTGTTGATGCTGTAGAACACATCCTCGACGTTGTCGGCCAGTTCCTTGAACCGGACCTCGCTGCTGACAAGCGCTGCCTCTGAGCGCACCCGCTCCAGCGCCAGGCGCGCCAGCCGGGTCGCGCTGGCAATGAGGGCCAGGTCGCCGGCCTGGGGCCCTCCGGCCGTCTTGCGATAATTTGCAAAAATCGCCAGGAGCTCGCCATCGGCGGCCATCACCGGCGTGCTCCAGCAGGCGCGCATGCCGTGCGCCTCTAGCAGGCCGTGGTAGTTTTGCAGCAGGGGCTCCTGCATGACATCCTCGACGATGACGGTTTCCTTGCGAAATGCCGCAGTTCCGCAGACGCCCACGCCTTCGGCAATCATCAAGGCGTCGGTCGCCTGAACAAAATCCGGTGGCAGGCTGGGCGCAACGCTGTAACGCAGGCAGCCGTCCTCCACCAGGAGAATGGAGCACAGCGTCTGCGGCGCGGTTTTTTCGATCAGCCGCACCACGGCTTCAAGCGAATCGTGCACCGGCGCGCCGCCTGCAATCAGCATCAGCACCTGTTCCTGGGCCAGCGCAAAACGTTCCGCGGCCTTGGGTTGGGTTACATCGATGAACACCATCAAGGCGCCGACCTGCTGCTTGTCCGGGTTGAACAGAGGACGACCGCTGATCCTCAAAATAAGGTTTTCCGCACCGTCTTTGGCGTACAGCAGCTCACAATTGTCAATCGCGGCGCCGCGCAGGATCTGCGTCAGCGGGCCCTCGGGCATGGCGCTGCCGGTGGCCTCAAGCGTGAACAACTTGTTGTTGAGCAAATTGCTCTTGTGCTTCCACTCCTTCAGCAGCATGCCCGGCTCGGGAGGGGGAAATATCTTGCACGCAGTCGCATTGAAAAGCAGAAAATGCCCTTCGTTGTCCACGGCGATCACGCCCTCGCTCATGCTGTTGAGAATGAGGTCAAGCATGGCGCGCTCGCTGTCGGCCTGGCGCAACGCATCGTCCAGGGCATTGCGCTGGACTTGCAGGGAGTCCGCCATGTGGTTGAAAGCCTGCCCCAACCGGCCGATCTCATCGTGATTCCATCGTTCAAGCTTGACGCGCGGCGCCAGGTTTCCACGGGCGATTTCATTGGCCTCTTTCAGAAGGGCATTGGCAGGATTGACGACCAGGCGTTTGCCCATGGCCCATGCACAGGCCATGCCGAAGGCCGTGACGACCAGCAAGGCAGCAATATCCATCTTCAGCGATTCGCGCGGGGCTGCCGTGATGACGTCGTGTGGCACGCTGATGGCAACCACCAGCTTTTGATCGGCAATGCCGCCTACCAGCGCATAGGCATAGACCCGCAGAATGCCCATGGAATCGACCGCCTCGGTCAGGCCGGGCTTTTTCGACTTCACGGCATTGAACACCAGGGTGTCTTGTTCCTGTTTCCCCTGAAGGCTGTCAATGACCGGATGAGAGGCCAGGACAATCCCCTTTCGGTCAATCACCCGCAGTTGCGCCCCTTCCATGATCGTGCTCTTGCCCAGTTCCTGCGCGACCTCGTTAATGTTCATGGTCCCGAACGCAACGCCATTGAGCGCGCCTGCGCTGCTGTAGACCGGCATGCCAAAGGCGATACGGGGGTTTTTGGTCGCGCGTGACAGCGCGTAGCCGCCGACCAAAAATTTCTGTTCAGCCAGGACCTGCCTGAAAAATTCCTGGTCGCCGGAATACCGGTCGGGGCTGGAACTCATCGCATCACAGGTCAGCTGGCCGTCAAGGCCCACCACGCCCAGGTTGGTATAGCCTGGGTTCTGGAGGTGCAGACTTTGCAAGTACTGCGTGCACAGGTGGCCGTCGCTGACCGACGGGCCGCTGGCAATGTCGCCAAGAAGCTGGGCGGCGCGCTCCACCAGCAGCTGCTGGTGCGACGCAGCCAGTAGCGCTTCGGACTGCAAGCTGTCCTGGGTAAGCGTGACCAGGGCCTCCTGGTTTCTTGCCGCCGAATAGGCAAACAGGCCAAACACGGGCACCAGCGCGAGCAGCACCAGCAGGACAAGACGCGAGCGAAGGCCCAGCCAGCTCAGCACGCCGATGCCTTCCGGTATTTCATTGGACTCAAAGCGTCAGGCACAGCGCGGACCGCGGCATGGCGGGAGCGGGCCAGTAGATCACGGCGGGCGCACCGTCGTCCGAGACCGGTGCTTGCGCTGCACGAAAAAAATGCGTTGGGTCTTTCGGGATCAGCAAAAGCAACGACTCCCGTGTTGCTTTTGCTGATCCCTACTGCCAGCGTTTTTTGAGGGAGGGACGTCTTTGTTTTTGCTGCTGAAGTGCGGAGCATAGGGGTGACGACGCCTTGGTAAGTGCAGTTCTTGGTTTTTAAGTGCTGGCTTAACGCAAGGCCTACTCAGGTGTTCGTGACGTAGGCCCTTAAAGACATGCACCAGGTACGAAGCGGATCATAGTCCTGCGCCCCGGCCATCGGAGGGAAATTTTCTTGAGCTTGAACCTGCGTGCGCAGCGGGATCGAAAGCAGGCACCGCAAGTTGCCTGGCCAGGTAATGCAATGGTTTTGCCAACGGTTCCAACGGTTTAATTTGATTGCTTAGCACAAGGCGCTCCTGCACACTTGGCATTCAAAAGGACCTGTCATGAACGTTGTGGTTTTGGGCGCGGGGATCATCGGGGTCAGCACGGCCTGGCATTTGCTGACGCGCGGGCATGAGGTCACGGTGGTGGAGCGCCAGCCTGATGCCGCGCTGGAAACCAGCTTTGCCAATGCCGCGCAAATCTCCGTCAGCTACTGCGAACCCTGGGCCAACCGGGAGGCGCCGATGAAGGTGCTGAAATGGATGTTCCGCGACGATGCGCCGCTGCTCTTCAGGCCGCAGTGGCCGTTTGGCGAAGGCTGGCAGCAGTGGCGCTGGGGCCTGCGCTTTCTGGCCCAATGCAATGACGCGGCCTTCGAGCGCAACGTGCGGCAGCTGGTGGCCCTGGGCGCCTACAGCCACGCCGCCCTGAAGGAGGTGGTGCGCGCCACCGGCATCGACTACCACCGCCTGGAGCGCGGCATTGCGCACTATTACACCGACCCCAGGTCGTTCGACATGGCCGGCGAGGCGGCGGCGCTGATGCGCCGCCACGGCGTGGCGCGCCAGGTGGTCAGCACCGCCGAGCTGCTGAAGATCGAGCCGGCCTTTGCCGCGTTTGCCCACCGCATCGTGGGCGGCACCTACACCGCCAGCGACGAGAGCGGCGACGCCCGCCTCTTCACCCAGGCGCTGGCCCGGCGCTGCGCCGCGCGGGGCGTGCGGTTTTTATACGGCCATGACGTGCTGCGTCTGGAGAAAACGGGAAATGCTATTGATTCAGTAGCTATAGGCGCCCGCGGCACCTGCGCTACAGGCCAAAAACATCCCCAAACCCTGCGGTTGAGGGCCGATGCGGTGGTGGTGGCCTGCGGCGCTTACACCGCCCCGCTGTTGCGCACGGTGGGCGTTGACCTGCCCATCTATCCCGGCAAGGGCTACAGCGCCACCTTCGCGCTGCGCCAGCCCGACCGCGCGCCTTATGTCAGCACCATCGACGATGAAGTCAAGTGTGCGATGAGCCGGCTCGGCAATGACCTGCGCGTGGCGGGCACCATCGAAGTCGGCGGCTATGACCTGTCGCTTGACACCCCGCTGGCCAGGGCCCGCTGCCGCATGCTGGCCCGGCGAATCGAAGAGGTGCTGCCCGGCGTGTGCGATACGCGGATGGAGGAGGAAGGCGGCGCGCCTCGCTTCTGGAGCGGCCTGCGGCCCGCCACGCCAACCAACATTCCCTACATCGGCAAAACCAGGGTCGGCCGCCTGTGGGTCAATGCCGGCCATGGCACGCTGGGCTGGACGCATGGCGCAGGCTCGGGCAAGGCCATGGCCGAGTTGATCAGCGGCGAGGTGCCAGAGATGGACTTTGGCTTTTATGGCTTTGCCCGCGCCAGGCGGTAGGCTGGGCTTTCCCCGGGCTGACCCAGCCTGACTTGGCCCCGCCATCTGCGCCAGCACGGCGCCTGAGCTGGCTTACGGATTAGTGTAGGGCGCTGCCTGGTTTTTCATGTCTTCTCCGGCAATATCGGCAGCGCGGACGATCTTGTCCTGGTTTTGCTGCCCTTTGCGATACCAGGTCTTGACGATTTCGGCGGCGGTTTCACGCCCACCCAGTCCAAAAGCCAGGCCCAGGGCCAGCGCGACGGCACCCACGACCGCCATGAACAGGGTATTGACCAGCGCCGTGGCGATACCGATCTGGTTGACCGCCACCACGATGGCAAACGACCACACCAGCACCGAAGCCGCCTTGGCCAGAAAGTCGGGGTTGCCCAGCCCGCTTTTTGCCGCCGCGCCGCGCACCACATTGCTCAAGGCCGAGGCGAGCAGCCCGCCGATCACCAGCACCACCAGCGCCACCACCACATTGGGCAGCCACAGCAGCAGCTGGCGCAGCACGTCCGACACCGCCGGCAGCCCGAGCGCATCGAACGCCACCACCAGCGCGATCAGCCGGATAAACCATTTCACAACCGCGCCCAGCAGGCCCGCCGAATCGGTGCCGGCCCCCATTTTTCCGACAAAGTCAGCCAGCCCCGAGCGCTTTGCCAGCTCGTTGAATTTGATCGTCCGCAAAATGGCGGCCACTGCCTTTTCCACCAGCGAAGCCAGCAGCCAGCCGACAATCAAAATCACTATAAAGCCGAAAATTTTTGGAATTGCGCTGAAAAACAGCGCCATGGCCGCCGCCAGCGAGGTCATCAGCGCGGTGCTCCATTCGGTCACTTGGTATGGCATAAAAACTCCCCGGTTAAAACAATTGAATCAGGACGTTTCAGTGTTCAGGTGGCGCTAAAGACAAGAAAGTCGGCTGCAGCCATTCACTTTTGTAGGAGGCGGCCGGCTGCCAATGGACGAATTGCGCATGTTTCCTACAGATAGGTCTTTTTCAGGATGACAGCCGCAGCCGCAAAAGCGCAGGACAGTGCGTGAATGACCCAGCAAAAATCCACCACCTCCCCGGCCAACACGCCCAACCAGCCGGCCGCCGGCAAGGGCATGCCCGCCAAAGACCCGCAGCCGCAACGCCCGCTGACCGACAGGCAGCCCGACTTCAACGACGATTCGGTCGAGCAGACCCTGGAGCTTCCGCGCGACCGCGACGAGGCCGTTGACATGACCAGCGGCCAGACAAGCCCGCTGATCGAGCAGGCGGCCCAGGATATTGAAAATGGCCTGAAAGACACCAGCAAGGCAGCCGAGATGGACCGCACTTACAAGCGGATTTAACAGGGTGCGGCAGGCCCGGGAATGAAAGGCCCGGCCGGGGCGGCGTGCCCGCGCTGCCGTGGGCCATTTCGCATTCCCAGCGCGTAGCTTGCATGCCCTGGCATTCGCCGATTGGCTGAAGTGGCGGGCGTCCCGCAAGGGCGCTACACGGCGCCGGCCGATGCAAGCCGAGCGGCTCGGTTGCGCTGTTTCACTATCAAAACACCATCAAGCGCACGTCCCGCCTGCGCACGTAGCTATCAAAAAAGAAGCGGGGCGAGTTTGATGCACACAGCAAGCCGAGGCTTCAGTTAAATTACTTTGCTATGTTGCCTCCTTCTCCTCTTCGCCAAGCAGGCCGGCCGAGCTTTTCCGCCCAAGAATTCCGATCCTCGCTGGCGATGTTTGCCACCGGCGTGACCATCGTCACCGCCCGCACGCCGGCCGGCGCGCTGATCGGCCTGACCGCCAATTCCTTCAACTCGGTGTCGCTGCACCCCCCCCTGGTTCTGTGGAGCCTGTCGCAAGGCGCCACGTCGATGAGCGCGCTGAGCACCGGCTCGCACTACGCCATCAATATCCTGGCCGCCGACCAGAAGGAGCTGGCCGAGCGCTTTGCCAGCAAACGCCCGGACCGCTGGCAGGGCGTGCCGTTCAGCGAAGGCGCGTGCGGCGCGCCGCTGCTGAGCGGCGCGGCGGCGACTTTCGAGTGCTTCAACCGCAGCCGCTACGAAGAGGGCGACCACGTCATCTTCGTCGGCGAGGTCGAGCGCTGCAGCCACCGCGCCGGCGCGGCGCCGCTGCTGTTTCATGGCGGGAAGTTCTACACCGAACATCCGCTTTGAGCGGGCGGGGCCAGACAGCAGGCTGTCGGGTGATCGAAACGAATGCGCCCTACCATCAGAATGTTCAGCCTGCGCTGTTGGGTCGGGTTTTGGACTTGGGCAGTAATGAAGCCCGTTGTTGAACGCTGCCGGGTTTGTTGCTATTTTTGATGTAGCTCGGGCGCCAAGCATCACGAGCCCCCGCTTTACAACCCATACCCATGACAAAAACGATTCGCGCCGCGCTCCTGTACTTCGCCATCGTGCTCGGCACTGGCTTTGTCCTGGGCATGTTCCGCGTTCCGATGCTTGTGCCCCGCCTGGGCGAGCGCTGGGCTGAGCTTGCGGAAATGCCTTTCATGGCTGCCGTTATCTTTTTTGCAGCCGGGCACGTCCTGCGGCGCTATCCCGAAATACGTTCGCCGCGCCGGTCATTGGCTGCAGGCATCCTGGCCTTGGCCTTGTCCGTCGTTGCCGAGCTGGGATTGGCCGTTCTCCTTCAACACCAGACCCTCGCCGAGTTCATCAGCAGCCGGGACAGGGTATCGGGCGCGGTATACCTCGGGCTCCTGCTCGTGTTCGCAGTCATGCCAAGGCTTCGCCTTGCAAGCCAGATCGGCTGATGACGGTTTATCTTGAGCGCTGGCGCGCGGAACAGATGCCAACTGGATGATTTTTGGATAATTTCAGTAAAAAGTGCCTCTAGCGCATGCGCCGCCTGCGCAAGCAGCTATTTAATTCATAGCAAAACCATGTTTTCGAGAATGAGACTTTCCTCCCACCTGCTTTCCCAGCCAAGCCAGGAACACAACAAGCCTTGACCCGATAACCCGAGGACCCGATGCCCCCTTCTCCCCAGGTCTTGCTCCAGGACATCACCCCGCCTGGCTTGCCGGCAGGCGTGGCGGTCTGGCGGCTGGCGCTGGACGCCCAAAACGTGGCGCTCGATGCGCTGCTCCCGCTGCTGCCGGCCGATGAGCAGGCGCGCTGCCTGCGCTACCGCCAGCCGGCGCACCGGCTGCGCTTTGCCGCGGCCCGCGTGGCGCTGCGGCGGCTGCTGGCCGAGCGGCTGCAGATTGCGGTGCAGGCGGTGGCGCTGCGGATCGATGGGTTCGGCAAGCCCCGGCTGGCGGGCGGGGAAGGGCTGCACTTCAACCTGTCGCATTCGAAAAATTACGCGCTGATCGCGCTGTCGGCGCGGCAGCCTGTCGGGGTGGACATCGAGGCGGTTGGCAGCCCGGCCGGCGACTGGCCGGTCGCCACCGCCCTGACCCCGGCGGAGCGGCGCCATTGCAGCGAACAGGCGCATGCGGAGGCGGGCACGCTGGCATTTTTTCGCATCTGGAGCGGCAAGGAAGCGGTGCTCAAGGCCCTGGGGCTGGGCATTGCCGACCATTTGCAGTCGGTGTCGGTGGTGCCGGGCCCGTCGGGCCGCTATGCCGTGGCGTTCGATATCCCCGCGCCGCCGCTGCAGGCCTGGGCGCTGCCGGCGCCGGCGGGCTTTGTGGCCGCCCTGGCGCTGCTGGACTGAGTGGGGGTCTGACGCGGCTGCAAAGCGGCCCGACACTGGCGGTCACCGCAAGGTTGCGTGCCAAGGGCAGCGGCCCGGCTTCGGCGCTTTCCTACAACAGGCTAAACACCGTCTGACAGGCGGGCAGCCGGACAGCCGTTACGCTGGCGCATGCCTTTCACCACGCCCCCGACCGCCTTGCCGGACTGCCCGGCGCACAGGAAACTGCCATGACCCCCAAACTGCCGCAAATTTTATGGGTGGTGCGCCATGGCCAGAGCGCCGGCAACGTGGCGCGCGATGCGGCCGAAGCCGGCGGCCTGCATGTCATCGACATTGCCACGCGCGACATCGACGTTCCCCTGTCCGGCCTGGGCCGGCGCCAGTCCGAAAGCCTGGGCCACTGGTTTGGCAGCCTGCCCGCGCAGGAGCAGCCCCAGGTGGTGCTGTGCTCGCCGTACGTCAGGGCGCAGGAAACGGCCCGCCTGCTGCTGGACAGCGCGGGCATTACGAGCGACGTCAAGCTGCGCCTGGACGAGCGCCTGCGCGAAAAGGAGTTCGGCATCCTGGACCGGCTGACGCACCTGGGCATCACTCAAAAATACCCCGAACTGAGCGAGCAGCGCGGCCATGTCGGCAAGTTCTACTTTCGCCCGCCCGGTGGCGAAAGCTGGTGCGACGTCATCCTGCGGCTGCGCAGCCTGCTGGAAATGACGACGCGGGAATACGCCGGCAAACGGGTGCTGGTGGTGGCGCATCAGGTCATCGTGAACTGCATGCGCTACCTGGTGGAGCAGATGGATGAGGCGACCATCCTGGGCATTGACCGCCTGGGCGACGTGCCCAACTGCAGCGTCACCTCCTACCGGGCCATTGGCGAGGACGATGGCAATGCCGAGCCCCAGTACCTGCTGGACCTGGTGAATTTCCTGGTGCCGCTGATCGAGGAAGGCACGCCGGTCACCTCCGAGCCCGATGCGGCGGTGGCGCCCAATGCGTGAAGCCAAAGCCCTGCAGCCTGCGGTTCTCACGCGCAAGCTGAACAAGGACGCCCTGCGCAAGTGGCCGCTGCCCCTTGCCGACGATTCATCGGACAAGGAGGGCCGCGGGCAGGTGCTGGTGGTGGCGGGCAGCCGGGAAATTCCCGGCGCGGCGCTGCTGGCGGCCACGGCAGCGCTGCGCGCTGGCGCTGGCAAGCTCACGATTGCCACGGCGCAAAGCGTGGCGGCGGGGCTGGCGCTCCTGATGCCCGAAGCGCGCGTCATCGCGCTGCCCGAAGCCCCGGACGGCGGCCTGCTGGCCTCGGGCACCGAACTGCTCAAGCAGTGCACGGCGCGCAGCGGTGCGGTCCTGATCGGCCCCGGCCTGCTGGACGGCAAGGGCAGCGTCGAATTTGTCGTGAAGCTGCTGCGCCAGCTGAAGAACGTGCCGGTGATTCTGGATGCGCTGGCGATGGACGCAGTGCTGCGCCAGCCCCGCTTTGACCAGCCGGTGCTGCTGACCCCGCACGCGGGGGAGATGGCGCACCTGAGCGGCCGCAGCAAGGACGAGGTCATCGACGATGCGCCGGTGGTGGCGCAGGACATGGCCCGCCGGGTCAACGCGGTGATCGCCCTGAAAGGCGCGACCACCTTCATCATGTCGCCCGAGGGGGCGGCATGGCGCCATGTCTCGGGCAATGCGGGCCTGGGCACGTCCGGCTCGGGCGATGTGCTGGCGGGCATCATGGCCGGGCTCGCGGCCCGCGGCGCCTCGCTGGAGCAGGCCGCCGCCTGGGGCGTGGTGCTGCACGCGCGCGCCGGCAAAAGGCTGGCCAGGCGGCATGGGCCGCTGGGGTTTCTGGCGCGCGAAATCCTGCTGGAAATACCGCCGGTCATGCACGGCATCTGAGGCTGCCGGGAAACTGCCAGTGGTGAACATTCGCAGTACGGCTCCATGAAAACCCATCGCCCCGCCGCCCCGCGACAGGAAGAAATCGAACTCAAGCTGGCATTGCCCGGGCCTGATCCGGCCAGCCTGGCCAAGAAGCTCACACGCGTTGCGGTACTGGCACGCCGTCCGGCGACCCGGCTGCAGGTGCACAACATCTACTACGACACCCCCGGGCAGGACCTGCACCGCAGGCATGTTGCCTTGCGGCTGCGGCGCCTGGGCGGCGAGGCGGCGCCCGAATGGCTGCAGACGCTGAAGATCGGCGGCGCCAGCGACTCCGCCTTGAGCCGGCGGGGCGAATGGGAGGTGCCCGTGCCGGGCGGCGAACTGCAGGCAGAGGCGCTTCAGGCCACGCCGTGGTCCGGTCTCGACGCCGATGGCCGCCTGTTCCAGGCGCTGGCGCCGTGTTTCGTGACGGCCTTCGAGCGGACCCGCTGGGCCGTGCGCAGGCAGGGCGGCAGCATCGTCGAGGTGGCGCTGGACATCGGGCAGATAGTGGCCGGCGGCCGGCAGCAAGCCATCTGCGAACTGGAGCTGGAACTGCTCGCGGGCAAGCCGCAGGCCCTGTTCGATGTGGCGGCGCAGATTGCCCGCTCCATTGCCGTGCTGCCGCTCAACATCAGCAAGGCCGGGCGGGGCCATGCCTTGCTGCAGGGCACGCTCGACCTGCCTCTGCGCGCCCAGCCGCCCAGGCTGACCGCCGGCATGCCCCTGGCCGTTGCCGCGCAGCAGGTGTTGCGGGAAATGTTCGGCCATTTCACCACCAACCTGAACGCGCTGCGCGCCGGCGGCGACCCCGAGGCGGTGCACCAGGCCCGCGTGGGCTGGCGGCGCTTTAAAAGCGCATGGCGTCTTTTCAGGTCGGCGCTTGCGGGCCCGGCCATGCCCGACTGGCAGCCGCTGCGGCCGCTGCTGACCTTCGTGGGCGAACTGCGGGATCTCGATGTGGCGCGCACCGAAACCCTGCCGCCGTTCGCCGGCGCCTACACGGCAGGAAATCCGCACAGGGAAGAAATCTGGCAAGCCCTGATGCGGGACTTGACGCAGGCTGCCGGGCTGCACCGCAAATCGGTCTGCCATGCGCTTGAACAGCCCGCCGTTGGCCTGACGCTGCTGGCCATCACGCAGTGGCTCGAAGCGCTGCCCGACGCGCACGGGCTTGACGACGAGGCGCCGAAAACTTCCCTGCGCCGCTGGGCCGGCCACCGGATCGGCCGCCTGCACCAAAAAATGGAGGGCGCCCTGAAAGGCGCTTCCGATCCGCAAAGCCAGCACCAGGCCCGGATCCTTGCCAAGCGGCTTCGCTACGGTATCGAAGCCGTGCACCCGCTTTTATCCCGGCGGCCCGCCAGGCGCTGGCGTAAGCAGGCCGTTCAGCTTCAGGAAAGCATCGGCGCCGCGCGCGATGTCATGCAGGCGGCGGCCCTGGCGGGCAGGCTTGGCGCCAACGCCGGGCTTGCGGAATTCTTGCGGGGAGTCGCTGCTGGGCAGGCAGGGCCGCGCTGATCCAGGCACCGCAAGGACAGCAGCGGGCCGGTGTCAGTCGCCTGCGCTGCATTGCAGCCGTTCCTGCGCGAACGCCACATACCAGTCCAGGCAGCCCGGATTGGCCATGGCCTCCCGGTTGACCACCTTGTCCAGCGGCTGGCCGAGCAGCAGCTTCTTGATCGGCAGCTCCTGCTTCTTGCCCGACAGCGTGCGCGGGATGTCGGCGACCTGAAAAATGGCGTCGGGCACAAAACGCGGGCTGAGCGCGGTGCGGACGGCCTGGGCGATGCGGCCCTTGATTGCCTCGTCAAGCGCAACGCCGGGCTTGAGCACCACGAACAGCGGCATGTAGCTGGGGCGGCCCAGGTACTCCAGGTCGACCACCAGCGAATCCAGCACCTCGGGCAGGGCCTCGATGGCGCTGTACAGCTCGCTGGTGCCCATGCGCAGGCCGTGGCGGTTGATGGTGGCGTCGGAGCGGCCGTAGATCACGCAGCCGCCCTCGGCGCCGGGGTCGATGCGGAGCCAGTCGCCGTGGCGCCAGACCGCGCCGAATTCCGGCCCGGCATCGCCGCCGCCCGGCTGGCGGCCATGGCCGGCCGGGTACATGTCGAAATAGCTGGCGGCATAGCGCGCCCCGCTGTCGTCGCCCCACAGGAAAAGGGGCATCGACGGCAGGGGCTGGGTGCAAACCAGCTCGCCGACCTCGCCGACGACCGGCCGGCCCTGCGCGTCCCAGGCCTCGACCGCCGCCCCCAGCATGCGGCACTGCATGGTTCCGGGGGTTTGCGGCAGTTCGCGGTTGCCGCCGATGAAGGCGCCGGCAAAGTCGGTGCCGCCGGAAATGTTGCACCACCAGATGCCGTCCGCGCGGCCGTCGCTGCGGCCATCCACACCGGCCTGGGCAATGAACGCAGCGCCGGGCCGCCCCAAGCGCAGTTCAGCCCCCTCGGGAGGCAGCGCAGCGCGCGAAGCGGCCAGCGTGGGGGCGATGAACGCAGCGCCGGGCTGCCCCAAGCGCAGTTCAGCCCCCTCGGGGGGCAGCGCAGCACGCGAAGCGGCCAGCGTGGGGGCCATGAACGCCGTGCCCCACTGCTGCACTGCGGCGCTCAGGGGCGAGCCGGTGGAGCCCAGCGCGCGGATGCGGCGCAGGTCGCCGCAGGCTGCGGGGATGATGCCGGCCTTCATGCAATTGGCGAAAAATGCGGCGCCTGCGCCGAAAAAAGTGACGCCGGTGTCGGCGGCAAAGCGCCACAGCGTGGTCCAGTCGGGGCGCTCGCGGCTGCCGCCGGGGTTGCCGTCGAAGATCACGCAGGTGGTGCCGCACAGCAGGCCGCCCACCTGCGCATTCCACATCACCCAGCCGGTGGAGCTGTACCAGTGGTAGCGCTCGCCAAGGGAGTTGGGGTGGTAGCTGCAGCCGATGTCGTTGTGCAGCCTGCCCAGCTGCATCTGGACCAGGATCATGCCGCCGTGGCCGTGCACGATGGGCTTGGGCAGGCCCGTGGTGCCGCTGGAGTAGACGATCCACAGCGGATGGTCGAACGCCAGCCAGAGCGGCTCGAAAGCGGCGACTTCGGCGTCATTTCGTGCTGTAGCGCTTGTCCAGTCTGCGCAACCAGCTACTGAAACCATAGCATCCAGATTGCCCAGCAGCAGCGTGTGCCCCACGCTGGGCAGGGCTGCGCGTAGCTCGGCGAGCACGCCCAGGCGGTCATGGTCGCGGCCCGCATGGGTCACGCCGTCGCAGCCGATCAGCACCTTGGGCGCGATCTGCCGGAAGCGGTCGAGCACGGCAGGGGTGCCCATGTCGGGCGCGCAGACGCTCCACACGCCGCCGATGCTCACGGTGGCCAGGAAGGCAACCACGGTTTCGGGGATGTTGGGCAGGTAGGCGGCCACCCGGTCGCCGGGCTGCACGCCCTGCGCCCTGAGGTGCAGCGCCAGCGAAGCCACCTGGCGCCGCAGCTCGGGCCAGCTCAGTTCGCGCAGGCGCTGCCGTTCATTGCTGCTGACCACGGCGGGACAGCCGGCGGCGTGGGCGGCGTCCGCATGGCGCAGCACCTGCCGCGCATAGTTGACCTGGGCGCCGGGAAACCACTCGGCGCCCGGCATCGTGTTGCGCGCCAGCGCCGCGCCGTGGGGCGTGGGCGAGCGCAGGTCGCAGTAGTCCCAGAGGCTTTGCCAGAAGGCGTCCAGCTCGGTGGTGGACCAGCGCCACAGCGCGTCGTAGCTGTCGAACCGCAGGCCGCGGCGCTCGCGCAGCCAGTCCTGGTACAGGCGGATCTGGGGAATGTGGGGGGGCGTCTGGCGCATGGTTTGTCTCCACCGGCTTTTACGGAATGGCTAGCGTAGCAGTGCCTGCGGGTTCAGGCGGGCGCCGGCCGGTTGCGCATTGTGCTTTGTGCATCATTAAGGCTGTAGCGCAGAGTGGAGCGCGCCAGCAGCTATTAAATGAATAGCATGCCACCAGGGGGCGGCCGGTGCCAAGGTTTTCTGCCGATTCGCGCCCGCCGCCTGCCGCCTACAGCGCCTCGGCGCAGCCGCCGCGATCGCCTGGACTTGAAAGGAGGCAAAATTAAACTCCCCACTCCCACACTTTTCACATGGCCCCTTCCCTCCCCGACACGCTGACCCTGCTGGGCCGCTGGCTGCAAGGCGTGGGCTACCAGTACACCACCATCACGCCGGCCAGCCATGCCCGCGTCAATGCCCGCAGCGCTGCGGCCCCCGCCCGGGACCTGCGCGGCGTTTTCGGCTGGAGCCGCCCGTTTGCCGCCAGACTGCTGCCTGCGCACGTGCTGGGCTGGCTGCGCGAAGGCGGCCTGCTCGAAGAAAGCGCGGGCCTCGAAGGCCGGTTTCGCAGCCAGGTCCGCTTTTCCAGCCTGGGCGGGCAGCTGTATGCCCATTCGGCCTATCCCACGGCGGCGGCGGACGCGGTGTTTTTCGGCCCGGACACCTACCGGTTCGCGGCCTGCATCGAGGCCGAACTGGCCCGGCAGCCGCTGGCCGGGGGCGCCCGCATCCTGGACATCGGCTGCGGCGGCGGCCCAGGCGGCATGGCCGCGGCGC
>JAQGLT010000036.1 GCA_028292745.1 Polaromonas sp. | reverse complement strand
GGCCGTCGAGCATCATGTGGTCAAAAATCCGGTCGTGGCCGATGCGGATGCCGCCCCGGCCCTTGGGCAGCAGGTAGGGCGCATTGGTCATGCTTTCCATGCCGCCGGCCACCACCACATCGCGGCTGCCCGCGATCAATTGGTCATGCGCCAGCAGGGTCGCCTCCATGCCCGAGCCGCACATTTTCGACAGCGTGACCGCGCCTGTGGCGGCGGGCAGCCCGCCCTTGAAGCCGGCCTGGCGCGCCGGCGCCTGGCCCTGTCCGGCCATCAGGCAGTTGCCGAACAGCACCTCGTCGACTTTTTCAGGGGCGACACCCGAACGCTCGACGGCGGCCCGGATGGCGGCGCCGCCCAGGTCGTTGGCGGCCAGACTGGAAAAGTCGCCCTGGAAAGCGCCCATGGGCGTGCGGGCGGCGCCCAGGATGACGATGGAATCACGCATGGTTTTCTCCTTGGGTTCTGGAAATGAATTGAAATTCATGGGCCGCCCGAATGGCCCTTAGTCGGCAGGCGCCTGGGCGGCCATGACCGCAAAGCGCTTTTGCTGGTCATAGGGATAGACGTCGAACACATGGCCGGCCTGGATGCGCGCCTGGTGGCTTTGCCAGAAGGCCGCGTCGAGCAGGTCGGCATGGTGCTTCATGAACACCTCCCGCACCGCGTCATTGCCCAGCAGGAACGGGCCGAAGGTTTCCGGAAACACGTCCTTGGGGCCAACCGAATACCACACCTCGCCGCTCATTTCGTCTTCTTCGTTGCGCGCCAGCGGCACCTTGCGGAACTTGCAGTCGGTGATGTATTCGATTTCGTCGTAGTCGTAGAAAACCACCTTGCCGTGGCGGGTGATGCCGAAGTTCTTCCACAGCATGTCGCCCGGGAAAATATTGGCCGCCACCAGGTCCTTGATGGCATTGCCGTACTCCAGCACCGAGCGCTCGATCTGGCCCTGGGCAAACGGCTCGGCCACGCCCAGGTCAAAGGCTTCCTGCAGGTAGATGTTGAGCGGAATCATCCGCCGCTCGATGTAGACATGCTTGATGACGACCTCCATCTGGCCGTCGCCATCGCGGTCGCTGATTTCGAGCTGGCTGGGCGCGAACTTCTCGATCTCGGCGATCAGCTCGTCGTCGAAACGGTCGCGCGGAAACGCCACTTCGCTGTACTCCTGGGTGTCGGCCATGCGGCCCACCCGGTCGTGCTGCTTGACCAGCAGGTACTTGCCCTTGATCTTCTCGCGCGTGGTGTCTTTTTGCGGCGGGTAGTAGTCCTTGATGACCTTGAACACATAGGGAAACGAAGGCAGGTCGAACACCAGCATGACCATGCCCTTGATGCCGGGGGCGATGCGGAACTTGTCGGTCGAGTGGCGCAGGTGGTGCAGAAAGTCGCGGTAAAACAGCGTCTTGCCCTGCTTGGCCAGCCCCAATGCGTTGTAGATTTCGGCGCGCGGCATGCGCGGCATCATGCTGCGCAAGAACTGCACGAAGGCCGAGGGAATGCCCATGTCCACCATGAAATAGGCCCGCGCAAAGCTGAACAGGATGAGCAGGTCGTCCTCGCCGAAAAGCGCCGCGTCGATTACCAGTTTCCCGGAGCCGGACTCGCTGGAGATGCCTTCGCTGCCCGCCTTGGACGCCAGGCCCGGCGCCGGCTGGCTGTGCAGGATCGGCAGGGCAAAAGGCGTTTCGCTGAAGCCGTTGATGATCTTGCCCACCACGTAGGCGCCCTTGTTGCGAAAGAACAGGCCCGACAGCACCTGGATCTGGAAATTCGCGCGCAGCTTCACATCGGCCAGACGCGCCATGACCGCCTGGGTCACGTAGCCGGTGTCGCGCGGGAGGTCTTCAAACTCGGTGCACAGCGCAAAGTCCTCCACCATCTTGCGCAGGGTGTCGTGCATGGAGTCGCGCGACGGGTAGTAGGCGCGGTAGGTCGGCAGCGCGGACGGCTCCTCGTTTTCGATGTACTCGGTGCTGACGGCGGGCCGCACGAAAATAAAGTCGTTCTGGAAATAGCTGCGGTGCAGGATCTTGGTGGTCACCGAATTGAAGAACGTTTCGGCCAGCTCGGGCTGGTGGTGGTTGACCAGCAAGCCGATGTAATGCAGCTTGACCTGGTGCCACACGTCCATCGGCTGCTCGCCGGCCTTGAATTCGCGTTCGAGCCGGATGGTGGCTTCGCGCACACGCAGGTCGTAGAACTCGATGCGCTCGCGCTGGGCGCGCTGCTGGCCGTGCCAGTCGGCCGTTTCAAAGCGGTGCTTGGCGCGGGCCGATTCGGTGCGGAACAGCTGGTAATGGCGGTTGAAGCCATCCATCATCGCCTTGGCGATGTCATAGGCCAGCGGAGAATCGAGGCGCTGCGGGAACATGGCTACCTGGTTCCCTCTTCTTGAGCCGGCTGCAGGCGCCAGTGGTCCCAGACGCGGTCAATGGCCTTGCGGTACAGGTCATCGAGTTCGCCCGGGCCGGAGACCGACATCTGCAGGTCTTGCAGCAGCCCGTCATGCACGCCGAAGGCCCAGCCATGCACGCGGACCGGCTGGCCCCGCGCCCAGGCATCGCACAGGACGGTGCTGACCGACACGTTGACCACCTGCTCGATCACGTTGATGTCGCACAGCGCATTGGCCCTGACCGCATCGGCCAGGCTGTCGAGCAGCTGGCGGTGCCGGTGGCGCACATCCTGGATGTGGCGTATCCAGTTGTCGGCCAAGCCGATGCGCGCGCCCTCCAACGCCGCCTGCACGCCCGAGCAGCCGTAGTGGCCGACAACCATGATGTCCTGCACCTTGAGCCGCTCGACCGCGAACTGGATCGCCGACAGGGCATTGAGGTCCGAATGCACCACGATGTTGGCGACATTGCGGTGGACGAACACCTCGCCCGGCTCCAGCCCGGTGATCTGGTTGGCCGGCACCCGGCTGTCCGAGCAGCCGATCCACATGTACTTGGGCGTTTGCTGCCGGACCAGGCCGGTGAAAAAGCCAGGCCGCGTGGCCTCCATCTCGGCGGCCCAGGCGCGGTTATGGGAAAAAAGGTCTTGGATGGAGGAGGTGGTCATGAGCGGTATTCTCGCCGAGCAGCCATCACATCGTTTCGGCAAACAGCTCGCGGCCGATCAGCATGCGGCGGATTTCGCTGGTGCCCGCGCCGATTTCATAGAGCTTGGCATCGCGCCACAGCCGGCCCAGCGGGTAATCGTTGATGTAGCCGTTGCCGCCGAAAATCTGCACGCCCTCGCCGGCCATCCAGGTGGCCTTTTCAGCGCACCACAAAATGACCGAGGCGCAGTCCTTGCGCACCTGCCGCACATGATCGGTGCCCAGCATGTCCAGGTTCTTGGCGACGGTGTAGGCAAACGAGCGGCCGGCCTGCAGCACGGTGTACATGTCGGCGACCTTGCCCTGGATCAGCTGGAACTCG
>JAQGLT010000154.1 GCA_028292745.1 Polaromonas sp. | reverse complement strand
TACCATGGCTTCCAACCCGAAGCTGTTGTACTGACTTGGCAGCGAAAAGCACGCTGGAACTTCTGTTTGCGTTACAGTTTGGGACTTAACCAAACCTATTTTTTTCCGTCAAAATTTTTTAATATCGTATGCGCGCAAGGCGAAGTAGTGGTTAACGACTTCTATGCATTGCCTGAGTCCCTACGCGACCATCTTTGTATTGTTGCTGACGATCTTTCGAATTTAGCGGAAATACTATTATCTGCGGACAAGCTTTTTAGTCCGGAGCATATACATGCTCGACGTGAGATTGTGCAGTTACAACATAGCTGGCGCTCTTGCATCGCTCAAATTATTACTTCTCTGCGTTTAAACGTGAATATATAACATTCTATGTCGCTTAAAAAAAAACCTATAATTTTGACTCTTACTCCTTTTTATTTGCCTGGCTATCGTGGAGGCGGTCCCATTCGCTCCATTGCTAACATGGTTGATAGATTATCTGATGATTATCAATTTTTAATCTTAACGTCTGATCGGGATTTTGATGACAACGTACCTTATCCAAATGTAAAGGTTAATGCGTGGAACCAAGTCGGTAACGCGAAAGTTTTCTATGCAAGCCCATCGATGAGAAATATTTTCGGGATTACTCGGTTACTTCGCGAAACTGAGTATGACCTGCTTTATTTAAACAGTTTTTTTAGTGTGCCTTTTACTATATTTCCTTTGATTGTGAAATGGATAAGTTTAATTGGTAACAAAGCAACAGTTGTCGCGCCACGCGGTGAATTTTCTGAAGGCGCATTAAAACTCAAATCGCGAAAAAAATCGTATTTTATTAAATTGGCACGTTTAATGGGTTTGTATAACAACGTGACTTGGCATGCCTCGACTGCGTATGAGCGCGCAGATATCCAAATTGTTATGACTGACAAGGTTTTGCCTGAAGTTGCGGGGAATATATCAGTTGCAGCAGATTTAACTGATATGAACAATTCGGGTTTGAAAATTGCCGTTGATGAGAAAGTAGAATCAAGTCACCATTTGAAAGTCTGTTTTTTATCGCGTTTATCTCCTAAGAAAAACCTTGATTTTGCGCTGAGCGTATTAGCGCGTGTCAGTGTTCCAGTACAGTTTACTATTTATGGGCCACAAGAAGATCTAGTTTATTGGGATAGATGTGTTAAGCTAATTAACCAACTTCCTGCACACATCATAGTAATTTATGCTGGGAGTGTTCCACATGAACATGTGCATGCTTCCCTTGCAAAACACGATTTATTTTTTTTGCCTACGCATGGTGAAAATTATGGACATGTTTTTATTGAATCGTGGTTTGCTGGACTGCCGGTACTTATCAGTGATCAGACACCATGGCGTGATTTAGAGAAGCGTCAATTGGGTTGGGATTTATCACTTGATGCACCTGATGAATTTGTTAGAGCTTTAGAGATGGCTGCGGGATTTGACAATATAAAGTGGGAGCGGGTTAGACAAAGTTGCATTCAATTCGCCATTGAACAAAAAATAGGCGCCGAGGCATTGGTTTTAAATCGAAATCTTTTCGCAGGTGCTCTGGCAGCTGTTGCGCCGTAATTAATTACTTAAATTCTATATAATTAATAGATACTAAATGTTTACTAATAAAACTCTCCTTATTACTGGTGGTACCGGCTCTTTTGGAAACGCTGTGCTAAAGCGCTTTCTCAATACGAGTATTTCTGAGATTCGAATTTTCAGCCGTGACGAGAAGAAGCAGGATGACATGCGTAAACGCTACAACCATCCCAAGATCAAGTTCTACATTGGCGACGTTCGCGATGCGCGCAGTGTGGCTTCCTCCATGCGCGGAGTGGATTATGTGTTTCATGCTGCAGCACTCAAGCAAGTGCCTTCATGCGAATTTCATCCCATGCAGGCGGTGCGCACCAACGTGCTGGGCACCGAAAATGTGCTGGTAGCCGCTATTGCAGCCGGTGTGAAGCGCGTGGTGTGTCTCAGTACTGACAAGGCCGTGTACCCCATCAACGCCATGGGCATTAGCAAGGCCATGATGGAAAAGGTCATGGTCGCATCCAGCCGCAACCTAGAAGGTACCAACACCGTAATCTGCGGTACACGCTATGGCAATGTGATGGCGTCGCGCGGCTCGGTGATTCCGCTGTTTGTCCAACAGGTGCTGGCGGGCAGGCCCCTCACGGTGACCGACCCGAGCATGACGCGCTTTATGATGACGCTGGCTGATGCGGTGGACTTGGTGCTGTATGCGTTTGAGCATGGGAACAACGGCGACATATTTGTGCAAAAGTCCCCGGCTGCCACGGTAGAAGTGTTGACTCAGGCCATTTTGGCGCTAATGGACAAGCCCGACCACGAGGTGCGCAGCATTGGTACTCGTCATGGCGAAAAGTTGTATGAGGCGCTGCTAAGCCGTGAAGAAGTGGCCTGTGCTGAAGACTGTGGCGATTACTTTCGCGTACCGCCCGATGGGCGTGATTTGAACTACGCCAAGTTTGTGGAACAGGGTGAAGAACGCCTGACTCAAAGCTCACATGGTGAAACCTACGACTCACACAATACCACCCGACTGGATGTGGAAGGCATGAAGGCGCTGCTGCTCAAGCTTGACTTCATGCAGCGCATCGCGCGCGGTGAAAACGTTGTGGCGGAAGACTAAGCGATGAACGTGCTGATCACCGGAGCCGATGGTTTTGTTGGTAAAAACCTGCGGTTGCACTTGGCTGAACGCAAGGACGTACAGGTTGTTTGCTTTACCCGAAATGAGGATGAGGCCCAGCTGCCAGCGCTTTTGCAAGGCATAGACTTTGTATTTCACTTGGCTGGTATTAACCGCCCGCAAGACCCCCAAGAGTTTGTGTCAGGCAATGTGGACCTGACCCAGGCGCTATGCGGGGCGGTTGGAGCGGTGGCTACGGCAACGGGCAAGCGGGTGCCCATCGTTTACACCTCATCGGCCCAGGCTGGGCGTGACAACCCGTATGGCCAGAGCAAGCGCGGGGCTGAAGACGCCTTGCGGGATGTTGCGCGCAGCCACAAGGTGCCAGTGCATATCTTTCGGCTGCCCAATGTGTTTGGCAAATGGTGCAAGCCCAACTACAACTCGGCAGTGGCCACGTTTTGCCACAACATTGCGCGCGGCCTGCCGATCCAGGTCAATGACCCGGCCGCACCGGTCACGCTGGTGTATGTAGACGATGTGATTGAGCGCTTTGTGCAACTGATGGACGGCGCGGATACTGCAGTGGATACCGATGGTTTTGCCACCGTGGCGCCGCAATACACCACTACCGTGGGTGAGCTGGCGCGGCTGATTCAGATTTTCAAGGACAGCCGCGACACACTGATGACCGAGCGTGTGGGCACCGGTTTGCTACGCGCGCTGTATGCCACTTATGTGAGCTATCTACCGGTAGACCTGTTTACCTACACCGTGCCGCAGCATGCTGATCCGCGCGGCGTGTTTGTGGAAATGCTTAAAACCCCTGATGCAGGGCAGTTTTCTTACTTCACGGCGCACCCCGGCATTACCCGGGGTGGGCATTACCACCACAGCAAGACCGAGAAGTTTCTGGTCATCAAGGGTCATGCGCGCTTCAAATTCCGCCATATGCAGACTGGTCAGGCGCATGAGCTGGTGACCAGCGGCGAGAAAGCTGAGATTGTGGAAACGGTTCCAGGTTGGACGCATGACATCACCAATATTGGCGCTGATGAGATGGTTGTCATGTTGTGGGCTAATGAGGTGTTTGACCGTGCACGGCCGGATACGTTTGCTTGCGCGCTTTAAATCGTACGATTAAGTGTACGATTTGATTTTTGCAAGGAGTTGAGATGCCTCATATCAGCGCCAATGATTTAAAAACCAAGGGAGTGGCAGCCATAGAGGCGGTACTGTCCGAGCATGCCGAGGTCATTGTTTCGGTGCGCGGCAAGGATCGCTTTGTGGTGATGGACATGGCGCACTATTACCATCTGCGCAAATGCGAACTAGACGCTGCCTTGGCGCAAACACGGGCTGACATGGCGGTAGGGCGTTTTGTTCAGGAGTCGCCCGAGGCACACTTGACGCGGCTTGACAGTTTGGCATGAGCTATGCGGTGGTCTTTACTGAGTCCTACAGCCGCAGCGCAGCACGCTGGCTGAAAGGGCATCCTGAAGCGCGCCAGCAATACCTGAAAACCCTGCAGCTCGTGCAAGCCAATCCGTTTCATCCGTCGCTGCGACTGCAGGCGCTCAGCGGCGCGCTGAAAGGCTTGCATTCGATTTCAATCCACCTTTCTTATCGCATCACGCTTGAGCTGTTGATTGAAAATAGGCAAATCATTCTGGTGAATGTAGGTGACCGCGAGGCGGTGTATTGATACGTTTTACAAAAGTAGAAGTGAAGAAGTAAAAAGTTACTCATGAAAAAACTAAAAGTTGTGACGGTGGTCGGCACCCGGCCCGAGATCATTCGTCTTTCCCGTGTGCTGGCGCAGCTTGATGCGCATTGCGAACATGTGCTGGTGCATACCGGCCAGAACTACGACTATGAACTAAACCAGATCTTTTTTGACGATCTGGGCATTCGCAAGCCCGACCATTTTTTGAATGCGGCTGGGGGCAGCGCGGCAGAAACCATCGGCAAGATCATCATTGCGGTGGACGGCGTGCTGGCCACTGAAAAGCCCGAAGCTGTGCTGGTGCTGGGCGACACCAACAGCTGCATGGCGGTGTTGCCGGCCAAGCGGCGCAAGATTCCGGTCTTCCATATGGAAGCGGGCAACCGCTGCTTTGACCAGCGCGTGCCCGAAGAAATCAACCGCCGCATCGTGGACCACACGGCCGACATCAACCTGACGTACAGCAGCATTGCCCGTGAATACTTGCTGCGCGAAGGCTTGCCGCCAGACATGGTGATCAAGACCGGAAGCCCCATGTTCGAGGTGCTGACGCATTACCGCCCGCGCATTGATGCGTCGGATGTGCTGCAACGCCTTAGCCTTCAGGAAGAACAATACTTTGTCGTCAGCGCCCACCGCGAAGAAAACATCGACTCTGATGTGAACTTTGGCAAGCTGGTGCAGGTGTTGAACACAGTGGCCGAGCAGTACGGCTTGCCAGTGATCGTTTCGACCCACCCGCGCACGCAAAAGCGCGTGGATTCCATGCAGGTAAAGTTCCATGCAAACGTGCAACTGCTTAAGCCACTGGGCTTTCATGACTACGTGAAGCTGCAGTTGTCAGCGCGCGCTTCCTTGTCAGATAGCGGCACGATTAATGAAGAGTCGTCGATCTTGAATTTCCCGGCGCTGAACCTGCGCGAAGCGCATGAGCGCCCCGAGGGCATGGAAGAAGCCGCCGTGATGATGGTCGGGCTGGAGGTGGAGCGCGTGCTTCAAGGCCTGGCGATTCTGGCTAGCCAGAACCGCGGCGAGGAGCGCAGCCTGCGCCAGGTAGCCGATTACAGCATGCCCAATGTGTCTGACAAGGTGCTACGTATCATTCACAGCTACACCGACTACGTGAACCGTGTGGTTTGGAAGAAATACTGATACATGCCTGTTCGTGTGTTGCTGCTGACGCAGTGGTTTGACCCGGAGCCAACCTTCAAGGGGATTGTGTTTGCGCGCGAGTTGGTACGCCAGGGATTTGAGGTAGAGGTTGTTACTGGTTTCCCCAATTACCCGGGCGGCACGGTCTACACGGGTTACCGCATCAAGCTGCTTCAGCGAGAAGTAATTGACGGCGTTGAGATCACACGCGTACCTCTGTACCCCAACCACGACCAGTCGGCGATCAAGCGGGTGTTGAATTACCTGAGCTTCGCTGCATCGTCCTTGATCTATGGCTTGTTCTTTGCCAAGCGGGCCGATGTAATTTATGCCTACCACCCGCCGCTAACGGTAGGCATTACGGCCAGCTTGATTCGCCTGTTCCGTCGCATCCCGGTGGTGTACGACATTCAGGACATGTGGCCAGATACGCTGCGTGCAACTGGCATGGTCAACAACCCGCGTGCATTGAATGCTGTGGAAGCTGTCTGCCAGTGGGTCTATTGCCGGGTAGATCACCTTGTGGTACTGTCGCCGGGCTTCAAGCGTTTGCTGGTGCAGCGCGGTGTGCCAGAACGCAAAATCGACGTGATTTTCAACTGGGCTGATGAAGCTGCCCTTAACGCGCCACAGGGAAAACTGGCAGCCAATTTTCCGGGGCCTGAGCAGTTTCGAATCCTTTTTGCCGGCAACATGGGCAAGGCCCAAGCGCTCGATGCCGTACTGGACGCAGCCGCCTTATTGCAGGCGCGCGATTGGCGTGTGTGTTTTGTGATGCTGGGCGGCGGCGTGGAGGTAGAGCGGCTTAAGCAGCGTGCGGCCGAGCTGCGGTTGCGCAACGTCGTGTTTTTGCCACCAGTGTCTATGGCAGAAGTGGGAACGCTGCTCAATGCAGCCGATGCGTTGCTGGTGCATTTACGAAAAGACCCGCTGTTTGAAATCACCATTCCCTCAAAAACCCAGGCCTACATGACAGTCGGGAAACCCCTGTTGATGGCGGTGAATGGTGATGCGGCTGATCTTGTTCTGCAGTCGGGTGGGGGTGTGGTGGCCGAATCTGAAAACAGTATTTCTTTGGCTTCAGCGGCTGAGACGCTCCAAAAATTAACTCCGGTTGAGCGGCAAGCCATGGGTGAAAACGCTCAAACCTATTACCGGGAACGCTTGGCACTTTCAGTGGGAGTCAGTCAGTTTGGCAAGATTTTTAATGAGATTAAAACGAAAAAAAAATGAGCGCACAACAGAATTCAGACTTCCAGTCGATTGTTGACTTCACCCGTTCCATCTACGGCAACGACTTCATTCCTCTTCATCGCCCCGTCTTTGAAGGCAATGAAAAGCAATACTTGATTGACTGTATCGATTCCAACTTCGTTTCGTCCGTGGGCGCTAAGGTGGTGGAGTTCGAGCAGCAGGTGGCGGCTTTCACTGGGGCCAAATACGCGGTAGCCACCGTCAACGGCACTGCGGCACTGCATGTGGCTCTGCAACTGGTGGGGGTGCAACAGGGTGACGAGGTGATTACGCAGGCGCTGACCTTCATTGCCACTTGTAATGCCCTCAGTTATGCCGGCGCACACCCAGTGTTTGTGGATGTAGACCGCGACACGCTGGGCCTAAGCCCCACGGCGTTGCGGCAGTTTTTAGCCCAGCATGTCGAGATGCGTGATGGCCGTGCCATCAACAAAACTACGGGCCGGCGCTTAGCGGCCTGTGTGCCAATGCATACTTTTGGTTTGCCTTGCCGCATCGTGGAAATCGTTAGCCTGTGCGACGATTACGGCATTGCAGTGGTTGAAGACGCCGCCGAATCATTGGGCAGCTACGTGGGCACGCGCCACACCGGCACCTTTGGCAAGATGGCCACGCTCAGCTTTAACGGCAACAAGGTCATCACCACCGGCGGCGGCGGCATGATCATCACCGACGATGCTGACTTGGCGGCCCGCGCCAAGTACGTCACTACGACTGCCAAGGTGCCGCACCCGTATGAGTTTGTGCATGACGAAGTGGGCTACAACTACCGACTTCCTAATCTGAACGCTGCCTTGGGCTGCGCTCAAATGGAACGCCTTCCCGAGTTTTTGGCAAGTAAGGCCAATGTGGCTGGACGTTATGCCCGTTTTTTTCATTCGTTGGGCATTACTTTTTTGCATGCGCCTGAAGGCACGGTAGCAAATTACTGGCTGGGTGCCATCGTGATGAATTCACTGCAAGAGCGTGATGCGTTCCTAGCTTTCACGAACAGCCAAGGCGTCATGACGCGGCCCATCTGGCGTCTGATGACGCGTCTCACTATGTTCCAGTACTGCCAGCACGATGGACTGGCCAACTCCCTCTGGCTTGAAGACCGTGTCGTCAATATTCCCTCGAGCGTACCAAACGGTGCGCTTCCTGCATTCAATCCTCAACCTTTATGAACACCCTTGAATTGATTGGCCGCGACCGGCCGCTGTTTGATGCCGACGTGTCGCGCCACGAGAGAAAACTTTCTTCGCTCGTCGCTGGCGGCCGTTTTTTAGTTATTGGCGGCGCTGGCTCCATTGGCCAGGCCGTCACGCGCGAGATTTTCAAGCGTTGTCCACAGGTGCTGCATGTGGTGGACATCAGTGAGAACAATATGGTCGAACTGGTGCGCGACATTCGTAGCACGCTTGGCTACATCGACGGCGATTTCCGGACCTTTGCGATTGACTGCGGCGGCCGCGAGTTTGAGGCGCTGATGAACGCCAGCGGCGGTTACGACTATGTGCTGAACTTGTCAGCACTCAAGCATGTGCGCAGTGAAAAAGACCCGTTTACGTTAATGCGCCTGATTGAAGTCAATGTGCTCAACACCGTCAAGACCATGGAGCTGGCCCGTTCCCATGGCGCGCGAAAGTACTTTTGCGTCTCGACCGACAAGGCGGCCAACCCGGTCAACATGATGGGGGCCAGCAAACGCATCATGGAGATGTTCCTGATGCGCGCCAGCGAAAGCCTGCCGCTGTCTACCGCGCGCTTTGCCAATGTGGCGTTTTCTGATGGCTCGCTGCTGCACGGCTTTAACCAGCGCTTTACCAAGCGCCAGCCGATTTCAGCGCCCAACGACGTGCGGCGCTACTTTGTCACGCCGCAGGAGTCAGGCGAGTTGTGCCTGATGTCGTGTTTGCTGGGCGAAAACCGAGACATTTTCTTTCCCAAGCTCAGCGAGCATCTGCACCTGACCACGTTCTCGGATATTGCCGTGCGCTACCTCAACGAACTAGGGTATGAGCCGCACGAGTGCGCCAGCGAAGACGAAGCGCGTGACCGCGCCGATGAGCTGATTGCACAAAAAAAATGGCCTTGTTACTTTTTCAGCAGCGACACCACAGGTGAAAAAGATTTTGAAGAATTCTTTACCGACCGCGAAACGTTGGACATGGACCGCTTTGACAGCATTGGCGTGATTCAGAACCAACCCGGTTTTGACTTAGCGCGTCTGCAGCACTTCGAGTCCACCTTGGCTGCCGTTAAGGCACAGCCGACCTGGGAAAAGGCTGAAATTGTTGACCTTTTTAACCACATGATTCCGGACTTTGCACACAAAGAAACCGGAAAATACCTCGACGCAAGGATGTAGCATGCAGCGATTTTTTGACATTATTTTTTCTGGATTGGCGTTGCTGGTTTTGTCACCGCTGCTGGTACCTATCGCCATCTTACTGCGGCTGACGGGCGAAGGTGAAGTTTTTTTTCTGCAGGACCGTGTGGGCAAGGGCGGCAAGTCCTTCAAGATCTATAAATTCGCTACCATGCTCAAGAACAGCCCTAATGTGGGTACAGGGACGGTGACGCTTAGAAACGACCCTCGCATCCTGCCCATGGGCAGCTTTCTGCGCAAGTCCAAGATCAATGAGTTGCCACAGTTGCTCAATATTTTGAATGGCGACATGAGCATCATCGGGCCACGTCCGCAAACGAAACGCAGTTTTAATGCATTTACCCCGGCAGCACAACATGCAGTCATCCAGGTACGACCGGGACTATCGGGCATTGGCTCCATCATCTTTCGCGATGAGGAAAACATGATGCATGGTCACCAAGACCCTGGGCAGTTTTATGACCATGTCATTTCGCCTTACAAGGGTGCGCTGGAAGAGTGGTATGTGGCAAATCAGGGACTACGAACTTACTTCATGCTGATTGGTCTGACTATCTGGGTGGTGCTGATGCCACAGTCTAAGGCCGTCGGGCGTGTGCTGGGTACCTTGCCAAAGCCTGGGCCTGAGTTGGCTCGGGCGCTGGGTTGAACGAAGGCACGCAGTGAAACTTATTTTTGATCATCGTCTTCTACAGCACATCAATGAATCTTCCGCCAAGGAACGTGGCCGGTCGTCCAAGGTCATGTTACTGGCAGAGTCGTTTTTGGCTCGAAAACTGGTGGCGTTGCCCTTGTCTGCGGTTGAACACCTTATTAGCTTCATATTGACGTTGCCGATTCCCATCTACAGCTCACTTATCTATGCGTGGGTCACGCAAGCGCGAGGGTTACCGCACTACTCTGGCATGTATTTGCGAGGCCTGTATTACCGGCGCAAGCTTGGGCTGATGGAACCCAATGTTTTTATTGATCAAAACGTTTTTTTTGCTTATCCCAAGTCGGTCGAGCTCAGGGAGTTCAGTTACATCGACAAAGGTGTCATGATCATGAGCCGCACGGCCAAGGTGGGGCGACGTGTTCACATTGCGCCACGGGTTTTTGTTAGTGGCGGAGGGGACTTTGAAATTGAAGACTATGCGTGCATTGCAACTAGTTCGAACATCATCACCTCAACTGAAGTGTTGAAAGAAGGTGCCCGCTGCTCCGGTCCTATGGTCAGTCCAGATCAGCGGAAGGTATTACGTGGAAAAGTATTGATTAAAAAAGATGCGTTTATTGGAGCAAATGTCACGATCCTGCCAGATGTCACCGTTGGCCAAGGGTCCGTTGCAGCAGCAGGCGTTACTCTGTCCAAATCCACGGAGCCGTGGGGCATTTATTTAGGAGCAAAGACGCAGAATCTCGCAAAACGCGAGCCGGTGCGTTGGCCAGACAATTGAACGGCTTGTTGCACAACACTAAGGATTTTTCCGCTCTCACACAGCCGCTCGTTTGGATGGCTATGTTGTTTGTGCTTGCATTATGTTTTTTGCCACGTCGTCCAGTGACTGCCCTCTGGACTTTCGTGGTCGCGGTAGGACTGGCTACTTTGATGGGTTGGATGCCGCTATCCAATGCCGCGCTGCGATTGCTCGAAAACCAGTATCCCATTCCGCCCAGAAGCCTGAGTCCTTTTGTGGGACTTGTGGTACTTGGAGGTGACATTGATGTGCCTCGTGGGGCGGGGGCCAGCAAAGGTTTTGTTCTGAGCAGTAGAGGGCCACGCGTGACGACATCTGTTGCCTTGTCGCGCCGGTATCAGCACCTTTTGATCTTGTTTACAGCCGGCGAGATCGAGCCTTCATCCGTATGGAATACACCCGCAAATCCTGCTCAGCAGTTTTTTGAAAACATGGGCGTTCCGTCTAAGCGCATGCTTTATGAGCGTGCGGCTCGTACTACTTAGTCCGCGCTGAAAAACACGCAAGCTTTTGATCTGTCTGGGAAATCTACGGATTGATGAGGGCTGGATTTGCAGGAAAATTAATGCCATCCATTTGATTTCCTGCAAATTTCGACGAGGTTTTCATGGGACCCCGACCGCACGCACCACAGACGGATGAGTTGCATCGCCCCCGCCTGGACGAGCAGCTCAAGATGAGCCACCCACTGGTTCGGCTGGCCAACTTGATGAACTGGGATGAAATCGAACGCAGTTTTGGCGCTCACTTCGCCTCAAGCCGGGGACGCCCTGCATTGAGTCCTCGCCTAGTCGCCGGTTTGCTGTATCTGCAGCACGCCAATGACGCTTCGGACGAAGCGGCGGTGGCGACCTGGCTGGAGAATCCCTACTGGCAATACTTTTGCGGCGAAACCTACCTGCAGACCGAGTTGCCCATTGACCCCTCCAGCCTGACGCGCTGGAGGAAACGCATTGGCGAAGAAGGTGTCGAGGTCTTGCTGGCCGTCACCATCGAAGCGGCCCGTGCGGCCGGCCTGATCAAGAAAAGCAGCCTAGACAAAATCATCGTCGATACCACCGTGATGCCCAAAGCGATAGCGCATCCCACCGACAGCCGGCTGCTGGAGAAAAGTCGCCAGCATCTGGTCAAGCTCGCTGATGAATATCAGCTGCAATTGCGCCAGAACTACAACCGACAGGCGCCCCGCATGGCCGCACAGATTGGCCGCTATGCCCATGCCAGACAGTTCAAGCGCATGCGCAAAACCCTCAAGGCGCTCAGAATCCGAGTAGCCCGTGTGTACCGCGAAGTCACGCGCAAGCTCGCACAGTTGCCAGAGCAAGCACAGACCAAAGCGAAGAACCTGCTGCACCGCGTGGGCCGCATCCTGACGCAGCAATCCAGGGACAAGTGCAAGCTGTATGCGCTGCATGCCCCTGAGGTCGAATGCATTGCCAAGGGAAAAGCCAGAACGCCCTACGAGTTTGGCGTGAAGGTCAGCATTGCCACCACCTTGAAAGAAGGCCTGGTGGTGGGCTGCTAGGGGCATGCCAGGCAACCCGTATGACGGTCACACGCTGCACGAGACGATTGAGCAGGTCGAAATCCTGGCCGACAACAGGCCCGGCATGGCCGTCGTGGACAAGGGCTACCGGGGGGCGCAGGTCCAGGGAGTGCAGATTCTGCGCTCAGGCCAGCGCCGGGGCATTCCGAACCCTAAAGGCAATGATCAAGCGGCGAAGCGCCATCGAGCCGACCATTGGGCATATGAAAATGGAAGGCCGGCTGGCTAGATGCCCGCTCAAGGGCTCGCTCGGTGACGCCTTGCATGCCGTGCTGTGCGGAGCAGGGCATAACCTTCGCCTGCTCATCAACAAATTGAAAATCCCCTGTGCTGCGGCACCTTCTTATTAACAGTCTGAATTATTCAGCGGCGACTACTTATGAAAACGCCATCTTCAGCGCCTCAGTGCCTGGCGTGGACAAGACAAAGCCTTGGCTGTTGGTTACCTCTGCTTGGCACACGCCGCGCTCTATGGCCCTCTTCCGCGCAGCAGGATGGAACATCACGCCATATCCAGTAGATTTCCGTTCAAGCTGTCACACACCATGGACTGACTATTCACTAAGGCGTGGTATATCGCGCTGGCAGCTTTTTTTGCATGAAATGATAGGGCTGCTGGTGTTTACCGCTTTCGGTTTGGCTAGTTTTTAGAAGTTAACCATTGACTTCGCGATTTCTCGGACAAAACAAATGACTGGGTGTGTATGGCTGGTCAATACTCAAGGCAAAAATTATGTCAATCTTGGGATGCCTTCCCTGATCACTTTATCAGTTCGTGTGATAACTCCTTGAGTTGATCGCATCGGAAGACCATAGCAGGGAAAACATCAGCAGTGGGCTGTCCAAGAGTGAGTTGATCCACTGTTGGGCACCGTTGAAGACTAAGGAATCGGTAGAACTGTTAACTATCCAATGGGTGTCCTGATTTAGACACAACTGGCTTCCGGTCAGCCACCAGTGAACCTGAGACAATGATGCAAACGCAGGGCGCTAGCGAGGAGCTCAAGGATGGACGACATGAATAAAATGGCTTTACACCGCGAAGCGGCCGATGCCGATGCATTGCTTGAACTCCGAAAGAGTCACACGCAAGCCATCGAGCGTGGTTATAAGCTGTATTCCAGTCTCTTGAACGAGTTGACGCTGGCAAGTGGTGACCCTGTGACGTCAGGCGAATTGGAAACATTGCTGGATCAGTCCAACTTTGAGATGGAAAGCAAAATTCGCATGGACAAACTGAAGGCGATTTACCACAAGGTGATTTCTCTACCGGCCCGGATTGATGCGGCTAAAAATCTGTGCGATATGCTGGTCATGCTGAACCGTATGGAGTCGCAATCATTGCCTACCAGCAAGTCCAACGCTGCCTTCGACCGAATCAATGAGGCTCTAGCTAAGATAAGGAAAAACGTGCGCAAGAACCTCGATTCCATTGAAAGCCGTGGGCAGGCAAGCGTCGGGTGATGGGTTGCTGGCGCCTCGCATCCTGAGGGACCCGGTCCATGATCGGGGTGCTGTTGGGGGCTGGTCAGATACTGAGCTGGACGCAATGCGACTGCGGGCACATAAGCAATTGGCAAGGATTTGTGGAATGGATCGCAGTGCAGGGCTGAATTGGCCGTACTTCAATAACGGCGGCTGACTGCAGGCACCATTTTGATGGATTGGTCGTCAAGGTATTTCATGGCTGTTCTTACCGCGAAAGAAAACAAATGATTTTTAGCGTTGATGCGTGTTCCCGCCCTGATTCAAGTGTTCTGTCTCATGGTTGACAAACCCTTCGCGCGCAAACGCTCGGGCGGGCCGAAAACGGCAGCCGGCAAGGCCATTGTGGCGAGCAATGCCCTCAGCCATGGCATCAATTCCCGACTGGTGACGCTGCCTACGGAAGACCCGGCCGAGTTCGACGCCCTGTTTCAAGCCCTTGTCGCCGACTTCAGGCCGAATGGCACCATCGAGACCCATATCGTTCACCGCATCGCCCACCTGATCTGGAAGCAGCGACGGCTCGAGGGCTACGAGCATCAGCAGATGTCGCAAGCGGCCATATCAGCAGTGAAAGTTGAAGAAATTTTCAAAAAAATGAACCTTGAGCCGCCATCGGATTCCGTTCACACGTTATTTGAGTTGCTGGATAAATTCACTGAAGAAGATCTGGGAGAGGCCGAAGCGCTTCTGAGCGAATGTCATGAATTCAAGCAATCGTTAAAGGCCTTCATGGATCCCCTGACTGGGCCCACGCTTTTCCCCCTGCTATGGCGCAGGGCGATCCCTGAGGAATGGCGTAAAGATCCTAGCCAAATCGCATCGCTTGGCTTAAATAGCGACGAACCCAACCCAGAAGTCATGCGAATCATTGCCGACGAAGTGGTGTCACTGCGTCGCCATAGCTGGGCAACCATTTTGTTGATCAAAAAACGTGACGGCATTTACCAGGCCCGTGCGGCAATACGTGCCGAAAAAATGACATTGGCGTGGAACCTTGATCGTTCGCACCGATACCACACCTTGCTTGAGGGGCAGATTTATCGGGCGCTGAAAGAGCTTCGTTCCCAGCAAGGCTGGCGTCTGGAGCAGGTTGCCAATGTAGTGCCCAATGTGCCGCCACCGCCACCGCCACCCCTGGGACTGGTGGGCTGAAAACAGGCGTAATCACCAGCCTTTAGGCGGGTTGAGCAATCCAGCCAGACTAACCTTCTTGCAGTTGATGCTGTCATTGGGGGTTATCAACCTGGGCCAGTCGCCCCTGGTGGGACAAGCGCCATGGATACCGCCCGTAGTTTTCAGTCGGGTCCAAGCCCAAGCGCCTCGCTTGCCTAAAGCATACCGTTTGAGGGGGATGAGGCAGGTGGGTTGTCCGGCATTTCGGCAATGGCACCCGGTGGCTGCCGCTCAGTAGACTCTGGGCCATGCTCGATGCCGCGCTTGGCGCTTTCGAGCCGGTTTTCAGATCAACCGCGACCCAGCCCGCCGATCCACCGCGCGGGGAGATCGCCTAGCAGCCACCCACCTGCCAGACACCCACCTATTGTCGTGATGTTCTCAACGCCGGGCCTTCACTTGTCGGCAACAAAATAGGTGGCGATGGTGTTGAGGTCGGCCCGGCCCACCGTGCCTGCAGAATAGCGCAGGCGCAAAAAACTGAGCAGGTAGTTAAAGCGTGCCAAAGCCAGGTCGCGCTTGGCCTCAAAGAACTGCTGCTGCGCGTTCAGCACGTCCAGCGTCGTTCGCTGCCCGCCCTGGATGCTTTTTTGGGTGGCCTCCACCAGCAGCCGTGTCGATCTCAGGGAGGTTTCGCTCGCCTTGACCCGTGCCACGCTGCTTTGCGTCAGGTTGTACTGCTTGCGCAATTCGACCAGCACCTGGCTGGAGGTTGCCTCCAGATCGGCCTGGGCCTTTTCATAATTGGCCACTGCCTGGCGCACGGCCGCACTGACCGAGCCGCCTGCATAAAGGGGAATATTGAGTTGCAGGCCCACGCTCAGGCTACTGGCGCTTTGATTGAGCGTGTTGACCGTGTCCGAGCTGTTCTTGCCTGCGCTGGCAACCAGGTCAAGGCGTGGGGTATGGCCGGCTTCGATTTTCTTGATTTCTTCTCTGGCTATGTCCACGGCAATGCGCAACGCCAAAATTTCTGCATTGTTGTCCAGTGCCATTTGTTTCCACTCCTCAAAGCCGGCCGGCAGCATGGGCTTGATCTGAAAATCATCGGTCAGTCTTTCCAGCCGCGGCGCGTTCCTGCCGATCATGGCCGCCAGTGCATCGCTGGCATTGACCAGGTTGTCGCCCGCTTCAATGACCTGGGCATCGGCCACATCGAATTTTGCTTGCGCTTCAAGCACGTCCGTCCGGGTGCCTTCGCCGCTTTCGAACATGCGGTTGGCCGACAGGCGCTGCTGGGCATAGGCATCGCGCTGCGCGGTCGCCAGTTGCAGCTGGTCATGCGCGTATTGGGCGGCGACGTAGACCGTGGCCAGCCGCACGATCAGGTCCTGGCCGCGCAGCACAAACTGCGCATTGCTGGCATGGGTCTGCGCGATCCCCTGGCGATGGCGGGCATGGCCCTCGGGATAAAACAGCGGCTGGCGCAGTTGCACGGACCCTGCCTGGCTGGTGTAGTTGCGGCGTTCGGTCCTGTCGCCCAGCGGCAACTCCGTGGTGATGTCGGCCCGGTTTTTGTGGGTCGCGTAGCTGGCCGAGACGAGCGGCAACAGATGCGCGCGCCCCAGCACCTTGAACTCCTGACCCGCTTGATTCTCATGGATTGCCGCGCGGTACGTGGCGTCGTTTTGCAGGGCGGCTTCATAGGCCTGCAGCAAGCTCAGCGTCGATGCGCCGGGTGCTTGTCCAGCCGCGTTGCGAGGGGTGGCCATCGATGGCGCCGCTTCTACTTCCCCGGCGGATGCGCTGTGGGCCTGCGTCAGGCTGGCGACATACAAAGCGCAAGTCAGCGCAAGACGAAATGGCAGTGTTCTCATGCTTATTCTTCCGTCATCGACATTTTCAGGTGGTCACGCACCGGCTTGATCAGGTAGTTCATCATGGTGCGTTCACCGGTTTTGATGAACAGCTCGACGGGCATACCGGGCCGGATCTGAAGGCTGGAGATCAGCTTCATGCCTTCCGGTGCGACCTTGGCCTTGACGTTGTAATAAGGCATTCCGCTTTTTTCATCGACCAGCCGGTCGGCCGAGACCTGCGTGACGATGCCGGGAACGTGCGGTGTCTGGTTCTGGTTGAACGCCGAAAATATCAGCTCGACCGGCAAGTTGGGATGCACCTTGTCAATCAGGTGCACCGGCAACTGGCCATCGACCATCAGGGGATCGTCGCTGGGCACGATGTCCATCATCCGAAAGCCCGGGGCGATGACGCCGCCGTGGGTAAAGACGTTCATGGCCACCACCGTTCCGTCCACCGGAGACTTCACCAGCACGTTGCCCAGGTCGTAGTCCAGGCCGGTCAGCCGGTTGGCCAGGCCATCGGCTTCTTTTTGCACCTCGGCCAGCTGGGCACGCACCTCCTGCTGGTATTCCTGCTGGCGCTGGAGCCGGTGCAGCCTGAATTCGGAGATCTGCCGTTGTCCCCGGGCGATGTTGCTGATGTCCTCGGAGATGGCAGTGCTCAGTTGCGAATACGTCCGCTCCAGTTCCAGCAGACGATTGCGGGCCACATAGCCTTCCTTGGCCAGGTCACGCATGCCGTCGAGCTGCTCCTTCAAAAACTGAAGCTGAAGTTTTTTGCCGTCGCGCGACTCTTGCAGGCCCGTGTTTTGCAGCACCAGTCCCGCCACATTTTCATCCAGTGCCGCCAGTTCGCTGTGGATGGCCGATTGCCGCGAGGTGAACAATTGCTCCTGCATGCGGATGTTGTTGGCCACGCGCGGATCGCTCCGAACACGCTCAAGCTCCGGGGGGAAAATAATGCTCTTTTTCCCATCGCGCTCGGCCGTCAGGCGCGCCTGCGTGGTGCGAGAGGTGAAGTACTGAACGCGCGCGATTTCCGCATTGACAGTGGCCTGCACCGCATTCATGCGAACCAGCACGTCGCCTGCCTTCACCACATCGCCTTCCTTGACCAAGATCGAGTCAACGGTGCCGCCGGTCAGGTGCTGAACAGCCTTCTTGTTGGTCGCGACCGTCACCGTCGCGCTCAGCGGGACGCCCTTGTCCAGCGGCGCCAGCGAGGCCCAGAGCAAAAACCCCCCCAGGCCCGCGATCACAACCCACCAGCCCAACTGGGTATGGGCGGTCGAATCCATGTTGACCTCTGACGCCTCCGCATCGCGCGTGTCGGCATCGGTCGCTTCCGATTGATTTTTAAATGATTTTTTCATGTTGGTGCTCCTGCTTATGTCTGCCCCGTGGCGCTGGTGTTGTTGGTACTGGTTTCATCGCCTTCCCGTTTCTGCGTGCCCTGGGTCGTGGCGATGCCAATGGCTGCGCCAGAAAGTGCCGATGGCATGTGTTTTTTGGCCGCCGTGGCCAGGTCGGTCAACACCTTGGCCGTAGGGCCAAAGAGGTACGCCCCGCCTTGCAGCAGCAGCAGCTTGTTGGTGACGCCAATGACGCTGCTTCGGTGGGTGATCAGCACCACCGTCTTGCCCCGTGTGCGGAAATCAACAATGGCGCTGACCAGGGCCTGCTCGCCGGCCTCATCCAGATTCGAGTTGGGCTCGTCCAGCACCAGCAGGGACGGGTTGCCGTACATGGCGCGGGCCAGGCCAATGCGCTGCTTTTGGCCGCCCGACAGACCCGCGCCGCCGTCGCCCAGGGGAGTGTCGTAGCCCAGCGGGAATTGCAGGATCAACTCATGCACTTGCGCGCGCTTGGCCGCCGTCACGACTTGATCCGGGTCGATGGTGCCGAAGCGGCCAATGTTCTCGCTCACCGTTCCCGCAAACAGCTCGATATCTTGCGGCAGGTAGCCGATGTGCGGGCCGAGCTCGTCCTTGTTCCATTGGTAAACGTTCGCCCCATCGAGCCGAACGTGACCGGCCGCACATGGCCACACCCCGACCAGAAGGCGCGCCAGGGTTGATTTGCCGCCCCCGCTGGGGCCAATGATGCCCAGGACATCGCCCGGCACGATCGAAAAGCTCAGGTTCTTGATGACGGCAATGCCTGAGCCCGGTGGCCCGGCCGTCACGCCTTCCACTGCAATCTGGCCCATGGGCGGCGGCAGCGTCATGCCGGCATGGCGCGGTGGGTTGGCCTCCAGCAAGTCGGTCAGGCGCCTGTAGGCGCTGCGGGTGCTGCTCCAGGTTTTCCAGACGCCGATCAGTTGCTCGACCGGGTTCAGCGTTCTACCCATCAAGATGGACGAGACGATCATCATCCCGCCGGTGATCTTGCCGTCCAGCACCAAGAGCGCGCCATAACCCAGGATCAGGGACTGCAGCGACACGCGGAAAAACTTGCTGCACGCGCCGATGATGCCGGCCTTCTCGCTGGCTTGCCCCTGCAGTTGCAAAAACCGGGTGTGCAGCTTGAACCAGCGGTTCATGAGATTGGGCAGCATGCCCAGGGCTTCGATGACTTCGGCATTGCGCAGGTTGTTGGTGGCCAGGTTGCCTGCTGCAACGGCCATGCTGCTGGCCTGCGCCATGGGTTTTCTCGACACCATTTCATTGACGCAAGCCAGCACGATCAGCACCACGGTGCCGCACAGGGCAAACACCCCCAGGGAGGTATTAAAGAGAAAAATCACCGCCAGGTACACCGGGAACCAGGGCGCATCGAAAAAGGCAAACAGCCCATTTCCAGTCACAAACTGGCGCACGGTGGTCAGGTCCTGCAAGGCCTGGCCTGCGTTGCCACCCGCCTTTTTCAGGTTTTGCTCAAAGGCTGCCGTATAAATTCTTTTGTTCATCTTCATGTCCAGCTGCGCGCCGACGCGAATCAGGACAAAGCTGCGCACAAACTCCAGGGCGCTCATGAATAAATAGGCGCCCAGCACCATCAGCGTGAGCATGAGCAAGGTGGTTTCGTTCTGGCTGGCCAGAACCCGGTCGTACACCTGGAGCATGTACAGCGAAGGCACCAGCATCATCAGGTTGATGATGGCGCTGAAGATCCCGACGGTCCGAAATGCACTTTTGAAGTCAAGCAGGGCTTGGACAATTTCATTTTTGGCGGGCTTGATTGCAGATCTCATGGTGGGAAATTCCTCTTGTCGATTGCAGTAAATCGATATGTTGCAAATCAAAACTTGCGCGGCGCACCCTTTGCAGCCTTTGCGCCATCTCGTCTGAACAAGTGTCTGTGTGACGGGCAATAGCGGGCAATCCCGTAAATTTGTTACCTCGACAAGCCTAATTTTTGGCGTTCAGTCAGCGGCAAGCTTGAGTTGCTGTCAGACGTTTTACCTATATGGACGAGCTTATTTTTCTGCATTTCAACCGGCCTGTCGCTTAGTCCATTTCTAGATATGTCTATGCGTATTTTTTTGTAAATATCAATTCAAAACAAAATTTAGGCATTTGTATTTTTCACAAAGCCTTTTGCAATGAATGACGCAATGCTTTGCGTCTGGCACGCCAAGAAGTGTCATGAGTTGAAACGCTGCGCCGTGAAACGCTTAACTGTTGCTTGAGCGCCGCTGTGCCTGCTTGGTCGCGCGAAAAGAAGGTTTTTTCGCTGCAGCGCAGGTCATACAAAACAAGCTGCATGGCGTGAAGTGCTGCACGGACTGCATTTGGTGGTCTTTATGCCCTGTGAGAACGGCTTCGCTCTGATTGGCAAGAGTCGCGCACCTGGGCCGCCAACGCCCCGCTTGGCTCCTTCCCTCAGCGGAGGAAGGAGAAACACCGGGGAAAGCCAGGAAAACGGCGCAATTTATGATCAAAACGGGCTATAACGCAGGCGGCGCCTGCGTTAGCAGCTATGAATTCAGGAGTTCAGCCTATCCAAGCCTTGCGGCGCGCGATCTTTTACGTGCTGGTCGCAGCGCACATCGGTTTGCCGCACCTGAAAAAAACTGCGTCAAAAGCCAAACCGGCAAAACGTTTACCTGCAAGCAAATAATTTACGCAGAGTTACGTCACTAAATTTCAGCGATGTGAGCCCTGCGCCTACAAAAACTTTAGCGATTGTTCGATTTCTGCGGCTCTTCGTGGCCACTCGCAGTCTGAAGATGTTTTTAGTTACTTCGAGATTGAATTGCACTCATCCGGTTACTTCTGAATCACGGTATTGAGCGGGTTGGTCGAGCTACGTATCGTCAGCTCATGTGTTCAAACGCACATGGGAGTAGCAAAACCGAGAACCAAGGGAGGAGTCAATCGTGAGAGTCACTGTGTCATTGGCCAAACACCATTTGGTGTGCAGGCTTGCCCAGATCAATCCCGCCATCGCCAGTTCACCAGGGTTGCCGTGCCACTGCCGGTCCCCAAGGAGGAAATGCTTGCCGCCATGAGCGTCAGGCACCCCACCAGCGCAAGCATTTTCCTGTTTTTTCTGTCAATCAATATAAATTTTTTCAATTCAAAAGGGAGTCATCACCATGGCCAACAGTCTTACCGTCAACAAAGCCGACCTCGCATTCATCCTGGAACAGATCAAGATCGCAGAGGCACACGCCGCCGGCACGCCGCTGTACGGACCCGGTGGTCTGGTGCCTGCCTACAACCTGAGCGCCGGGCTGCGCACGGTCGATGGAACCTACAACCACCTGCTCCCTGGCCAGGAAACCTGGGGTTCGGCAGGTCAGCCATTTCCCACGCTCACGGGCCTGGCTTTCGGGCCTGCGGACGGCACGCCTGTGGATTTCGACGGGCCCGGTCCGGCTCCTGCCACGCCAACGGCTGCAAACTACAACCCGTCGAACAATCCGAACTCCATCGTCGTCGACTCCAGCCTTCGCACCATCTCCAACCTGCTCGTCGACCAGACGCTGGGCAATCCAGCTGCGATCTTGACGGCCTTGCAGCGTGCCGGATCGACGAACGAGACGGGCGATCTGGCCGCCGTCAGGGCCATCTACCAGACTTTCAAGCCCGCTTCGGACGCTGAATACCAAGCCCGCGTCATCGCGACGAACGAGCGGGCCCAGGCCAACGCCCTGGGCGATGGCGACCCCCTCACGCCTCCTACGCCAGCTGAGCAAGTCGCCATTGACGAGGCGCTGGCCGCCGAAGCCAATCATGCCGCCGCCGTTGCCGTCCGGGATGCGGCCCGTGTCGTGCGCGACGCCGCTCTGGAGCCGTTCGGCATCGTGATGGAGGGCGACAACGTCCAGCTCATCAACATTGCACCGGACGGCGGCTTGTCCGCTTCGTTCAACTCATGGTTCACGCTGTTCGGCCAGTTCTTCGATCACGGGCTTGACCTGGTCAACAAGGGCGGCAGCGGAACAGTGTTTATCCCGCTGCAGCCCGATGATCCGCTGTACGTCGTGGGCAGCTCCACCAATTTCATGGTGCTGACGCGCGCCACCGTGTCGCCGGGCCCCGACGGCCTGATGAACACGGCCGACGATGTGCGTCCCGTCAACACCACAACGGCGTATGTCGACCAGAACCAGACCTACGCCTCGCATGCGTCGCATCAGGTGTTCCTGCGCCAGTACGAGCTCGACGGCTCTGGCAGGCCTGTCGCAACCGGCAAGCTCATTGAAGGCGGCGGCGGCGCTCCGGGCGGCATGGCCACTTGGGGCGAGGTCAAGGCGCAGGCACTGCTCCTGGGCATCCAGCTGACCGACTTCGACGTCGGCAGCGTGCCTTTGCTGAGAACCGATCAGTACGGCAACTTCATTCCCGCAGCCAACGGCTTTGCACAGGTGATCGTCGGCATTGGCGCCGACGGCATTCCGAACACCGCCGACGACATCGTCGTTTCGGGCACGCCAGCCGCTCCGGTCAATCCAACCACCGTCCTGGCCCTGCGCACCAACAGTGCCTTCCTGGCCGACATCGCGCACGACGCCGTTCCGGTCGGGAAGATCGCCGACGGCGATATCACGATCGGCTTGGCCAACCCGGGCAACGGCGCCGCCGAATACGACAACGAGCTGCTGGACGCCCACTTCATCGCCGGTGATGGCCGCGTCAATGAAAACATCGGCCTGACCGCGGTCCACCATGTGTTCCATTCCGAACACAACCGGCTGGTCGACCACAACAAGGATGTCATTCTCGCCACCGGCGATCTCGCCTTCATCAACGAGTGGCTGGCCACGGACATAGCCGCACTGCCGGCCACGCCGGCCCAGATTGCCAGCCTCGTCTGGGACGGCGAGCGCCTGTTCCAGGCCGCGAAATTCACCAACGAAATGGAGTACCAGCACCTGGTCTTCGAGGAGTTCGCGCGCAAGGTCCAGCCGCAGATCAACCCCTTCGTCGTGCCCGATGGCTTCGACACCACGATCAATCCCTCGATCGTCGCCGAGTTCGCGCATGTGGTCTATCGCTTCGGCCACTCGATGCTCACCGAATCGATCGACCGCTTCGACCCGAGCTTCAACCAAGACCACATCGGCCTGGTCGAGGGCTTCCTCAACCCGATTGCGTTCGACAATGACCACACCATCACCGACGCCGTGTCCGCAGGCGCGATCATCCGCGGCATGACGCGCCAGGCCGGCAATGAAATCGATGAATTCGTCACCAGCGCGCTGCGCAACAATCTGCTGGGCTTGCCGCTCGATCTGGCAACCATCAACCTGGCGCGCGGCCGCGACACGGGTGTGCCGTCGCTCAACGCCGCCCGGCGCGAGTTCTACAACGCGACCAACAATGCAGCCGAGCTGAGGCCTTACGACAGCTGGATCGACTTTGCCGGCAACCTCAAGCACGAAGCGTCGATCATCAACTTCATCGCCGCCTACGGCACGCACAGCCTGATCACGGGGCAATCGACGCTGGAGGGAAAGCGCGATGCGGCATTGACCCTTATCACCGGTATCTCGGTCGGCGGTCTGTTGGTTCAGGCAGACGCGGAAGACTTCCTCAACGGCACAGGCCTGTACGCCGCCAATCTGGGCGGCCTTGAGAAGGTCGACCTGTGGATCGGTGGCCTGGCGGAAAAAATCCTGCCTTTCGGCGGCATGCTCGGCTCCACCTTCAACTTCGTTTTCGAAGTGCAGATGGAGAGCCTGCAGAACGGCGACCGCTTCTACTACCTGCAGCGCCTTGATGGCCAGCACCTGTTCGGCGAGCTGGAAGGCAATTCCTTCGCCGCCATGATCATGGCCAATACCGATGCGACGCACCTGCCGTCGGACGTGTTCTCGACACCCGGCTTGATTTTGGAGGTGGACCGCACCAAGCAGTTCAATCCGAATCTGGGGGAAACGGCTGGCGCCGACGGCATCCTGGTGGACAACCCCGCTACGGCCATCGACGAGAGCGCCGACAACCTCGGCAACGATCCGGTCGGCGGCGGCATCCTGACGCCGCTGGTGATACGCAACAACCCTGCAACGGCAGGCCCGGACACCAACTACCTGCGCTACACGGGCGGTGAGCACGTCGTGCTCGGCGGTACGGACGTGGGCAATGCCTTCAACCCGACAGGCAGGGACATCCTGATCGCCAGTGAAGGCGACGACACGCTCTTTGGCGACGGCGGCAATGACTATCTGGAGGGAGGGGCCGGCAACGACATCATCAACGGCGGTGACGGCGACGACATCATCAGGGACCTCGGTGGCGACGACAACATCAAGGCCGGCGCTGGCAACGACGTTGTGCACGGTGGTCCGGGCCTGGACCTGATTCTGGCCGGCGACGGGCAGGACTTCATTGTTCTCGGCACCGATGCCGGCTCGGAGGTGTTCGGCGGCGAAGGCAACGACTTCATTCTCGGCAGCAAGAACGCAGAGCGGATTCTGGGCAACGAAGGCAACGATTGGATCGAAGTAGGCACCTTCGACGGGGCGCCCGGCGACAACTTCGACGAGATTTTCGCGCGGGATCTGATCGACGGCCACGATGTCTTCCTGGGCGACGGCGGCTTCGACGAGTTCATTGCCGAAGGCGGCGACGACATCATGGTCGGCAGTCCGGGCCGGGGCAAGATGGTGGGCATGTCCGGCTTTGACTGGATGACCTACAAGGACAACACCGCAGGGGTGAACGCCGACTTCACCCGCGGCATTGTGTTCGACGAGAATCCGGCGCCTCCGCTCAACGGGACGCTCGACGCCTATGAAGCGGTCGAAGGCCTGTCGGGCTCGAAGTTCAACGACATTCTGATCGGCGCCGACACGACTGCCGAAGAGCGTCTGCCATCCGCCCAGGGCGGTACGGAAGGCTATCGCGGCAGCATGCTGGACGCGGCCGGAATCGCCCGTATCGCCGGCCTGCAGGCTGTGCTGGGTGCCGGCGTGACGAGCTACTCGGCCGGCGAGATCATCCTCGGCGGCGACGGCAGCGACACGATCACCGGACGCGGGGGTGATGACATCATCGACGGCGACAAGTGGCTGGACGTGCAAATTGGCGTCTTCGCCGCTGGAGATACCGCCCATACCGGCGCGGCACTCGAACTGCACAGCAGCATGAAGACGCTTGTCAACAGGATGTTTTCGGGTGAAATCAATCCCGGCCAGCTTGAGATCGTCCGCACCATCAGGACCGACACCACTGCGGGAGACATTGACACGGCTGTCTACCAGGGTGGGCTGGCGGACTACGCCTTTGGCTCGACTGCCGACGGCATGCTGACGGTCACTGACGTGGGACTGGACCCGATCGACGGCTCCGACAAGCTGCGCAGCATCGAGCGGCTGCAGTTCACCGATGCGACGCTTGGGATCATCGTCGGCACCGCCGGCAACGACACGCTGAGCGGGACGGCTGGCGACGACCTGATTCTGGGCCTGGCGGGCAACGACACGCTGAACGGCCTTGCCGGCAACGACGTGCTGGTCGGCGGCCTGGGCAACGACACGCTCAACGGCGGCCTGGGGAACGACACCTACACCTTCGGCCTGGCCGATGGGAACGACACCATCAACGAGCCGGTCAACGCAACGAGCGGCGGCACTGCCGATCGCATCGTGATCCAGGCGGCCGGCGTGGCGCTGACCGGGCTGAATGCATCCGACAACAACACCGGCACCAACAATGGCAGCCTGGTCATCAACTTCAACGGACAGACGGTCACGGTCAACGGCCACTACAGCGGCACGAACGCCGAAACCGGCGTGGAGCGCATCAACTTCAATGACGGCAGCTTCGGGGGCTACCTGCTCGGGGCGGAAGACTACCTGATCAACAGAGCAGACCCGGCCGGCGCCCTGTTTGGCCTTCTTCCCCGGACGATCGATCTCTCCACATCGGCAGCCAACAATTTCATTGCTGGCGAGACGGGCAACGACATCATCACCGGAGGTACCGGCAACGATCTGATCTTTGGCGGCACGGGCGACAACGATCTGTTCGGCGGTGCCGGCGACGACCTGCTGGTGGGCGGATCGGGGGTTGGCGACAACGACTTGCTCGACGGCGGGCTGGACGCCGACACGATGGTGGGCCTTGCGGGCAACGACACGTACGTGGTGGACGACGCCGGCGATGTAATCGTCGAGGCTTTGGCTGCGGGCACTGACACGGTGCAAACAGAGTTGGTTGCTTACTCGCTCGAACTCGTCGCCAACGTGGAGAATCTGACGTACACGGGCGTGGATGCGGACCCCTTCACAGGCACTGGCAACAGTCTGAACAACGTCATCACCGGTGGCGACCTTGCCGACACGCTCAACGGCCTGGCCGGCAACGACACCCTGAATGGCGGTTTGGGCGCCGACATTTTGAACGGAGGGGACAACAACGACACGCTAAACGGCGGGGACGACAACGACATACTCGACGGTGGCCTTGGCAACGATACGATGAATGGCGGCGCGGGTGACGACACATTCCTCGTGGACAGCACGACTGACATCGTGATCGAGGGAGCAGGAGGTGGCACCGATACCGTGCAGTCAACCGCCAGCTTCACGATCACCGATGCTGACGTTGAAAACCTGACATTGCTTGGCGCCGTCAACATCAACGGCACCGGCAACGCTGCGGCCAACGTCATCATCGGCAACGCCGGCAACAATGTCCTGAACGGCCTTGGTGGCACTGACACGGTGAGCTACGCTGCGGCAACCGCCGGGGTCACGGTTTCCCTGGCGAGCCTTGCGGCGCAGAACACTGGCGGAGCCGGCACCGACACGCTCTCCAATTTCGAGAACCTGGTGGGCAGCGCGTTCGTCGACACCCTGACTGCGAGCGGCACTGCGGGGATCGGAGTCGCCAACCTTCTGGATGGCGGCGCCGGCAACGACACACTGGTGGCAACAGTCGATAACGTGCGCGATACGCTCAATGGCGGCGCTGACTCCGACACGGCCAACTACGCTGCCTACGGGGCTGCATTGACTGTGAACCTTGCCAGCGCCGGGCCGATCATCGTTGGCGGTTCAGGCAGCAGCGCTGCCAACTCCGACGTTCTGGTGTCCATCGAAAACTTCACCGGCGGCTCACTGGGAGACACCATCACCGGCAGCACTGGCGCCAACGTCCTGGATGGCGGCCTGGGCAATGACACCTTCAACTACACCATTGGAGGCGGCGCGGACACCATCATCGGCGGCGGTGGAACGGACACCTTGAACATTCTCGGCGCGGCCAACAACGACGTGCTTGACGTGGTCTACAACGGTGGGGCGGTCATCTCGTCCTTTGAAGGCGGGACTGTCACGGGTGTCGAGAACATCACGGCCAATCTGGGCGGCAATGCCGACACGCTTTCCTACACAGGCTCGGCAGCAGGCGTCACCGTCAACCTGGGATTGGGTACGGCTTCAGGCTTCACCACAATTGCTAGTGTTCAGAACGTCACCGGCGGTTCGGGCATTGATAACTTGACCGGAAATGCACTAGCCAACACTCTCATCGGTGGTGCCGGGGCCGACATCCTAAACGGCGGAACTGGAGGCGACGTACTGATCGGTGGCGATGGCGCCGACGTGATTAATATGGGTGTTCTGGCGAACGACAACATCCAGAACATCATCAGGTTCATTGCGACGTCCGAATTTGGCGACATCGTCACCAATTTCGATGCCAACGGCGCCACCGCAGTGGATGATCGCGTGGAGTTCGGTGGAGCGCTCAACACCGCCTGGGATGACGGCAGCGACGACAATAACCTCCAGTTCGCCACTGGGAATGGCGGTGGAGGTACGGTAAACGCTACCGTTGGGCAGGCTAATGGCAACATTGAAGCGTTGCTCCTGACAGGCGCGGGCAGCGAAGGCGTGACCACAGCAAATCTCGGCAATGCAGCAGCGGTTTCTGCGGCATTCAACAGCGAGTTCGTGATCACCGCAGGCAACGGCGAAGATGCGCTGCTGGTGGTCAACGACACCACCGGCGACAGCTTCTCCGTGTGGCAGTGGATTCAGGCCGGTGGTGGAGAAACCTCGGCTGCAGAAATCACGCTGATCGGCATTTTCACCGCCAATGCAACGGTGACGGCGGACAACTTCGACTTTGTTTAAGTCGGGCATAGCACCAGCCTGGGTGGCGCAGTGCGCTGCTCAGGTGGCCTGACTCTGAAAGCAGGTCTGGTTCGTGAGTCAGGTTGATCTGAACCGCGTTTTACAAAAAAGGGCCGCACACGCGGCTCTTTTTTTGTTTAGTTCAACAAAGTTGGCGCCTCGGTCAGGCGACGAGGATTTTTTGATTTTCAACATCCACCTGTCCGGCGCCCTTCTTGCTCGCGCCAGACGCGTAGTTCCGAAGGCAAAATAGGTTCTATGTTGCTTTACAAAATGACCAAATCACACGCTAAACGGGAACGTCACCTTGATGCCAGGGTAGGTGGCACCGGATGAATGTGGCACTGCGCCAGCGAATACGTTTGCCCCTTAAAGTCTGGCGAGCGGCATTTGCCGCTTGCGCACTGGCCGTGCTCGTGCTGGCACTGATCCCCGGTGAAGTCACCATTTCAGGGACTGGCTGGGACAAGACCAACCACCTGCTGGCGTTTTCAGTGTTGGCGGTACTTGGATTGCAGGCTTATCCGGGACGGTTGGTGGTGGTGCTCATGGGGTTGCTTGTGTACGGCGGCCTCATTGAAATTCTTCAATTTTTCACACCGGACCGGGCAGCTGAATGGACTGACCTAGTGGCCGATTCGGTTGGACTGGGATTGGGGTGTGGCGTACATCGGCTGGCAAAGGTGCTGGTCAGGCAGTAAGCATTTTACGGCCTGTTGTCCTCACTACCATCGAATGCCACCGGATCAGGCTGAGTTGCCGCATCATAAAAATGACCTGTAAAAAATGACTTTTTCACCTCATCCGGCAATGCAGGCTGATGCTTGAGACAGTTCTCCTGACCCCGCAGGCAGCAAGATGGAGTGAAGTCAACGATGTATAATTTCCTACTTGCCCAGGTGATGAAATTGGTAGACTTGGCGGACTCAAAATCCGCTGCCGAAAGGCGTGCCGGTTCGATTCCGGCCCTGGGCACCATATTGGTGGAATCGCAGTGTTCAAAACCCGCATATCTTCTGGATATCGCGGGTTTTTTGTTGTTCCCTGCGCTCTATAAATGCCGCAGGCACTTGAGTTATCCAAACAAACTGGCGGTCTGACGCCCGTGGCGATGTTGAACCAGCGGCTGGAGCTAGGCCAGTCAGTGCCTGTGCGCCTAGGCGCTCAGCCCTGGGAAGGTGAAAAGGCCAACCCTGAAATATGGCACAGTAGTGGCCTATGAAATTTCCAACTATTGAAGATGCGATCGGGAAAACGCCGCTGATTGCCCTGCAGCGTATCAACGCCAGTAGCAATGCCGCGCGCAGCAATGTGATCCTGGGCAAGCTCGAAGGCAACAACCCGGCAGGCTCCGTCAAGGACCGGCCGGCGCTGGCCATGATCCGCGGTGCTGAAGAGCGGGGCGACATCCGGCCAGGCGACACGCTGATCGAGGCCACCTCGGGCAACACGGGCATTGCGTTGGCCATGGCTGCTGCCATCAAGGGCTATCGCATGATTTTGATCATGCCGGAAGACCTGAGCATCGAGCGTGCCCAAACGATGAAGGCATTCGGGGCAGAGCTGATTTTGACGCCCAAAAGCGCTGGCATCGAGTATTCGCGCGACCTGGCCGAGCAAATGCAGCGCGATGGCAAGGGCACGGTGCTTGACCAGTTCGGCAACCCTGACAATCCGCGTGTGCATTATGAAACCACGGGTCCCGAAATATGGGCCGATACGGCGGGCACCGTGACGCACTTTGTCAGCGCCATGGGCACCACCGGAACCATCACCGGCGTGTCGCGGTTTTTAAAGGAAAAAAATCCGGCGATCCAGATCATCGGGGCGCAGCCCAGCGAAGGCTCGCGCATTCCCGGCATCCGGAAATGGCCGGAAGCCTACATGCCCAAGATTTATGACTCCACCACGGTTGATGAACTGGTGCTGGTCAGCCAGGCCGATGCCGAGGACATGTGCCGCCGGATGGCACGCGAAGAAGGCATCTTTGCCGGGATTTCAGCGGCGGGCGCTTGCTGGGTGGCGCAGGAAATCGCCAAAAAATCAAGCCATGCCGTCATCGTGTTCGTTGTCTGCGACCGGGGCGACCGCTATCTGTCCACGGGGGTCTTTCCGGCCTGACGCGATGCAACCCTGCGTGCCTAAAATGGCACCAAACGAAGGATGCAGATGAATATCGACAAGGAACTCGACACCCGTGGGCTGAACTGCCCGCTGCCCATACTCAAGGCCAAAAAGGCCTTGGCGGAGATGCAGAGCGGTCAGCTGCTGCGGGTGGTGTCTACCGATTCAGGCTCTATCCGAGACTTTCAGGCGTTTGCCAAGCAAACGGGCAACGACTTGGTTGGGCAGCAAACAGCGGGCGCTGACTTTATCCATGTGCTCAAGCGCCGCTGACGTTTAGCGCGCGTGTGAGTAATCAGGGCTGCTGTTCCCTGGCCGCCCTGCGCTCCTTGCCCGACCAGCCGATTTGCAGGTTGTCCAGGTAGTTCCTGAAATGCGCGCCGACCTCGGGGTGCTGCAATGCCAACTCCACCGTCGCTTCCAGGAAGCCTTCCTTGCTGCCGCAGTCGTAGCGCTTGCCCTGGTACTGAAAGGCGTACACGCTTTCTTCGGCCATCAGGCCGGCAATGCCGTCGGTGAGTTGAATTTCTCCGCCCACTCCCTTGTTCTGCTTGCGAATCTGTGCAAAAACGCCGGGCGTCAGAATGTAGCGGCCCGCCACGGCCATCCGCGAAGGGGCCAGTTCCGGCGCTGGTTTTTCGACCATGGCGCTGACCTTCATCAGCCCTTCACTGACCATATCGCCCGCCACGATGCCGTAGCGCCGGGTTTGCGACGCAGGCACTTCCTGCACGGCAAGGATGGACTGCTGCAGGGTGTGAAACTGCTCTGCCATCTGGGCCATGACCGACAGTCCGCCCTTGGGGCCGGTCATCAGGTCATCGGCCAGCAAGACCGCAAAGGGCTGTTCGCCGACCAGGTGCTCTGCGCAGAGGACGGCATGGCCGAGCCCCAATGAGCGCGGCTGGCGAACAAACGCGAAGTTCACATCGTCCGGCTGCACCGATCGGACCAGCTCCAGCAACGCGTGTTTTTCAGCCCGTTCGAGTTCGTTTTCCAACTCGTAGGCGGTGTCGAAATGGTCCTCAATGGCGCGCTTGCTTCGCCCGGTGACAAAAATCATGTCCCGGATGCCGGCGGAGTAGGCCTCCTCCACGGCGTACTGGATGAGGGGCTTGTCCACGATGGGCAGCATTTCTTTCGGACTTGCTTTTGTGGCGGGCAAAAAGCGGGTGCCTAGGCCAGCTACGGGGAAAACAGCTTTATTAAGGGTAAATTTTTTCATAAACATTCAAAAATAAGAAATATTGTTGGGCTGTGCAAAGGCTGCCAAAGTCAGACGAAATCCTGACTTTACGTGCGCAATGCGTTCGGACAGTCAAAAGGCCGTCAAGCATGCGGATGCATGATGCTATTTGAGCCGCGCCAGCTGTTGCCGGATTTTCTCCAGCGTCGCGGTGAACTCGACCTGTCGCTTGCGTTCCTGCTCCAGCACGGCGGGCGGCACCTTGGCGACAAAGGTTTCATTGGCCAGCTTGGCCTGAACCTTGACCAATTCACCCTCCAGCCGTGTGGCTTCCTTGCCCAGGCGGGCCTTTTCCGCGGCAACATCGACTTCCATGTAGAGGCAGACCCGGGCATCGCCAACCACGGCCACGGGCGCGGCCTCGGCCGCGAGCACCCATTCGGCCTCGTGGGCAAACAGCTTGACCTCGCTGAGCTTGGCCAGCGACCTGAGCACCGGCGACACGGCTGTGATGAAATCATCGTCGCCGACCACCAGCAGCGGCAGCTTGGTTGCTGGCGACACCTTCATTTCGCCACGCAGGTTGCGGCAGGCATCGACCAGGGTTTTCAGCTTGGCGACGTGAGCCTCGGCCTGCGGATCGATTTTTTCGGGCTGGCTTTGCGGATAGGGCGCTTGTCCAATGAACGGGCCGGCCTTGCCCGCCACGGGGGCGACCTTTTGCCACAGTTCCTCGGTGATGAAAGGAATCAGCGGATGCGCCAGCCGCAGGATGCCTTCGAGCGTGCGGATCAGCGTGCGGCGCGTGGCGCGCTTTTGCGCATCGGTGCCCTGCTGGATCTGCACCTTGGCGATTTCCAGGTACCAGTCGCAGAACTCGTCCCAGACGAACTGGTAGATGTGGCCGGCCACGTTGTCAAGCCGGTAGTCGGCAAACCCCTTGGCGACATCCAGTTCCACGCGCTGCATGGTCGAGGCAATCCAGCGGTCGGCCTGCGAGAAATCAAGGTAGTGCGCAAACTCGCCGCCGGGCCCGCATTGTTCCTTGCTGTGTTCATTGAGCCCGCAGTCCTGGCCCTCGCAGTTCATCAGCGTGAAGCGCGTGGCGTTCCAGAGCTTGTTGCAGAAGTTGCGGTAGCCCTCGCAGCGCTTGCTGTCGAAGTTGATGCTGCGGCCCAGGCTGGCGAGCGAGGCAAAGGTGAAGCGCAGCGCGTCGGCGCCGTAGGCCGGAATGCCGGCGGGGAATTCCTTCTCGGTGTTCTTGCGCACCTGGGGCGCGGTCTCGGGCTTGCGCAAACCCTGCGAGCGCTTGTCCAGCAGCGGGGCCAGCTCGATGCCGTCGATCAGGTCCACCGGATCAAGCACATTGCCTTCGGACTTGCTCATCTTCTTGCCCTGCGCGTCTTTCACCAGGCCGTGGATGTACACATGCCTGAACGGCACCTGGCCGGTGAAGTGCGTGGTCATCATGATCATCCGGGCGACCCAGAAGAAAATAATGTCGTAGCCGGTGACCAGCACGCTCGAAGGCAAAAACAGGTCCAGCTCTTTCGTTTTCTCGGGCCAGCCAAGGGACGAGAAGG
>JAQGLT010000104.1 GCA_028292745.1 Polaromonas sp. | reverse complement strand
TCAGCGACTACAGCCGCAACGCCATCCGCATGGCCGCGCTGATGAAGCTGCGCGTGGTGCATGTGTTCACCCACGACTCCATCGGCCTGGGCGAGGACGGCCCGACGCACCAGTCGATCGAGCATGCGGCCAGCCTGCGGCTGATTCCCAACCTCGATGTCTGGCGTCCGGGCGACACCGCCGAGACGGCAGTGGCCTGGGCCGTGGCGCTGCAGAACCAGACCCGGCCGACGGCGCTGCTGCTGAGCCGCCAGAACCTGCCGTATGCGCCGAAAAACGATGTGGGCATGATCAGCAAGGGCGCCTACGTGCTGGCCGGGCCGGAGGAAGTCGGCCTGAAGACCAAGGCCCAGGCCGTCATCATTGCCACCGGCTCGGAAGTGCAGCTGGCGCTGAAGGCGCAGGAGCTGCTTGCCACGCAAAAGATTGCTGTTCGCGTGGTGTCGATGCCCAGCACCACCACCTTCGACCGCCAGGACGCGGCCTACAAATCGAAGGTGCTGCCCGAGGGCCTGCCGCGCATCGCGGTGGAAATGGGCGTGACCGACGGCTGGTGGAAATACGGCTGCGCGGCGGTTGTCGGCATCGACACCTTCGGCGAGTCGGCGCCGGCCAGCGTGCTGTTCCAGCATTTCGGCTTCACGCCCGAGAACGTGGCCGCAACCGTGCGCAAGGTGCTGCGCAAGAAATAAATGACGGGCGGGCCGGCTCCTGCCGGCTCCCCATGGGGCTGATGGATTCGGATTTTTAACTACTGGAGCAACGCAAATGACTATCAAGATGGGTATCAACGGCTTCGGCCGCATCGGCCGCAACGTGTTGCGCGCCGCCGTGCAGAACTTCAGCGACATCGAGATCGTCGCCATCAACGACCTGCTGGAGCCCGACTACCTGGCCTACATGCTGCAGTACGACTCGGTGCACGGCCGCTTCAAGGGCGAGGTTTCGGTCGAGGGCAACACCCTCATCGTCAACGGCAAGCGCATCCGCCTGACGCAAGAGCGCGACCCGCTGAACCTGAAATGGAACGAAGTCGGCGCCGACGTGGTGCTGGAGGCCACCGGCCTGTTCCTGGACAAGGCCGCCGGCGAGAAGCACCTGACGGCCGGCGCGAAGAAGGTCATCTTCTCGGCGCCGAGCAAGGACGACACGCCGATGTTCGTCTTCGGCGTGAACGACAGCACGTATGCCGGCCAGGCCATCATCAGCAACGCCAGCTGCACCACCAACTGCCTGGCGCCGATCGCCAAGGTGCTGAACGACAAATGGGGCATCAAGCGCGGCCTGATGACCACCGTGCACGCGGCCACCGCGACGCAGAAAACCGTCGATGGCCCGAGCAACAAGGACTGGCGCGGCGGCCGGGGCATTCTGGAAAACATCATTCCCTCGAGCACCGGCGCGGCCAAGGCCGTCGGCGTGGTGATTCCCGAGCTGAACAAGAAGCTCACCGGCATGTCGTTCCGCGTGCCGACCTCCGACGTGTCGGTGGTCGACCTGACCTGCGAGCTGAACAATGAAGCGACGCTCAAGGAAATCTGCGCCGAGATGAAGGCCCAGAGCGAAGGCGCCCTGAAAGGCATCCTGGGCTACACCGAGGACAAGGTGGTCGCCACCGACTTCCGCGGCGACACCCGCACCTCGATCTTCGACGCCGACGCCAGCATCGCGCTGGACGGCACCTTCATCAAGGTCGTCGCCTGGTACGACAACGAATGGGGCTACTCGAACAAGTGCCTGGAGATGGCGCGGGTCGTGGCGAAATAATTCGCCGCTTGCCCCAAATCAAAACGCGCCTTCGGGCGCGTTTTTTCATGGCTGGCCGACAACAAAACCGGTGGCCGGCGCACTGCCAGACGCAGGGGTTTCGCTCCTTTCACAGCAGCTCGCGCTTATCCGGCAACGGCCGCCGGCGCCGGCGCCGGCGGCGCCCAGGTCACTTGAATTTGGCACGCCGCCCGTTGGCCGCCTGGACGATATGCGGCGGCAGGCGCCCCAGCAGCCAGCGAATCGCCAGCGGCACCAGCACCAGGTCGTCGACCATGCCGATCACCGGCAGCACGTCGGGGATGAGGTCGATTGGCGAGAACAGGTACAGCGCGATGAAGGCGCAGCCCCACTTCAGCCACCCGGGCGCGTCCGGATGGCGCAGCGCGAACCACAACTGCCGGGCGTCGCCGCGCAGCACGGTCCAGAGCAGGGTCAGGCGTTTGAACATGGGCGGATTCCTTGCGTTGATGTGTCCCGGCGGGACTTGTCCAGCCCAGATGGCGCCGCCGTCGCGCACTGCAAGGGCCGCCTCACCGGACGTTACATTCGCCCGGCACGGGCGGCGCGCGGCGCGTCAGGCGCGTTCGAAATCGATGAAGCTTTTTTCCGCGTCCACCGCCAGCAGCCGCACGCGCAGCGCATCGCCCACGTCCAGCCCTTCAAAGCCCCGCACCACCCGGCCTTCGAGCAGCGGGCGGCCGATGCGCACAAACGTGCCCTTGGCCGCCGCGCCGGTGACCAGCGCGTCGAACACCTCGCCGATGCGCCCCTGCAGCAGGTAGGCGCCGGCGGCCTTGAGCACCTGGCGCTCGACCTTGCTGGCGTTGTCCTCCTGCAGCGTGCAGTGCCGGGCAATCTCGGCCAGCTGCTCGGCCGAATAGGGCGGCGCGTCGCCGGCGATGGCGGCCTTGAGCAGGCGCTGCGTCACCAGGTCGGGAAAGCGCCGGTTGGGCGCGGTGGAATGGGCGTAATCGTTCACCGCCAGGCCAAAGTGCCCGAGCTCCGCCGTGCCGGCCGCCGCCGCGGGCGCCGAGACGTACTCGCCCGAGCCGAGCATCTTCACCACCGCCAGCGACAGGTCGGCGAATTCGGCCGGGTCGGCCAGCCGGCGGGCGCTCAGGAAGCGGTCGAGCGCCAGCGCATCGGGCGCGGCCGGCAGCTGCGCGCCGTGGCTGGCGGCCAGCGCGACGATGCGGTCCCAGCGGCGCGGCGCCTGCAGAAAGCGGCGCAGCGACGGCAGGCCCCGGTCGGCCAGAAAGCGGGCCGTGGCGCCATTGGTGGCGATCATCAGGTCGGCGATCAGGTCCTTGGCGCGGTTTTTGTTGTCGGCGCGCAGGTCCACCAGCCGCCCGTCCTCGAACACCGGGCGGGCCGACACCGTGTTGACGTTGAGCGCGCCGCGCGCCTGCCGCCACTGGCGCAGCTGGCCGGCCAGCGCGTCGTGCAGCCGCACCTGCGCCTCCAGCCCCGGCACGCGGACGATCTGCGGCGGGGGCGGCGCCGTGCCGTCGAGCCAGCTTGAAACGCCGTCGTAGGTCAGCTTGGCGCGGTTGCGCACCGCCGCCCGGTAGACGCTGGACGAGGACACGGTGCCGTCGGCCTCGACCTGCATCTCGACCACCACCGCCAGGCGCTGCTGGTCTTCGTGCAGCGAGGTCAGGTCGTTGGACAGCGCCTCGGGCAGCATCGGGAACACGCCGGCCGCCGTGTACACCGACGTGGTGTTGGCCGCCGCATGGCGGTCCACCGCGCTGCCGGGGGCGACCTTCGCGTCGACATCGGCCACCGCCACCCGCAGGCGCGTGGCGCCCAGGGCCAGCGGCTCGGCCACGCTCAGCTGGTCCAGGTCGCGGGTGTCGTCGTTGTCGATGGAAAACCAGCTCAGCTCGCGCAGGTCGCGGATGTAGCTGTCGCGCTCGGGCGGCGTCTGGTGGGCGTCCTCGGCTTCCTGCAGCGCCTCTGGCGCGAAGACAGGCAGCAGGCCTCTGGTCCGCATGGCGTCGAGGGCGATCTGGTGGAGGTTGATGGGGATCATGGTGTTGCTCGTGGTTGGGTTGCCCCACTTTACCCGCCGGCCGGGCCTGCCCGGCTGGGGCGCTGCCGTCGAGGCTTGCGCGCTGGCCGAAGGTTTTCCCTGAAAGTCTTGATGCTCTCAATAGCATAGCTGCTTGCGCTTGTCCTGCTTGCGCAAACGGCCTGTTTGGCTTCAATTGAACCGGCCCTGGCGCCGGCAGGTCTGCCGGACGCCCTTGCGGCTAGCGAGGCGTGAACTCTTCCCGCTGGCGGCGCAACCTGTCGCCGTCGATGTACTGCGCCAGCACCTCGATGTCTCTGGCCTGCACGCCTTGGGCAGTGAACGCCTCCTTCCAGCCGGCCATGCGCATGGCGACCTCGCGCACGATGGCCTGAGCCGCCTGCGGCTTCAGCCCGAACTGCCGCGCCTGCGACAGCGCATTGGCCAGCGTGGACACCGTTGCATCGTCACCCACCCCCATGGCCTGGTAACCCAGCCCTTGCGCGCGGGGCACCACATCGAACGCCGGCGACAGCCGGTAGTGGCCATCGGCCTGCCGCAGCAGGGCGTGGTTCTTTTCATGGTCGTCGGTGTTGTCGATGAGGATGTTGAACACCATGCGCCGGAAGAGCTGCGCCTGCTGGCTGCGAATCTCGTCGGCGGGCGCCACCCGGCGCAGCAGTTGCGCGAGTTGCGGATAGCCCAGTGCTTCGCCGGCGGCGCGCAGCGCGACATGCGCCGACACAGCATGCAGCCGCGCCGGGTCTGCCCGGTCGAACCTGCGCACGGCCACGGCATGGCCCGAGCCGACCGGCAGCGCCTGGGTCGTGGCCGCTTCAACACCGCATGAACAGGCCAGCGCCATGGTGGCGTGCTCGACCAGCGGCGTGTCGATCTCTTCGCCTTCGGAGAACTTGACCAGCCACGGCTCGCCCTCCATCGTGATGAGCGACTTCGGGCGGGCGCCGCCCAGCGACGCGCCGGGCATGACCAGCCGCCGTTGCGATTCGGGGACCGCCTCGTTCGCCAGGACTTTTCGCACCACATCGGCCATTTCCAGCAGGCTGCCGAGCGCGGGCATCGGCCCGCTGCGCCAGGGTGCGTAGGCATCGGCCCGCAAGCTGACGCCCAGCGCGCCGTAGCGCTCATCGCCCGCGAACAGCAGGAATTCAAGAATCGAAAGACGCGGCGAGGGCTCGAACCGGCGAATCACCCGCTCGCCCCAGCGGTTGGGCCGGGCATCGTCCACGGCACCGGCGGCGCAGTCCTTGTCACGCGGCACGAACAGCTCGCCAGTCAGCGGCAGGTCTTCGCTCAGCGCAAAACCGGAGCGCAGCCAGCCGGGCGCGTAGCGCAGGGACACGGCCCGGCCACCGGCTGCCAAGCCGAGTTCACCGACCGGACGCGGCTGCGTGGCGTCGCCCAGCCACCAGAGGAACAGGCGGTCTTGGGGGAGGTAGCTGTCCGCCATGCCGATCAGTCCTTGGGTGTTGCAGGGCTGCGGCGATGCCGTTGCGCCGCCGCGCTGATCTCGTTTTCGAGCGCAGCGACATCCTCTTTCGGATCAGCCGCGAGGGCCAGGGCTTCATGGCGACCGATGATCCAGAGCGCCGTGGCATAGACGCCGATGGACACCGCCGCGTCACCCTTTTCCATCTTCATGAGTGTGGGAACGGAAATGTCCAGCCGCACCGCCCATGCGCGCAGGGATTGCTTGCGCCGCTTGCGGGCAGTGGCCAGGTCAGCGCCGAGTTTTCGCAGTGCGGCGGTGGCGGCGGGTGGCAGGGTTTCGAGGGCTGAGGCTGTTTGGGGCATGCCGTATAGCTTAACGAATAAGGTGATTTGTTCAATAATATTTGAACAAGCTGTGGTAGTTCTTCAGGCGGCTACCGCACCTGAATCCGCTTTTACTTCTTCCCATTGGGGAAGGAGAACTACCGGAAAAACCAGGAAAATGACGTAATTTATGATCAAAACAGGCTGCAGCGCAGGCAACGCTTGCGCAAGCAGCTATCAATCCAGGAGCATCAAGGCTGCCCGGCTTTGCTGTTGGCAGCCAGTTTCTTCAAGGTGAAAGTGAGTCTTTCTGGATTTGGCTGAAGGCGCAAGGCTGGCCCCGCAAGGCTTTGAAGCAATGGCAGGTTTTGCATGAGGTTCATAGCGGACGGCGCACCGCACTCGTCGTTGGCCTGCTCCTGCAAGGCTGCGCAGCGCTGCGGATAATCAGGACGCACTCTGCGAGAAACACATGCTGCACCAGCATCTTTGCACCTTGACGCTCCGGACGCCGGGGCGCGGGCTGATCGAGGTCACCGACGAGATTCGCCAGCGCGTCGCGCAAAGCGGCATCCGCCAAGGGCTGCTGACGCTGTTTGTGCGCCACACCTCGGCCAGCCTGCTGATCCAGGAAAATGCCGACCCGGATGTTCGCGGCGACCTGGAGCGCTTTTTTGCGCGGCTGGTGCCCGACGGCGACGCCCTGTTCCAGCACCGCGCAGAAGGCCCGGACGACATGCCGGCGCATGTGCGTTCGGCGCTCACGGCCACGCAGCTGTCCATCCCCGTCATCGGCGGCGCGCTCGCGCTGGGCACCTGGCAGGGAATTTACCTGTGGGAGCACCGCTTGCATGGCCATGCGCGCGAGATCGCGTTGCACCTTCTGGGCGAATGACCCGGCGGGTGGCGCTACTGGGGTGCGGCAGCGCCACCCGGTGGTTGCGGATTCGCAAGTGCTCGCCTGCATGAACCAAGCGCCCCGAAGGGCGCTTGGGGCCGGCCGGTCAGCTCACGCTGATCTGCCGGCTGGTGCTTGTCTGTTCAACCTTGGCCAGCCGCAGGGTGAGCACCCCGTTCTCCAGTTTCGCCTCGCAGCCGTCGGGATTGATGGCCTGCGGCATCTCATACCTGCCCTTGAACTGGCGCCTGGCCTCGGGGCTGGTTTCGATGCGCACGGCCCTTCCCTCGGTCGTGATCGACAACTGCTCACGGGTGACGCCCGGCAGGTCCAGGGTCACGGTCCAGGATTGATCGTTTTCCTCGATGTTGTCCCAAGGTCCGCGCAGGCCGCCGAACATATCGCCCATGAAGCGTTCGAAAGCATTGTTCTCGACGCCCAGCGAGGAAGACGCGGCCGAAGCCTGGCGGATTGCAGGTGCAAAGAACATTTGAATACCTCCTTTCGGTACTGAAACAATTCTCTGGTCGGCCGGCCGGACAGCTTGCGCCCGGCGCCGCCATCGCAGGAGAAGTAGGTGCCGAAATCAGGATTTCAAGGGGGTTTTGCAGCGCGGGCGACCGGTTTTTTCGCGGAAGCTTGGGCTTGGCCGCAGTGGGGCGGCACTTGTCACGGCGCCTCGTCGGCGAGCGGCGTGCGCGGTGCGCGTACGCGGCTTCCAACCGCCAGGGCAAGCGCAACGGCGATCAGCACCGCCCCGGCAGCAAACGTCATCCGCATGCCGGCGGCGATGGCCTCGGGACGCGCCGTGGCGATGTCGCCGGCCTTCGAGGCAAGCGCGAACACCGCCCCCATCACGCTGGCGCCGGTGATGAGCCCAAGATTGCGCGACAGGCTGAGCATGCCGGAAATGACGCCTCGCTGGTCGGCCCGGAGGTCGGCCATGACGGCCGTGTTGTTGGCGGTCATGAACAGCGCATAGCCGACGGTAACGACCGTAATGGGGGCGAGGTAGCCGGGAATGCCAAGCGCCGCTGGCAGCAGGGCGAGGACGCAACAGCCCGCCGCGATGGCGCTGAGCCCCACCAGGGTCATGCGCTGGGCGCCAAAATGGTCCGCCAGGCGACCGGCTGGCACCCCGGCCAGCGCGGCGGCGAACGGACCGGCCGACAGGACCAGCCCCACGCGCGCCGCATCGAGCCCGAGCGCACCGGACAGATAAAACGGCCCGACCACCAGTGTCGCCATCATCACCGTCGAGACCAGCGCGCTCGTGGCCAGGCCGGCGCGCAGCACGGGATCGCGGAACATCGCCAGCCGGAGCAAGGGCGATGGCGCGCGCATCTCGGCAAACACGAAAAGGCCGGCGCCGACGGCACACGCCAGCAGCAGGGCGAGGTTGAGCGCACCGAAACTGCCGCGCCCCACCGTCATGGCAAGCGCGTAGGCGGCAAGCGTCAGCGCCAGCAGCAGCGTGCCCACCGCGTCGAAACCCAACCGGTCGGCCTTCGGCCGCGGCCGGTCGGCCGGCAAACAGCGGTAGGCCAGAAGAAAGGCCAGCAGGCCCAGCGGCACCTTGACAAAAAAGACAAAGCGCCAGCCCGGTCCGGCGATCAGCAGGCCGCCCAGCGACGGGCCCAGCGCGGTGCCCAGCGCGGACAGGGTGGCGAGCAGCCCCATGGCGCTGCCGGTCTTCGCCTTGGGAACGATCTCGCCGACAAAGGCCAAGCTGAGGGCCATCATGACGGCGGCTGCAACGCCCTGCAGCGCCCGGGCGGCCACCAGCAGCCCCAGCGTGGGCGCTGCGCCGCACAGGATCGAGGCCGCCGTGAACAGGGCCATTCCGGCCAGCAGCAGCCGCCGCCGGCCCGTGAGGTCGCCCAGCCGCCCGACGCTGACGATCAGGGTGATGATGGCAAGCAGGTAGGCGAGCACGACCCACTGGACTTCCTGAAAGGAAGCCTCGAGCGCCTGTGCCAGCGTTGGCAGCCCCACATTGGCGATGCTGGTGCCGAGCGAAGACAGCAGCATCGCCAGCGCAAGGCTGGCAAGCGCCCCGCGCGCCGATGGTGCGCGTTGCACGCGTTCGGCCGTTCCTGCAACTGCCGCATCCCGTTTTGCAATGACTGGTTTCAACATCAACTCCGTGGTGCCGGCTCCCGAAATGGAGCTGCCTGAAGCGTAGCCCCTTGCCTGGCCGGGCGGAAGACGCGGCAGGCGCACTGTATCCATGCGCCAGACGCCACCTCGCGGCCCACCTGCGCTATGGTCGGTGCATGTCCACTCCCGATTTCAACCTGCTGCTCACCCTGGATGTGCTGCTCCAGGAGGGCAGCGTGGCGCGCGCGGCCGAGCGCCTGCGGCTGAGCCCGTCGGCCATGAGCCGGGCGCTGGCGCGATTGCGTGAGACCACGGGCGATCCGCTGCTGGTGAGGGCCGGGCGCGGCCTTGTTCCCACGCCCCTGGCCGTCGAGCTGCGCGAACGGGTCAGCCAGCTGGTGCAGGACACCCAGGCGGTGCTGCGCCCTGCCAGCAAGCCCGATCTCGCCCGGCTGGTGCGAACCTTCACGCTGCGCACCAGCGAAGGCTTTGCAGAGAACTTCGGCCCCGCCCTCATCGCGCGCATCGGCCAGGAGGCGCCCGGCGTGCGGCTGCGCTTCGTGCAGAAACCCGACAAGGGCAGCGCGCCGCTGCGCAGCGGCGCGGTCGATCTCGAAACCGGCGTGGTGGACGCGGCGACCGGCCCGGAGATGCGTGCGCAGGCGCTGTTTCGGGACCGTTTCATCGGCGTCGTACGAGCCGGGCACCCGCTGGCGCACGGTGACATCACGCCTGCCCGTTTCGCGGCCGGCCGCCACATCCATGTCTCTCGTCAGGGGCTCGACCAGGGGCTGGTGGATGACGCCCTGCGCCCGTTCGGGCTGGCGCGGTCGATCGTCACGATCGTCGGCGGCTTTTCGACCGCGCTGGCGCTGGCGCGGGCGTCCGACCTGATCGCCAGCGTTCCCGAACGCCACACCGGCAACCTGCGGGCCGCCATGCACAGCTTCCCGCTTCCGGTTGCCACCCTGGAGATCACAGTGTCGCTGCTCTGGCATCCCCGGCTGCATGCCGATCCAGCGCATCGCTGGTTGCGCGGCTGTGTTCGCGATGCTTGCGCTGAACCGCGAAGCGATTCCCTGGCAGGCGCTGCCCCGTCAGTGGGTGACCTGCTTGTTTAATGCTCAAAACTGACTGCAGCGCAGGCAGCACCTGCGCAAGCAGCTATGAATTCGGGAGCGCGCAGGCCCAACCAGGCGCGGCGGCTGCCGGTCAGGGTGACGCCGCTCTAAACTCCGTGCTGACTCTTACACCCTGCCCACCCCCACCCCCACCCACCGGATCGACCGCCTTGCACCCACTGACCTTGCACCGCATGAACGACCAGCTGGTTCGTGTCCTGGACCACCGGGGCCTCTGCGTGGGCCACCTCAAGCAGATTGGCCGTGTGTGGAAGTTCAAGGCGCTGGGCCAGGACGCCGACGGCCACCTCGTTCCGGGCGGCGGCCCGCTGACCGCGCGCCACAACATGGCGTTTGCCGTGCTCGATGAAGCCGAGGTGCGCGCCGCTTTGCAGGCCTAGAGGAAAACACCTTGACCTTCAATCACCTCGCTCAGGGCGGTCAACAGGCTGCTTAAGTGCTTATCCGTAAATAGTTAGACTTTCCTGCATGAAGAAGATGGTTGAGGTCGTGCATCGCTGGTTCAGCCGTTTTCGCAAACTTTGGGTCCGCTATGAAAAGCTTCACCCCACCTCCGTGGCCCTCAACCGCTTGGCCACTGCCATCATCGCCTTCAGAAAAGTGCCGCTTGCGGCCAGGTTGCGCTTTTTAAATAATCACAAATTCAAGGAATCAGTCGCTCAGCGCGCAGTTGGCCAAACAGATCAAAAAACGATTCTTCCGTGGCCTGGTAAGCCGCAAACCCCAGCTTGCGGCTTTTAGCCATGTCGGTCATCACCTCCAGCGGGCGGCCCAGGTCAAGATCGGTGTGCCAGGGGGAGGCCAGACGCTCCAGGGCCGCTTCGGCAAGGCCGTGCTGCTGCGCTATCTTTCGCCATAGCGCATGGTCATGGGCCATGATGCCTTCAAGCGGCTGAGCGGTGCCGTTGAACCCGGCTGCCTCGACGTCAAACCATTGCGCCAGCCGACCCCACAGCCAGCTCCAGCGAAATACGTCGCCGTTGACAATGTTGAATGCTTCATTGCGCGCGGCATCCGTATCGGCCGCCCAGACCAATTGCTTGGCCAGCATGCGCGCGTCCGTGACGTCAGACAGGCCATCCCATTGCGCTTGCGAGCCGGGAAACTGGAATGGGCGTCCGGTTTCCTTACAAATGGCCGCATAGACGGCCAGTGTGGTGCCCAGGTTCATTGCGTTGCCGACCGCCTTGCCAATGACGGTGTGGGGGCGGTGAATGCTCCAGGTAAAACGGTCACGCGCAGCAGCGGCATAGACTTCGTCTTCCTGCGCGTAATAAAAATTCTCGATCGGCAGGCGCGGCTGGGTCTCGCGCAGTGGCGTTTCCGGTAGCGTGCCGGAGGTGGCATAGGCATCGAAAGGGCCCAGGTAATGCTTCAAGCCAGTGACCAGCGCCACATGCCGTAGCGTTTTTTTCGGTGCCAGCGCGGCCAGCACATGGCGCACCATCGCTGAGTTGACCTCGATGTTTCGGGCTTCCGTTGCCTGGCGCATCCAGGTCGTGATAAATGCGTGTGTCGGCGCCACGTCAGCCAACGCCCTTGCGAGGCTGGCCGGATCGAGCAAGTCAGCCGCGACCGGGCGCAGGCCAGGCACTTCCATTGTCGGGCGACGTGCCAGTCCGTAGACAAGCCATCCCTTGGCGAGCAGTTCACGTGCGACGCTGCCGCCGCCGATGCCGCTGGCGCCAACCACTAAAGCGGTCCTTTGCATGATTTACTCCTAGAACGCTAAGCGCAGCATGCGGTGCTGGTTAGCCATGGTTAAGGTTCATTCGAATGAATTACAGACCTAGGCCTGCGGGTTTCGCGAAAAAAGCGCAGACGTCGAACTGGTCATTGCCAGTTCAGCGGCCGCGGCCAGCAATCTGGGCGCGAGTTCGAGCATGCGCTGCTCCGTCAGGCGTATCAGGGGGCCGGCAATCGTGATGACCCCAATAGCCGCTTCGCCGGCTCGCTGGACGGGTGCGGCCATGGCACTCATTCCCGGCGAGTACATTTCACTGATGATGCTAAAGCCCCGCTTGCGGTCAGCTTGCAGCAGCTTCATCAAGGCTTTGAGCGTGGTGGGGGCCTTGGGTCCGAAGTTCTGAGGTGTGCCAAATCCTTGTTTCATGACGATTTCGGCCACACGCTCGTGCGACAGCGTCATCAGCCAGGCATGTCCGCCGGCGCTACATGACAGCCTGACGTCCAGCCCCATGTCCGGGTCATAGCGCAACCCGAACCGCGCGCCTTGCGCCTTGGCCACAAAGGTCAGCCGTTCTCCATCGACAATGGCCAAGCGTACGAGTTCGCCAGAGGCATGCGCTACGCCGTCGATCAGGGGCTGCGCAATATCCACGATGCCCGATTTGCTCAGGTAACTCAAGCCAAGCGCGGCGAGCTTGGTCGTCAGGGCGTAGTCGCCATAGCTCCTGAGCTGGCGCAGGTAACCACAGCGGACCATCTCGGCGAGCAACCGATGACAGGCGCTGCGCGGCACCTGAAGATCATCGGCGATTGCAATCAGGGTCGCGCCGTCCGGTAAGCCGGACAAATATTCAAGGATGGCAAAGGTTCGCTCCAGGGTGCTGCTCATGGTGTCTATTTCACGTTGCGGTCATTGTAAACATTTGGAATGTCTTTCAAAAGTGGAAACAGTTTCCACTTTAATCGCTATACTTGGTTGACTTAAATGGTGGCACATCCATTTTTCAAAACTGCATCAAGGAGACACAATGGGTTCAATCCTTTCCAAAGGCACAGTTGCGTACTTGTTCGTCGGCCTAATGGCGGCCTCTGCCGCAAGCGCCCAGAACATCCAGGAGCGCACCATCAAGTTCGGCCACCTGAACAATGCCGACCACGCGGTCAGCTTTGGGGTCAAGCGCTTTGCCGAACTGCTCGCTGCCAAAAGCGGCGGCAAGCTCAAGGTGCAGGAATTTCCGGCTTCTCAGCTGGGTAGCGACATGCAGCAGCAGTCGGCCCTCCAGGGGGGGATTCAGGAGATGACAGCGCCGGCAACCACATCGCTCGCAGGGATTGTCAAGGAGTTCGGCCTGATCGACTTTCCGTTCGCGGTCAGCACGTTCGCGCAAGCCGATCAGATGCTTGACGGCCCGTTTGGCCAGGCGCTTTTGGCCAAGCTTCCTGAAAAGGGCTTGGTGTCGCTGGGTTACTGGGACCTGGGATTTCGAAATGTCACCAACAGCAGGCGGCCCATCACGAAAGCGGAAGATCTCGATGGCCTCAAGATTCGGGTGATCCCCAATCCAGTGTTCCTGGACACTTTCAAAGCCTTCAAGGCCAACCCGGTGCCCATGCCTTTTGCCGAACTGTATGGCGCGCTGGAAGCCAAGGCTGTCGATGGGCAGGAGAACCCCTATGCCGTCATTTTGTCAAACAAGCTGTTTGAGGTGCAGAAATACCTGAGTGCGACCAACCATGTCTATGCTGCCAACATCGTGTTGGTGAGCAAGCGGTTCTGGGACCGACTCTCGCCTACCGAACAAAAAATCATGCACGAAGCGGCCGATGAAGCGCGCAGCTACCAGCGCCAGGTCAGCCGCGCCGCTGCGCAGAAGTCAGTTGGCGACTTGCAGGCCAAAGGGATGCAGTTCAATGAAGTCGCACCGGCTGAACTGGCCCGGATGCGCCAGATCGCCAAGGCTACGACAGAAAAATTTTCTGCCGCTTACGACCCTGCAATGGTCAAGCTCTACAACACGGAACTTGCAAAAGCGCGCAAGTAAAAGGCGCTCTCCCGATCGATACTTGACAACGAACATTTCCATGAAAATCCTTGTTCTGCATGGCCCCAACCTCAACCTGTTCGGGCGGCGTGAGCCCCACATCTACGGCACTACGACCTTGGTTGAAATCAACAGCCAGCTCGCCGCCCTTGCTGCCGAGCTGGGCGTGACGCTGGAAACCGTGCAATCTAACCATGAGGGCGTTCTTGTGGACTTCTTGCATGCACACATCGATTCGGCCCAGGGCGCTATGGTCAATCCGGCCGGCCTGACTCAGCATGGCGTGCCGCTGCACGATGCGATCAAGGCCATGCCGTTTCCTGTGCTGGAGGTGCACATGTCCAATATCGCCGCGCGCGAAGCCTGGCGCGCCCATTCCATCATTTCACCAGCAGTAAAGGGGACGATCCAGGGTCTTGGTCCCCACTCTTACCTGTTGGCATTGCGCGGCCTGGTCGCATTGGCGGGGACCTAAACGCGCGCGGATCGATGGGTACAGCTGTGGCATGAAGCATGCCCATTGAATATTGCCAGCCCGCGGTTGCGCGGGCGGGCCTTGCGAATTTTCCCCTGACAGCAACGGTCTTTGCTCAGGGCGCGACCTGCGCGGAAAGCGCAGCGGAGAATAAGCCGCGCTGGCGCGGCCAAGGTCTCATTTCCAAAGCAATGCGACAAAGAGGCCGCTGCGGTTTTCAAACTCACCAGCATGGAAAAGAAGCTGGCCGGTGCTGCAAGCACGCCCGACGTTGGATTGTTGAGGTCGCACATCGCTGGTTCAGCCGTTTTCGCAAACTTTGGGTCCGCTATGAAAAGCTTCACCCCACCTCTGTGGCCCTCAACCGCTTGGCCGCTGCCATCACCGCCTTCAGAAAAGCGCCGCTTGCGGTCAGTATTATTTACGGACAAACACTAAATCAATGCGCTCTGGACGCCCGCCACGGGGTAACCCCAAAAATTGAAAAAAGGCCTTTGGCGCAATGCCTGCATGCGTTGACGGCTCTTTTCTAGGGCAACCGGGTTACCTGAAGAACGTGATTTTCAGCGCTTCAGCGTCAAGACCAGCGGCCCGCCGTCGCACATGCCATCCGACAGCAGCAGAAGCCGGTAGGCCGCCGGCGTTTCCTCCAGCACCGCCATGGCCTCGGGTTTGAGCGCCTTGTCGCACGGGTCCAATTGGACGCCGCCCAGGTCCAGCGTGGCCAGGATTTTGGACTGCGCCACGCGGCCCTCGGTGGGCTGCCCGTCCCACCAGGCCACCACCCAGCCCGCGTCCTGGCTGGCGGGGCTGTCGTCCGGCCCCGCCAGCAGCAAAAAGCCGGTCTTGACGGCAACCATGTCGCGAATGCCCCGGTTCGGGCCCAGCGCCAGCCAGGTCAGCGTCGCCTTCGGGTTGCGCGCCGCTTCGGCGCCGAACAAAGCCTCGGCATCGACCGCCAGCACCGGCGCCGCGCCGCCGGCAGCCGGGCCGCGAAAGCCGAAGTAGAGCCGCCCCTCCCGCACCGCCAGCCCTTCGATGTTCACGCCCTGCTGGCCGGCCAACGCGGGCGCCTGGTCCGGTGGACTGGAGCCCAGGCATTTGCGCTCGCCCACATGGGGCGCCAGGCCGGGCTGTGCCTGCATCAGCGCCCAGAGCCTGCCGCTGTCAGCATAGTCCGCCAGCGCGCCGCCCGTGGGGTGGCGCAGGGCGCGGCCGGTGGCCGGGTCGCGCCGGAAGCGAAGCACATGGCGGCTGTCGGGGTTGCTGGCGCAGTCATTGCGTTTGGCGGCGTGCGAGCCGGCGACGTAGAAGTAATGCCCGTCGGTGGCCGCGCCTTCGGCGTCCAGCTCGCCGGCGGCGGCACGCAGCAGCACCGGCTCGGCATCGGGGCGCAGTGCGTTGTCGCCCACGAAGGCGTAGCGCGCCTGGGTGCCTTCGTCAAACACCACCAGGCAGATGCGCTGCTGGCGGACATCGAGGCTGCAGGCGATACCGCTGACCGACTGGCGGGTCTGCTGGCGCTTTTTCCGGCCCAGGTCGAAGTCAAAACCCGCGCCGCTGGCCCAGAGGCCGCTGTCGGGCTGGAGGCGGGGCGCCGCCGGTTGCTGCGCGCCGGCGGGCAGCGCCAGGGCAGCGGCAAGCAGCCCCATCAAAACCTGCCGCCGTGGGGTGAAAAGCGTGGTGTGCATCGCCGCACTGTAGTCGAGCGAAGGCGGTGTTCAGGCGGCCCCGGCACACCCCGCAGGCCGGGCGCCGCAGGGCAACGGGGCCGCCCGGTCATTTGCCGGGCGGTATTTCAGTGAACCGGCGGCACCAGCTGGCGGCCCGACTGCCCGGCTTCCCGGTAGGCGGCCAGCACGGCGCGCGCCACCTCTGGCAGCGCGCCGGCCTGGCACAGGGCCACGCAGGCGCCGCCAAAGCCGGCGCCGGTCAGGCGGGCGCCAAAAACCCCGGGCTGCGCCTGAAGCAGCGCCACCAGTGTGTCCAGCCCCGGCGTGGAGACTTCGTAGTCGTCGCGCAGGCTGGCGTGCGAGGCGTTCATGAGTTCACCGAAGGCGGCGGCCGCCGTGCAATCGACCGCTGCCAGCACGCGGGCGTTTTCAGTCACCACATGGCGCGCCCGGCGCAGCAGGCGCTCGGGCAACGCCTGGAGCTGCGCCGCATCGGCCACGTCGCGCAGCGACGCCACGCCCAGCAGCCGCGCGGCCTGCTCGCATTCGGCGCGGCGCTCGTTGTAGCCGCTGGTGGCCAGCGACCGCGCAATGCCCGAGTCGAGCACCAGCACGGCGCTGCCGGGCGGCAGGGGAACGAAGCGCCGCGCCAGCGTGCGGGTGTCCAGCAGCAGGGCGCGGGTCGTGTCGGCCAGGCTAGAGGCCATCTGGTCCATGATGCCGCAGCGCACGCCGGCGTACTCGATTTCCGCCCGCTGCGCTAGCTGGGCGATCTGCACGTCGTCCAGCGCCAGCCCGAGCAGCTGGCGCAGGCAGCGCAAGGTGGCGACCTCCAGCGCGGCGCTGGAGGACAGGCCGACGCCGATGGGCACGCTGGAGGCCACATGGATGTCGAGCGGCGCAATCTGCGCGCCGTGCGCCCGCGCCAGCGCCAGGCAGCCGAACACGTAGCTGGCGAAGTGCTCGGTGGGCGGCTCGTCGAAGGTGAAGCGCACCGCCGCCCCCAGCTCGGCCGCGTGCAGCGAAAACGACGGCTGGCTGCTGCGCCGCATCGCCACCCGGGTCTGCTGGGGGATGGCGATCGGCAGCACGTAGCCGTCGTTGTAGTCGGTGTGCTCGCCCAGCAGGTTGACCCGTCCGGGCGCCTGGGCCACCGCCCCGGGCGCGGCCCCATAGACCGCTTCAAAGCTGCTCATGACAGGCTGACCCTGACCTGCTGCAGTTCCAGCGCTTTTTCCTCGGGCAGCGCATCCATGGCGAAGAAGCCGGCGCCAATCTCGGTGCCGGCCAGGTACTTCAGCCGATCGCGCGTGCGAAAGGGGGGGTACAGCTGGGCATGCAGGTGCGACTCGGGATGCGGCTGGCCGTCGGTCGGCGCCTGGTACCAGGCCATCAGGTAGGGCAGGGGCCGGTCCCAGAGGCCGTCGTACTTGAGCAGCACGGTTTTTAAGGCCCGCGCCAGGTCGGCCCGCTCGGCATCGCCCAGCTGCGCGAAGCCCTCGACCGGCAGGATGGGCGCGATCCAGACCTCGTACGGGTAGCGGGCGCACACCGGCACGAAGGCCACCGCGTGGGGCCCCTCGTAGATCATGCGCTTGCCGTCCCGCCGCTCGTTCTCGATCATCGCCTCCAGCACCCCCCGGCCCTGGGCGCGCAGGTGCTCGGCGGCCACGGCCTGCATGCGGGCGGGCACCGGCGGCACCAGCGGGTAGGCGTAGATCTGGCCGTGCGGATGGTGCAGCGTCACGCCGACTTCGGCGCCGCGGTTTTCAAACGGCAGCACATAGTCGATGCCCGGGCGGGCGCCCACGCTTTGGGTGCGCTCCCCCCACACCTGCAGCAGCAGGTCCAGGTGGTCCAGGGGCAGCCCGCCCAGCGAGCCCTGGGGGTCCTGGGTGAACACCACCACCTCGCAGTGCCCGTCGGCGGGCGCGGTGGGCACGATCAGCGCCGGCGGCGGGGCGGCGCCGGGCAGCGCCTGGGCCAGCGAGGGAAAGCGGTTGTCGAACACCGCCACGTCCCAGGCGCCGGCCGGCACTTCGGTCGGATGCGCCGGGTCGGTGGTGACGGCCAGCGGGTTGTACTCGGGCGGCGGCAAAAAGGTGCGCCCCTGGCGGTAGGCGGCATAGGTGACCCACTCGCCGCGCAACGGATGCCAGCGCAGGTGGGCGCTGGCATTGAGCGGCTCGGCAAACGGGCTGGGCGCGGCCAGCGTGGGGTCGATGGGTTGCCGCGAATACAGCGTGAGATGGCGTCCGTCGGGTTTGGTGAGCAGCAGGCTGTGCATCATCACACGCCCCCCGGAATCCAGGTGCGCGATTTGCTGGTCGCCGCCGCGATGCGCGCCAGCGGAATCTTCGGCGTGCGGTCGGCGTTGAGCAGTCCGTTGGCCTCCTGGAAGGTGTCGGCGAACTGGGTGTAGCAAAAGCCGCTGAAGAGCGCGGTGTGGATGACCGTGTGCAGCAGCTCCTCGTAGAGCTTGGCGAACTGTTCCTGGGTCATCGCGTCCGAATAGCCCCAGATCTTTTTCACGCCCGGCTCGGCCTTGGACTTTTTCTGGAAGGCGATGCCGCCGAACTCGGTCAGCATGATCGGCTGGCCCCGGTGCGGAAAGCCGTCCAGCGTCAGCACCCGCCCGCCCGGCCGGCGCCGGTCCACCAGCTCGGCCGGCTGGATTTCGGCGCCGTAGCGCTGGCGGATGTGCTCCATGTTGTTGTCATAGTCGTGAATGCCGATGATGTCGGTCGCGCCTGATTCCCAGCCGTCGTTGCCGATCACCGGCCGGGTCGCGTCCAGGGTTTTGGTCAGGTGGTAAAGCGCTTGGACCGCATGGCGCTGGCTGCCCTGCGACGTCAGCTCGGGCACGCCCCAGGATTCATTGAACGGCACCCAGACAATGATGCAGGGGTGGCTGTAGTCGCGCTCGATCACCTCGCCCCATTCGCGCACCGTGCGCTTGATGGCGGTGCGGGTGAAGCGGTAGGCCGACGGCATTTCTTCCCAGACCAGCAGCCCGAGCCTGTCGGCCCAGTACAGGTAGCGCGGGTCCTCGATTTTCTGGTGCTTGCGCACGCCGTTGAAGCCCATGGCCTTTGCCAGCTCGACATCGCGCTTGAGCGCCAAGTCGCTGGGCGCGGCCAGCAGCGTGTCGGGCCAGTAGCCCTGGTCGAGCACCATGCGCAGGGTGTAGGGCCGGCCGTTGAGCATGAAGCGCTCGCGCAGGATGTTGACCGAGCGCAGGGCCGTGTACGAGGTGAATTCGTCAATCACCTCGCCGCCGCGCAGCAGCCGGAGGGTGGCGTCCAGCAGCGTCGGGCGCTCCGGGCTCCACAGCAGCTCGTTGCGAAAGTCGTCGATGCCGGGGTCCGACAGCGCGATGGAACGGTCCACCTCGCCGTCCACGATCTGGTAGCGGTCGCAGGCCAGCAAACGCTCGCCCAGGCGCAGCGTGACTTCGAGCAGCAAGTTGTCCATCGGGTCGCCGCCGACGCGGACATACAGCTCCAGCGCGTAACCCTCGACCTTGGGCGTCCAGCGCAGCTTGTCGATATAGGTGCGCCCCACCCGCTCCAGCCAGACGGTCTGCCAGATGCCGGTGGTGCGCGGATACCAGATCGCATGCGGCTCCAGCTGCCAGTCCTGCTTGCCGCGCGGCTTGGTCAGGTCGGCCGGATCGTCTTCGGCGCGCACCGTCACGGTCTGCTTGCCCGATGGGCTGAGCAGGTGGGTGATGTCGGCCGCGAACGGGGTGTGGCCCCCTTCGTGGGTCACCGCCAGATGGCCGTTGACCCAGACCTTGGCCGAATAGTCGACCGCGCCGAAGCGCAGGATCACGCGGTCGCTTCCGGGCTGCAGCTCAAAGTCGCGCTCGTACCAGCAGGTTTTGTGAAAGCCCCGGTCGCCAATGCCGCTGGCCTTGGACTCGGGCGGAAAAGGCACCCGGATGGCCAGCGGCCAGTGGTCGATGTCCTGCGGTGTGGTCAGCGCCTGGGCATCGTCATAGCGAAATCGCCAGTTGCCGTTCAGCGTGGTCCATTGGGTGCGCTGCAGCTGCGGGCGCGGGTAAGCGAGATCCAAAGGGCGCTCCTTCGAGGGAAAAGCGCATTTTGTGTGGCGATGAGCTCGGCGGCAAGCGCGACAGGAAAAAAACTGCTCACCCTTGGGGGGCCGGCCGTGGAGGCCGTGCCGGCTTGGGATGCGCTTCCGGTGGGAGCGCCTTTAAATGGGCCGCGACAAGACCGGCATTTTCCCCTGCGCCGGGTGTTGCCCGGCGGTGCATCAGGCGTGCCTTGAGAAAACGCAACAGCGGGCGGTCGATGAACCTGTAGAGCGCATACCCCAGCAGCAGCGAGGCCGCCAGGACCAGGGCAACCCCCAGCGGGGTATAGGGGTTGATCAGGTGAAACCGCTGGAAAGCGATTTTTCGGATGAGTTCGACCACATAAAAATGGCTGAGGTAGGTCGCATAGCTCGCGTCTCCCATGCCCGTCCAGCAGCGGACAGCGGGGCTGGAGGATCTGGAAAAATACCCCTCCAGGCTCAGCAGGGCCAGCAGCAGCAGGGCCGAGGGAAGGCCATAGATCAGCAGCCCGTTCAGCTGAAGGGCCGTGGCCTCGGCCGCTGCCATGAAGAGGTAGCAAACACCCCCCAGCGCCGCCGCCAGGGGCACGGGCAGGCGCCGCAAGGCCGCTGGCCAGCGGGCGGTGTAAAGCTTGAAAACCAGGATTCCCAACAAGAATTCCAGCAACTGGGTATTGCGCAAAAAGACGCTGATTTCCGGGTCTTGCGTGTTCTGGCCCCAAAGGCCGTAGGCCGCCAGCACCAGCAGCGCGCTGAGCTGCAGGTAGTAACGCCTGGTCAGCAGGATAGACAGCCAGATGCAGAGGTAGAAGAACATTTCATAGTTCAACGTCCAGCCGACCGCGAGCAAGGGGCGCAAGGTGCCGTTTTCCTTGAAATACGGAATGAAGAACAGGGACTTGGCATAGTTGTACAAATTCGCTGTCGTCGAATTCAGCAGCTCTGGCGCCAGCAGCGCGATCAGGAACAAGCAGCTGGTCAGCAGCCAGTAGAGCGGCACGACGCGAATCAATCGGCTGGCGGCAAACACGGACGGGCTTTGCCCCTTGGCCAGCACCATCGCGATGACGAAGCCGCTGAGCACGAAGAAAATATCGACGCCGAAGGAGCCGAAACTGGGGAGTGCGCCGATGTGGTAATAAACCACGCTCACCGCGGCGATGGCGCGAAGGACCTGGAGCGATTTCAGCGCCTCGGGTTTGGCAGCGCGCAAGGCGCTGTTGTCTGTGTCAATCATCAATTTCCAAGCGGATTTCGAGCGGCGCGAGGACTGACGTGGTCAGAAGCCGTGGGCCGCTCATGGGGGGGAATGCCAGCGGCTCAGCTGAACCGCTCCGCAAACAGGGTGCGTGCGCCCATGGCGCAAAGCGATGGGCAAGCGTGACGCCGCAGTCAAAGCGGCTGCATTTTCGAGAATTCACCTGATGCCATGGGGCTACCCGGGTGTCTCAGTAATTAGGGCGCCTTTCAAAGCAGGTGTTATTCCAATTCCATTTCAGTCCAACAGGTCGTTGCTTTGCTTTGCCGTGCCGCAGCACTGCCGGCCGCTTCACGCCTGATCTCTTATTGAAATAGAAACGGAAATAAGGTTACCTATAAATTGCTCCCTGGACAGCAGACGCCTGGTCTGCGGGCGATGCGGGGCTTTGCCAATGCAGGGCAAATGTTCACTGCCATGCAACGGCAAAACACCTCATCGGGGCGAGGCGTCAAATCGGCTCAGCGCTTCACGGCCCTCGCGGGTGATGGCCAGGACGCGCGCAAACGGCTTTTTCGCGCAAGGCGAGGGCAACAGCACCGCCAGTTGATGCACGCTTCGCAGCTTTCTCAAGGTACTGATCTCTTGGGGGTCGGTAATGGTGATGGGTAGCGTAACTTTGGAAATCTGGTGTAGGAGATGAAGAGGCATGAACATAATCCTTTGGAGGCTTATTATTTAATGCTTGTCCTGGATCGACAAGTCTCAGACACGGTTACTAACATTGGTTGCATCAATTAGCTACCTATTGAGGTGGAATGCACTCAGTAGACCGACGTTCAACCGGCCTGCCAACAATTGAAGCCGCTATTTGAAAATAGGGCAGGGCCACTCTGACCGCATGGCGGCTAGTGGCCCGATGCGCCCCCGCCGCATGTGGCGCCATCCCTCTGCCCGCCGTGCGCGTCCTGGTGGTTGAGGCAGTTGACCTGCTGAACGCAATAGTCCATCAAGCCGTCGAGTTCGGTTGATTTGTCGAACACCGCATCGGCGCCCAGCGCGGCGGCCCGCAGCCGGATTTGCGGTGTTGCGTAGTTGGTCAGCACCACCATCTTCTGGTAGGGCTTGCGATGACGGCACTCTGCCAAGATGCCCAGACCGCTGCCCTGCTTTAAAAACAGGTCCACGATGGCCAGATGCCATGCGCCATTGTGGCTGTCGAGCCACTGCGTCGCCTCATCCTGGGTGGCTGCGTGCGCCGTGACGTTCACGTCGGCCAGTTCCGTCAGCGTGTCGATCAGGTGGTCCAGAATGATGGTGTTGTCTTCTACAAGATAAGTGACTAATGTGCTCATGGGGATGGCCTGTTCATTTGACACTCCAGTGCGTTACTCGGCATGGGTAACTACTTGACATCATGGGAACATTGCTTGCCGGCGGCTCCTGCCGTCCCATGGCGTATGGCAACGTAGGACAAGCACAACCTTCGTGAATAGTTCACACTTTCCCCGCTTGTGGGCGTGCGGCCGCAGTTCGCGTGCCGACCGCCGACGCTTTTGCGCGCCAGCGTCCGATGCTGCCCGAAGCGGTGGCACGGTAATGTCAGCTAAGTGCCTCAGCCGTTGCGTTGCAACGCCGGCCTTCCCGCATCGCAACACTTCTTCACACAACACACAACCACCAGCAGCCCTGGAACACCATGCCACCTGACACGATGGAAAAGGCCGCTGAAGCGGCACCGCTACGGCTCAGTTCGCGAGAACAGCTGGCGCATTTGCTGGCCGAAGCGGCCGAGCTGGAACACAACCTGCTGTGCTGCTACCTGTACGCCGCCTTCAGCCTGAAAACCCCGGACCAGGGCGGGGTGGCGGCGGCCGATGCCAGGCGCGTCGAGAAATGGCGCGCCTCCATCATGCAGGTGGCGATGGAGGAAATGACCCACCTGGCCCTGATCGCCAACCTGTCGGTGGCCATTGGGGTGCGGCCTCATTTCAACCGGCCTAACCTGCCGGTGGCGCCTCTTTACCACCCGGCCGACATCGTGGTCGAGCTGGCGCCCTTCAGCCTGGACACGCTCGACCATTTCATTTATCTGGAACGCCCCGAGGGCAGCGACCTGCCCGATGGCCAGAGCTTTGCCAGGCGGCGCGAAAATTACCAGCGCGGCGACCGTCCCGGTGCCTCGCTCATGCCCAGCGCCATGGACTACGCGACCATTGGCGAGTTCTATGCGCATTTGCGCGCCTGCTTCATCGACCTGGCGAACGCGGCAGGGGAAAGCCTTTTCTGCGGCGATCCTTCGATGCAGGTGGGCCCCGACAAGCTGGATTTGCCGGGCATGGCGACCATTGCCCAGCTGGACGATGCGCTGGCCGCGCTGGACACCATCGTGACCCAGGGCGAGGGCGGCTGTGCTGCCGAGGAATCGCACTTTGCGCGTTTCATGCAAATCCGCGACGAACTGGCCGAGCTGCAGGCGCGCGGCAATGCCGCCGCGCCTGCCTGGCCGGCCGCCCGCAATCCCCTCATGCGCAAGCCGGCCGATCCGGCAAGCGGCGTGCATGTGACAGCGCCTGCGGCGGCGGCGGTGCTCGACCTGGGCAATGCGGTGTATGCGCTGACGCTGCGGCTGCTGGCGCAGGCCTGGGGCGGGCCTGGCGGCGAGCGCCACCAGGCGCGGCCCGCCGCCGCCCTGCAGGCCGCCATGCAGCTGATGCGTGTGCTGGGCGGCATTGGCCAGCATCTGTGCAGCCTGCCTGCCCGCCCTGACCTTGCGGACGTGCATGCGGGGCTGACCTTTGCCGTGCCGCGCGCCACCGAACCCCTGGTGGCCGCCGCCGAGACGCTGTGGATCGGCGAACGGCTTGCCGAGCTGCTGGTCGGACTGAAACTGGTGGCCCGCGTCGAGGCGCCGCTGCAGTGCCTGGTGCCGCAGCTGCAAGCCATCGCCCGGCGCTACGCCACGGCCAGCCCGCCGCTTCAGGCGGCAGGAAAGGCATCAACGGCTGCACCTGCAGCGCCCGGCTGACCGCTGGGGCCGGCCACACTGCCCGGGTCTTGCGGGGGGCGTTCCTCCGCGCCGCCCGGATGGCGCGCGAACCGCGCCGCATCGTCTCCATGCACCGGCGCACTGTCGGGCCAGGGCCAGCCGCCAAAACCGGTGTGCTGGTAGTCGGCCAGCGTCTGCCCGATCTCGGCCTGCGTGTTCATCACAAAGGGGCCGTACTGCACCACGGGCTCGCCAATCGGCCGGCCCTGCAGCAGCAAGAATTCAGACGCTTCGCTGCCGTTGACCAGCGCCACGGCAGCGTCGGCGCGCAGCCTGATGGCGCTGGGCTGGCTGACCGTCTGCCCGGCCAGCGTGACCGACCCGCCCTTGAAAAAATAGAGCTGGCGCTGCGTGTCCGGGCCGCTGGCGGCAGGCAGCGTCCAGCGCGCACCGGGCGCCATGCGGATGGTCCAGATGGCCACGTCCGCCTGCGGCTGCGCGGCCCAGGAATCGGGCGGCGGAGGCAGCGGCTGAGCCGCTTCGGCCAGGTCGTCGCCATAGCGGCCGGCGATGACCGCCACTTCGGTGCTGCGGCCTTCGCTGTCGGCCAGCGCCAGCCGGGGAATCTCGTGCGACCAGAGCATGGTGAAGTGGGGCGCCGCCATCTTGGCGCGCGCCGGCAGGTTCAGCCAGATCTGGAACAGCTCCAGCGGATTCGGCCCGGCCGTGTCCAGCAGCGGAAACATTTCGGCATGCACCACGCCCTGCCCGGCCGTGAGCCACTGCACGTCGCCCTGGCCGAACCGCGCCGCGGCGCCCAGCGAATCTGAATGGTCGATCAACCCCTTGCGCACGATGGTCACGGTTTCAAAACCGCGGTGCGGATGCGCCGGAAAGCCCGGCACGGTGCTGCCGTGGTACATGCTCCAGCCGTCCTTGCGGCTGAAGTCCTGGCCGATGTCGCGCCCCGCCAGCGAAGCCGCCGGTCCCTTCTGGGCATTGGCACGGGGATAGGCGTCGTCGTGGTAGACGCAGAACAGGAACGGATCGAGGGTTTCCCACGGAAAACCCAGCGGCTTGATCTGCAGGACCGCATCGTCCGCGCGGGCTGAAAGGGGCATTGAAACAGGAGTCGTCATGGCTGCGCTTTCAAAATGGGCAGGTGCGGCTGAGGGGCGCGGCTTTCAAGTGCGGGCGCGCTGCCGAGGGCTGGACCGATCGATGTGTTTTGCGATGGGCGTTGCGCTGCGCGACCTCCTGCCGGCCCGCGGCAGCGGCCCACCGTGCGGTCGGAGCGTGTTGGCACCCCAGCCAGACCGGCGCATCAGGCCCGGCTGCTGGTTTGGGCATCAACTAGGCTTCTAGCGCGGAACCACCCTGACCGGTAACCGCACACACCTGACTCGCCCGTGCCTCCGCCTTACTCCTTTCCCCGCTGGGGGAAGGCAGGGATGGGGGCCTCCCCGAATCCGAACCCGGCCCCTCCAGGCGTCCGGCAGAACTCGGGCCAGCAGGAGAAAGCCGGCGGCGGGCGTTCGACCCCCGCTGGCCCCCATCCCAACCTTCCCCAGCGGGGAAGGAGAAACCCGAGGAAAGCCTGGAAAATGATGTAATTTATGATCAAAACAGGCTGTAGCGCAGACACCGACTGCGCAAGCAGCTATAAATTCAGGAGCAATAAGGATCGCCAAGTTCTTTCAATAAAACATCCCGGACTGCCCATGACGAACAACGGTGAAAGGAATAGCGGGCTGTTCGGTGGCTGTTTGAAAAAACAGGCACGTCCCAGCCCTTTCGTCAAGCAGGCCTGCGTTTGCCGCCGACTTGCCCTCTTGCTCTGCCTCATAGGAGGCAATACCGCGCCGGGGCGCCGTTGGCGCAGCCTGCTTAACGCCGGCCGGTCATGGATTCCCAGCCATGCCTGACGGCCGCCTTGGTTTTTTCCCAGGTGTCGCCTGAATTGCGGCTGGACCAGTCGCGCTGGGCATCGGCTTCCACGTCCTCCCAGGAGCGGTTCGCGTAGCGTGGGTCGGAGCGCAGCGTGGAGCCGTAGCGGTAGGCGGGCTCGTAGTCCTCGTAGCTGCCTCCGAAGGTGGAAAAATTGCTCTGGTAGTGGCTGCGGTAATCGGGTGCGGACTGGCCGGTCAGGCTGCCCATGTCCGCCCCCATGCTGGTCGCCGTCGCAGAACCGGGCATGTCCGTCGTGCCGCGCAGGTTATTGGCATTCTGGCCGGCAGGGTCTTTTTCCACATCGACCACGGTGTTGCGAACCTGGTCGGAAACGGTCTCGGTCCGGGTCGTTGCCTCGGTGCCGACCACCACCTCTTCCACCACCCGGGCGGTCTTGCTCACCACGGCCCGCTCGGCCATTTCCCGCACTTCGATGGAGCCGCCTTCAAACGCCTTGAGGTCGGCCTCGGTCGCGGGACGGTCGACCGGCCGGCGCTCGATCTCGGCATGCTGCTCGCGCAATTGGACCTGTTCCTGGACCGGCTGCGTTTCGGTTCTGGAGAACACCCGCACGGCGCCCAGGTCGACCTCGCGCTTGCCGACTTCGAGTTCCTCGCGCACCACCGGCAGCACCGTGCCATTGTCATTGGCAGTCTGGCTCAGGTTCGCCTGCGCCATGCCAGGCCGCGCCATGTCGGTCTGGTAACGGGTGCGCTCGGCCTGGATTTCATCGTCCTGGTAGGGCCGGGAGGCCGGGTCAAAGCCCGAGTAGCCTTCCTGGCGCCAGCTTTCGGTCCGCTTGTCGATGTCGACCGCGCCGGCGGCGGCCAGCGCCGCGCGGGCCGCTTCCACCCGGCTTTCGTCCGCCACGGTGACCGCCAGGACCGTGCTGCCCCGGCGCACGGCTTCGGAGTAGTGGCCGGCATGCTCGTTGTCGTCGTCGCCGAACAGGTCGCTGAAGAAGCGGCCAATGCTCGCCATGAAACCTTCGTCGTCGTCGCCCCGGCTGCGGCTGTCAGTGATGACCCGGCCATTGGTCGTGATGGAATCGCCACTCTGCTGTCCCGCAGTATTGGACTGAAGACGTACCGCGCTGTCGTCGAATCCGGCATCCAAAAGTGATTCCCGGGCGCTTTGCGCTTCATCGTATGAATCAAAAACCCCTACTACTGTTTGCATGGCGTGGCTCCTTGAAGTTAGAAATTAGAAATGGCACGAACTGACGAAAACTCCGGCATTCAGGCCGCGTCGGGAACCCATTGCTGGGTGGCCGGGTCCAGGCGCTCCACAACCACTTCCTCGCGGCGCAGGGAAGTGGCTGCAATGTGCTCGAACGCTTCACGGCGGCGCGTCACATGAATTTCCTCCACCAGCACGAGTTGCTTGACCAGCCGTTCCTCGTACACGGGAATCACCAGCACCTCGCCCAGTTCCCGGGGTGCCTCGACCGCCTGCACCACCTGGTTGACGGGCACCCGCGTCGTCTCGATGACTTCGCGGTAGCCCTGGGCGCTGACCGGCTCGGTGCTCTCATGGACCACCTTGCGCACCCGCACCGTACCGGTCTGTTCACGTTGCAGGTGCACCTGCGCTTCCTCCCTGATGACAGGAATGACGAACGTTTCGTTCACCGTGCCGTCCGCAGGGGACTGCGCCGTGGGGCTGGGTTTGAAGGGATTCATAGTGGGTTGGTTCGCCGGGATGAACTTCTCATCGTGGACGCCTGGAAAATTCTTGTTGCAAGAACTTGCTGGGACTGCTCGTCAGCCAACACCTACAGCCCGGTTTTTCCCGCTTGCAACCGTTTAAAAGCGACACCATGAGAAGGCAAAGCCCTACAACAGCGAAAAAGACTGGGTGCTAAATTCAGTACGTAATTTGTTTCCAGGTGTTTCAATCTGTTGCAACAAATTAATCTGTTTGCGCACACGGTCAATTCAAGTCAAGTGCGCTTGTCCCCCACATCTCAAAGGTTCTCCATGAAACATTCAATCTTGCTGGCAGTGCTGCTTGCGACGCTCGGCCTGGCCGCTTGCGAAAAAACCACCGTGGCAACGCCTGCCGCATCCCCTGCGCCGGTCGTGGTGGTGCCAGGTCCTGCCGGCGCCACCGGTGCCACCGGCGCCACGGGTTCGACCGGCTCCACCGGTTCGACTGGCTCCACCGGTTCGACGGTTGCCGTTCCCGGCCCTGCCGGCGCCACCGGCGACACGGGTGCCACCGGCGCTACGGGTTCAACTGGCTCTACTGGTTCAACTGGCGCGACGGGCTCAACCGGCTCAACTGGCTATACCGGTGCCACCGGCGCAACGGGCGCCACCGGCGACACCGGCAAGACGGGCGACACCGTGATCGTTGTTCCGCAGAAGTAACCGCCCCGGCTTTATGGTGCCAAACGCAGGTGGATTCCACCTGCGTTTTTTTATGGCCAAACCGTTTTCAGCTCGCTGGCCGCAGCCCTGGCTTGGTGTCTATTGCGGCTTTTTCTGACGGTCGTGGCGCGGCGTTGGCGTCATGGCTTCAGCTTTCTTGCGCGCAGCGCATCAGCCGCGCCTCTATTTCATGGAACAGCGGCCGGGCGGCGGGATGCGCCTGGCCGCAGCTGGCCTGCAGTTCAGCCAGCGTGGCCCGCGTTCCCTGCCGGCATGCCAAGCCGGCCGGCGGGCCGCAGCGCGCCAGCAGTTCGCCCAGCAGGCAGGCAAAGGCCCGCACTTCGATGCGCTGCAGCGCCATGGCCAGCGGCGCGTTGCCGGGATCAAAAAGCGAGGCGGCCCCCAAGTCGCCCAGCAGCGCCTGGCCGTCATCGCCGTGCAGGATATTGTGGGCATACAGGTCGCCATGCAAGATGCCGCGCGCATGCAGCTGCCGCGCCGCCGACGCCACGCCCAACGCCAGGCGAATGGCCGCCTCCAGCGTGAACGCCGTGCCGGCTTCGTAAACGTCGCGGGTACAGGACGCCAGGCTGGGCGGGGCCGCCAGGGTGCGAAAGTGCGGCCCCACCAGCGCCATCACCAGGCCGGCGGCGCCAGCCGGGTGGCCAGCGAGCCGCCCATGCACCGCGATCAGGTTCGGATGGGCGCCCGCTCGCAGGCAGGCGGCCATTTCGCTTTGCGGCAGGCCGTCGCTGGTCAGCGCGCCCTTGAACAGCTTCACCGCCACCGCCTCCGGCGCCGCCGCGCCGCTGTGCTGCCAGTCGGCCTGGTGGATGACGCCGGAGGCGCCTTCGCCCAGCTGCTGGCGCAGTGCCAGGCTGCCCCAGTCGATGCGGGCCAGCGGCAGGGCGGCCGCCTGTGCGGCGGTTTCGGCGCTTTCGGTCATCGGGTTGCCGGCAAAGGCCAGCCACGACAGGCGCGGCAAGGCCAGCAGCCAGCCGGGCAGCGCGGTCAGGCGGTTGGCCGCGATGCGCAGCAGTTCCAGCCGGGTGCAGGCAGCCAGTTCCGGGGGCAGGCCGCGCAGCCGGTTGCCCGCCAGCATGAGCTTTTGCAGGCCGGCGCAGCGCCCGATGCCGGGCGGCAGCTCGGTCAGCTGGTTGTCGGTCAGCACCAGCGCGCGCAGCGCTGGCGGCAAGGCGGCGTCCGGCACCCGGCGAATCCGGTTGGCCCTGAAGCCCACCATGTCCAGTTGCCGGCATTGGCCCAGCACGCCGGGCAATTCGGTGAACTGGTTGCGGGAGCAAAAAATAACGCGCAGCTTGTGCAGCCGGGGCAGGTCATCGGGCAGGGTGGCCAGCGCATTGCCCGACAGGTCAAGCACTTCCAGCGTGTCGGCCAGCTCGAAAATCTCGGGCGGAAAGGCCGTGAGCCCGGCAGCCAATCCGAAGCGCCGGCTGCCGGCCAGGGCGCCGGCGCGCAGCTGTTCGAGCGGGCTCATGCGGCAGCCGGCCGACGCGGGAAATAAAGGGAGAAAAGCAGCGAATGCATGGCGTGATTGGACACCAGACCGGCGCATAACGGCGGGCCACGCTCGCAGCGGGCCGGCGAGCGGGTAGAGTGCGCTGACCCCGACCTTTTCATTGCCGCACCATGAATCACAACACCCTGGTTTTTTCTTTCGCCGCCGCGCTCCTGCTGCCGGCCTGCGCGTCCCTGCAGAAGCGGCCGGCGCCGCAGGTCATCGAAAACTCGCTGGGCATGACATTCGTGCGGGTGCCGGCCGGCGAGTTCCTGATGGGCAGCGACGAAACACCGGACGCCCTGGCGCGGGACTATCCGCCGCCCTATGAGCCCCGGCGCTTTGCGGAGCTGGCCGACGAGGCGCCGGTGCACCGGGTGCGCATCACCCGGCCGTTTTTCCTGGGCCAGCACGAGGTCACGGTCGGGCAGTTCCGCAGATTCATCGAAGCCTCGGGCCATGTGCCGGAGTCCATTGCCGACGGCACCGGCGGCTATGGCTACAACCCGGCCTACGATCGGATGGCATCGCCGCGTGGCGACGCTTTCGAGGGCCGCAGCCCGCGCTACTCCTGGCGCGATGTGGGGTTTGCGCAGGACGACAGCCATCCGGTGCTCAACGTGACCTGGAACGATGCCGTGGCCATGAGCCGGTGGCTGAGCCGGCAGGAAGGCAAAACCTACCGCCTCCCCACCGAGGCCGAATGGGAATACGCCTGCCGCGCCGGTTCCACCACCCGCTACCCCGGCGGCAACAGCGCGCAGGCGCTGGCGCAAACAGCCAACACCTTCGACGCGCAGGCCGCGCCGCACTGGCCCGACTGGCAGGCGTATGCCCTGCCCGGCTCCGACGGCCACGCCTTCACCGCGCCGGTCGGCAGCTTCACGCCCAACGCATTCGGCCTGCACGACATGCTGGGCAACGCCTGGGAATGGACGGCCGACTGGCATGACGAGCACTACTATGCGCAGTCGCCGTCCATCGATCCGCCCGGGCCGCGCACCGCCAACGTGCGTGTGCGGCGCGGCGGCTCCTGGCACAGCTGGTCGCTGTATGCGCGCTGCAGCTACCGCAACTGGAATTCGCCTGACACCCGCTACACCCTGGTCGGCATGCGGCTGCTGCGCGAGGCGGAGGAGTGATTCCTTTCCAGATCAAGCGATGACGCTGCCGGCTTCGTTTGCCGTGCCAGAGCGGCTTTGCCCTGGCTGGCAGCAGCGCAGCCGGGCGGTCTGGCCGCTCCTCAATTCATAGCTGCTTGCGCAGGCGCCGCCTGCGCTAGAGCCCGTTTTGATCAGAAATTGCGGCATTTCCCTGGTATTTCTCCTTCCCCGCTGGGGGAAGGCGGGGATGGGGGCCTCCCCGAATCCGCATCTGCCGCCTGGCCCTGGCGCTGAACATAGCCCAGACCAGCCTGTAAAAGCTGGCCGCTGGCGTTCAACCACCGCTGGCCCCCATCCCAGCCTCCCCCCAGCGGGGGAAAGAGCCAAGAAGCACCATGCCCTGAAAAAATGTGCGCATACGGTAGCCGTTGAGGGAAGGAGTGGGCAGGGGAGCGGGCGAGCCAGGTGCGGCCGGCTTGCCTATGCCTTGAGCGACGCCATGTCGATGACAAAGCGGTATTTGACGTCGCTCTTGAGCATGCGTTCATAGGCCGCGTTGATGTCCTGGATGTTGATCATCTCGATGTCGGAGGTGATGCCGTGCGCGGCGCAGAAGTCCAGCATCTCCTGCGTCTCCTCGATGCCGCCGATCAGCGAGCCGGCCAGGTGGCGCCGCTTCATGATCAGGTTGAACACCTCCGGCGAAGGATGCGGCGTGGCCGGCGCGCCCACCAGCGTCATCGTGCCTTCGCGCTTGAGCAGGATGAGAAACATGTCCAGGTTGTGCGGCGCGGCCACCGTGTTGAGGATGAAGTCGAACGTGCCGACGTGCGGCGCCATCTGCGCCTCGTCCCTGGAAATCACCACCTCGTCGGCGCCCAGCCGCAGCGCATCGTCCACCTTGTCGGGCGAGGTGGTGAACAGCACCACCTCGGCGCCCATCGCATGGGCGATCTTCACCCCCATGTGGCCGAGCCCGCCCAGGCCCACGATGCCGACCTTCTGGCCCTTGCCGACCTTCCAGTGGCGCAGCGGCGAATAGGTGGTGATGCCCGCGCACAGCAGCGGCGCGGCTGCGGCGGGGTCCAGGCTGTCGGGCACCCGCAGCACGAAGTTCTCGTTCACCACGATCTGGCTGGAATAGCCGCCGTAGGTGATGCCGCCGGTTTCCTTTTCTTCGCTGTTGTAGGTGCCGGTAAAGCCGTTCTCGCAGTACTGCTCCAGCCCCTCATCGCAGCTCGGGCAAGCCTGGCACGAATCGACCATGCAGCCCACGCCGACCGTCTGCCCGATGCTGAACTTGCTGACATGCGCGCCCACGGCGGTCACGCGGCCGATGATTTCATGGCCCGGCACCGCCGGATACACCGTGTTGTGCCATTCGTCGCGCGCCGTGTGCAGGTCCGAATGGCAGACGCCGCAGTACTGGATCTCGATCTGGACATCGTGCGGCCCCGGCTCGCGCCGCTCGAAACGGTAGGGGGCCAGGGGAGTGTGCGCTGCCTGCGCGGCGTAACCCAGGGTGGTGGAATGCATGGTGTGTTTATCCTGTCAGTCGAAAAAAATGGATGAAGACCGGGCCAAGCGGGCCAAGCGGGCCACTAGCGGCGGGCAGCCGGCGCGCGGTGGCTCTTGCGGCGCGCATGCGCCGCCCACAGCAGGCCCAGCCCGACCGTGCCCACCAGCGCCACGGCCGCCACCGGCAGCGCGCGCACCGCCAGCGTGCGGTAGCCGCCATCGATCAGGTGCCCCCTGGACGGTTCAAAAAGGTTGCCGTTGGTCACCGGCACATGGTCGGCGTGCCTGAGGGCCAGGCTGGTGAGCTTGACGGCAATGCGGTTGGTGAGGTTGGGCGCGATGGCATGGGCCAGCCGTCCCGGCAGGGCCACGCTGCCGATGGCCGTGAGCGGCCGGGGCTTCTTGCTGAGCGACACCAGGCTGGCCGCGACGCGGCGCGGGTCCAGCATGGGCGGCGAGGGGCGCAGGCGCCGGCCGGTGTAGTTGGCCCCGTGCGCCAGGCCCGGCGTGTCCACGAAGGTCGGGTACACCTCGCACACATGCACGGCGGGCAGGCTGGCCAGCTCGGCCCGCAGCGCTTCGGAAAAGCCCCGCAGCCCGAACTTGCTGGCCGTGTAGGCCGCCGCGTAAGGCGCCACGGCCCAGCCGCCGACCGAGATCATGTTGATCAGCGTGCCGCGTCCGCGCTGGCGAAAATGCGGCAGCACCGCATGCGCCCCGTTGATGTGGCCCATCAGGTTGCAGTCGATCACCCGCTGGTGCGCCTCGATCGGCGTGGTGTCGAAGGTGCCCACCGCCCCGGTGCCGACGTTGTTGATCCACACGTCGATGTGGCCAAAGCGCTTGAGGGCCGCGTCGGCCAGCGCGCGCACGGCGTCGGCGTCGGTCACGTCGGTCGGCACGACCAGCGCCTGGGCGTCCAGCAGCTCGCATTCGGCGGCGACCTTCTCAAGCGCCTCGCGGCCGCGCGCCGCCAGCACCAGGCGGGCGCCCTCGCGGGCAAAGGCCAGTGCGGTGGCGCGGCCGATGCCGCTGGAGGCACCGGTCAAAACGACAACGGCGGCATAGGGATTGGGGGAGGTGGAAAGGGTGTTGGGCATGGTGGCGGGTAAAAGTTGGTGAAAAAGTGGCAGGTGCTTTAAATCCTCTGGTGCAAAAACCGGCCTGTCAATCGGCCAAGGTGCCGCCCGGGCCGCCGCGCTTTGGTTGTCTGCCCGGGCGGATGCAGCGGCCGCAGCCCTGCGCCCTGATGCGTCGCGCTGCGGGCTGGCTCAGGCTTTTACAAACAACGCCTGGCCGCCGTTCATCCCATCCCTGGAGGCTTGAAAGCCCCGGACACATCAAATTCAAGAAAAAAATGGTTTTTGCGCAGGTGTGGCATGAGCAACGCGCTATATATTTAATAGCGAACAGGTTGCAAAAGGGGCTGCTGCACCACGGCAGCCAGCTGGTTTTACACGTCCACCGACGCCAGGTGCCGGCGCCAGAACGCCGCATCGGGCACCGGGCCGCTGCCCGCCGCGAGGTTGTCCTGCATGTGCTCGGGCCGGCGCGTTCCGGGGATCGCGCAGGTCACGGCCGGGTGGCTCAGCACGAATTTCAGCAGCACCTGCGCCCAGCTGGCGCAGCCGATCTCGCCCGCCCAGCCGGGCACCGGCTTGCCCGACAGGCGCCGCAGCAGACCGCCGCCGCCAAAAGGCTGGTTGACCAGCACCGCCACGCCGCGCTCCTGGGCCAGCGGCAGCACGCGCTCGGCCGCGGCCCGGTCGTCGAGCGCATAGTTGATCTGCAGGAAATCGAGTTTTTCGGCGCGCAGCACGGCCTGCACCTCGTCATACGCCGAGGCGGTGTAGTGGGTGATGCCGACATAGCGCACCCGGCCGGCTTCCTTCAGGCGGCGCAGCGTGGCCAGCTGCGTGCGCCAGTCCACCAGGTTGTGCACCTGCAGCAGGTCGATGCGGTCGGTGGCGAGCCGGGCGAACGACTGCTCGATCTGCGCCAGGCCTTCGTTGCGGCCGCGGGTCCAGACCTTGGTCGCAATGAAGGCCTTGGCGCGGCTGCCCGCCGCCCGCAGCAGCTCGCCGGTGGTGGTTTCGGCGCGGCCGTACATCGGCGAGCTGTCCAGCACCGAGCCCCCGGCGGCAAACAGCGCTTGCAGCACGCCCGGCAACTGGGCATAAGCGGCGTCGCCGGGCGCCGCATCAAAGCCGACATAGGTGCCGCAGCCGATCACCGGCAGGGCTTCGCCGCTGGACGGAATGGGCCGGGCAAGAAGAAAAGTGGGTGGCATGGTCGTGGCGGGTGAAGGGGCAGGAATGCCGGGCTGGGCCTGAACGTTGGCCCACCATGGCAGGACAGCCAGCGCGGCGGCCTGGCGCAGCAGGGCCCGGCGCTGCGTCGGGCGGGGGCAAGGCGAAAGGTGCTGCATCATCATCTGATATTGGCCGGCGATGACAGCATCTTATCGAGAGATCGAAGGGGTAGGCGGATTTTCAGCGAATCCCTGTCGATTTGCGGCGGTTACAAAAGCGGGCTCACTGAATCCACGGAGCCGTTGTGATGTCGATAACCGCTGCATGCGGACCGCCTGCACCATGGCAGCTGACCCTGCGCCCGCAAGGCCTGAATCGACGGCTGTCGCACAGGGTTGCGCTGAAACCCGGATACTCGGAGCCCCCGGACAAGCTTTTTCGCCCCATGCATTTCAGGAGTACACCGTTGGCCCCTTTTTCAGTTGGCGCACAAGGCCAGTCGTCCCATCAGGGCCCTTCAGATGCGGCGGCGCCCTTGCCACCCGCCTTGGGGAGCGCTGGATGAGCGGCCTGCAAGCGCAGCCGGCGGTCGTGCTCGGGCCGGCGGTCCAGACGCCCCGGCAGGCGGCAAGCAGCCTGGGCGTGCAGACCGGGCAGATCGTGCAATGCGTCATGTTTCGCCGCAAACCGGATGCGGCGGCCGTGCTGGTCCTCACGTCCGGCGACCGGCGGCTGGACGAAAGGAAAATCGAAGCCCTGGTGTGTGCCGCTGGCGGGCGCCTTGTGCGCGCCAATGCCGACTTTGTGAAAAACACCGCCGGGCCCCTGGGCGCAGCGGTGTCGCCAGCCGGCCAGGGCGCGGTGGCGGTCACGTTGATGGATGCCAGCCTGTTCCGTTTCAATGCGCTATGGCTGGCGGACGGGCAGGCGCAATCGGTGCGCCAGGCATCGCCGCAGGACGTTCAAGCGCAGACCGGGGCCCGGGTGGCCGATGTCTCATTGCACCCGGACGAGGAAAGAAAAGCCCGCCAGCAATCGAAAGACCAGGTCGCGTCGCTGGCCTCGACCGTCGGCGCGTCGGGCGACAAGGTGCCTTCCCCCTGCATTTCCGTGTGCCGCATCAATGCCGACAGCGGCCTGTGCGAAGGCTGCTATCGCACCCTGAAGGAAATATCGGGCTGGAGCCGATCCGGGCCGCAGGCCCAGCGCCTGCTCTGGCAGGCGATCGGCCAGCGCATGGCGTCCGAGCCGGACTGAGCCGCCGCGCGGCGCCTGGGTAGGGCCGCTGGGACGGTGCGAGGAAAAGCGCTCTGCCCCTGCGCCCCTGCCGAAAACCGCTGGCCCAAGCCCTCCCGCTGACGGTTTCAACGACGGTTCCTGCTGGATTCATCCCGCTGCTGGCGGGTCTGCCCCCGATTCATGTGCCTGCCGCATCAATCTTTAATAACTTTGCAATATACGCAGCCCGCTGAATGCGTATAGTTAATAAGTCATCGAAGTATTTTCATGCAACGCATACACCGGGAGCACTGACTTGTTTGCCAATCGGATCATTCTTGTTTGCACCGTTCTCCTGGCCGCCGCCTATTTTTATGGCACCGGCCAAATCCCGTCGCTTGAAATCGGCGATCCGCTCGGCCCGCGTGTCTTCCCCTACCTGATCGGCGCGGGGCTGCTGATGTCGGCGGCCTGGCTGTTTCTGGAAATGCTGCAGGCCAAAAAAGCGGCAGCGCCTGCGCCACTGGAGCCCCTTGAGCAGCCGGCGGAAAACCACAGCCACCTGCCCATCATTGCCGCTGTCGTGGCATGGGTTGCCGTTTACTTCGCCGTGTTCGAGCGCCTGGGCTTCCTGCTGGCCACGCCCATTTTCCTGCTGGGCCTGATGGCCTACCTGAACCGTGGCAAGTGGGTTGCAAACGGGCTCACCGTCGTCTTGTTCACGGCCGCAACGTATGTGCTGTTCAGCAAGGTGCTTGGCGTGTCGCTCGCCAAGGGCCTGTTGGGAATCTAGCAGCCAAAAGCAGAAAAAAAAGAAAGCACGCCATGGAATCCATCGTTCATATTCTCAACGGCTTCGACGTCAGCCTGCAGCCCATCAACCTCTGGTATACGTTTGCCGGGGTGCTGATGGGGACGGTGATCGGCGTGCTGCCGGGCATCGGCCCCTCGGCGGGCATCGCGCTGCTGATTCCCATGTCGTACGGGCTGGAGCCGACCTCTGCGCTCATCATGATGGCCGGCGTCTACTATGGCGCCCAGTATGGCGGCTCGGCCACCTCCATCCTGATCAATACGCCGGGCGAATCGTCCTCGGTGATGACGGCGATCGATGGCTATCAGATGGCCAAGAAGGGCCGCGCGGGCGCCGCGCTGGCGGTCTCGGCCTGGGGCTCCTTCATCGGCGGAACCATCGGCGTGGTGGTGCTGACGCTGATGGCCGTGCCGCTCACGCGCATCGCCCTGAAGTTCGGCCCGCCCGAGTATTTCATGCTGATGCTGCTTTCCCTCACCGCCGTGTCGTCGCTGACCGGGAAATCGCCGGCCAAGGGCATGCTGGCCATGATGATCGGGCTGGCAATCGCCACCGTTGGCACCGACCTGCAAAGCGGGCAGCTGCGCTTTGCGATGGGGGTTCCCGAGTTGCAGGACGGCATAGGCTTTGTGATCGTGGTGGTGGGTCTTTTCGCCATGGGCGAGGTGTTCAGCGCCATAGAAGAGCATTTCCACAAGCGCAGCGAGATTCTTCGCCTCAAGGGCAAGCTGATGCTCACCCGCGAGGAATGGCGCAGGTCCATCAAGCCCATCATGCGCGGCGGCACCATCGGCTTTCTGGTCGGGCTGCTGCCGGGCGCGGGCGCCACCATCGCCACCATCATGTCGTATGCGATCGAGAAAAACGTCTCTAAGCATCCGCAGGAGTTCGGGCATGGCGCCATCGAAGGCGTCGCCGGCCCGGAGACAGCCAACAACGCCGCCACTGCCGGCGCGATGGTGCCCCTGCTGACCCTGGGCGTTCCGGGGTCGGGAAGCACGGCCGTGCTGCTGGGCGCCTTCGTCATGTACGGCATCCAGCCGGGGCCGCTGCTGTTCCAGAGCCGTCCCGACCTGGTGTGGGGACTGGTCAACAGCATGTATGTCGGGAACGTCATGCTGCTGCTGCTGAACCTGCCGCTGATCGGCCTTTTTGTCCGGCTTCTGTACATTCCGACGGGCATCTTGCTGCCGCTGGTGCTGGTGTTCGCCACCATCGGCATTTATGCCGTCAACGGCAGCACCATCGAGCTTTATCTGTGCCTGCTGTTCGGCGTGCTGGGGTATGTGTTCCGCAAGGTCGATATTCCACTGGCGCCCCTGGTGCTGGCGTTGGTGCTTGGCGGAATCATGGAGCAGTCTTTCCGCCAGTCCATGACGATTTCCGGCGGAAGCCCTTCGATCTTCTTCAACAGCGGCCTCACGATGGTGCTGGCGGTGCTGACGCTGGCGGTCATCAGCATGACCTTCGTCAAGGGCCGGCTGCGCAGATTCAGGAACCAGGTGGTGCAGGCCGAGGCCGCATGAACGCGGACCGTTTCGTCCTTTCAGTTCACTTCACTTGCCAGTGCTTTCCAGTGTTTTCAGTGCTTCCAGTGCCTTCCCTTAACGGGGCTTTTACATCCAGGAGTTTGTCATGCCGAAAGTTTTAGTTTCTCGAACCTATCGTGTTGCTGCCGGCCTTGGCTGCACCGCCTGGCTGCTGGCCTCGGGCGGCGCGCAGGCGCAGGCGCAGTGGAAGCCTGAAAAGTCTGTGGAGATCGTGGTCGGCTCTGCCGCGGGTGGCGGAAACGACAAGACGGCGCGCGTGATCCAGAAAATCTGGACCGAAACCAAACTGGTCGAGGGGGTGGTCACCAACAAGGTGGGCGGTGGCGGTGCCATTGCCTACAACTTTGTGAGCCAGAAGAACGACCCTCACTTTGTCGGTATCGCCCAGGCCGGCCTGGTCACCAACCACATCACCGGGCGCAGCCCGATCTCCTTGTCGTCCATCACGCCCCTGTCCTACCTGGGCAGCGAGCCGGTCGCCATCACGGTGCGTGCCGACTCGCCCTACAAGGACTTGAAGCAGTTCATGGATCAACTCAAGAAAGACCCGACCTCGCTCAGCATCTCGGTGGGCAGCACGCTGGGCGGCACCAATCATTTCGCAATCGCCTTGCTGGCCAAGTCGGCAGGCATTGACCCCAAGAAGCTCAAGCTGCTGGTGTTCGGCGGCGGGGCGGAGTCCTCCACCAACCTGCTGGGGGGCCATATCAGCGCCATGTCGCAGCTGCTGAACAACTCGATTCCCCATTACAAGGCCGGCACCATGCGCATCCTGTGCATCACCACGCCCAAGCGGTCGAGCACCATTCCCGATGTGCCCACTTGCAGCGAGCAGGGCGGCAATGTGGTGATGGAGGGCTGGACCGTGCTGATCGGCCCCAAGGACCTGCCACCGGCCCAGGTGGCCGGCTGGGAAGCCATCGTGCAAAAAACGCTGCAGCATGAAGACTGGAAGAAATACACCCAGGCCAATGCCTGGGACATGGAATACAAGAACGCCAGCGAGACCGCGGCCTACCTGAAAAAGGACTACGAACAAACCAAAAATATCCTGGTTGAACTGGGTCTGGCGAAATGAGGAAAGGGCCTTGCGAAAAGCACGATCGACACTTTTAAGCTGAACAACATGACCTCTACCGATTTGAGCTACCTGACCTGCATTCAACAGGCCCACCTGATCAAGACCCGCGAGATTTCTCCTGTCGAGCTGGTCAGCGCCAGCCTGGCGCGGATCGAGCGCTACGAGCCCATCCTGAAGGCCTGGATCACCGTCGAGGGGGAGCGGGCGCTGGAAAAGGCCCGTGAAGCGGAAGCCGAAATCATGGCGGGTCGCTATCGCGGCCCCCTGCATGGCTTGCCTTACGGCGTCAAGGACCAGATGCATGCACTGGGTTTTCCCACCACGCTGGGCACCCGCGTGCTGGATGCGCACGAAATGGTGGCGCCCCATGATGCGACCATCATCAGCCGGCTGACGCAAGCCGGGGCCATCCTGCTGGGCAAGCAGAACCAGCACGAATGGGGCAAGGGCGGCACCATCGACTTTCCGTATGGTCAGCCCCGCAATCCCTGGAACCCGGCCTACGACGCCTCCAGCTCGTCCACGGGCTCGGGCATTGCGGCGGCGGCTGGGCAATGCAGTTTTTCAATTGGCGAGGACACCGGCGGCTCGGTCCGGGGGCCGGCGTCCTGCAACGGCGTGGTCGGCCTGCGCCCGACCTTTGGCCGCATCAGCCGCCATGGCGGCGTCATGGCGGGCTACAGCAGCGACACCTTTGGCCCGCTGGCCCGCTCGGTCGAAGACATTGCCGCCATCATGGAAGCGGTGTCCGGTCACGATCCCCGGGACGTGCTGTCCAGCCCGCGACCGGTGCCACGCTTCACCGAAGCGCTCCACGGAGATTTGCGCGGCATGAAACTGGCCGTGGTCCGCGAGATCGCCTACGGCGACGGGGTGGACCCCGAGGTGCAGGCAGCTTTTGAAGCGTCGGTGGCGGTGCTGAAAGACCAGGGCGCCACCATCGAAGAAATCTCGCTTCCGCTGGCCAAATGGGCCGTGCCACTGCAAATGCTGACCACCGATGCCGATGTGGCCTCGTGGTTTCTGGCGAATTACCTGCGCGACCGCTATGACCGCTTCGACGTGGGAACGCGCACGCGGCTGGCCGCATCGGCACTGATTCCGGCATCGGTCTACCACCGCGCCATGCGCGCGCGCACCGTGGTGCGTGGCCAGGTCCTCGATGCGCTGCGGCGCTACGACGCGCTGCTGACGCCCACCAATGTCACGCCGCCCCGGCTGATCGAGGCCGCGCGGGAAAACCTCACCGACTCCGGCGACGTCATTCCCAAGCTGATCCGCAGACGCATCGCGCACTATCCCTTCAGCCTGTCCAATGTGCCGGCAATGTCGGTGCCCAACGGGTTTTCCAGCGATGGCCTGCCACTCGCATTGCAAATCGCCGGCCGACCTTTCGGTGAAAGCACGGTGTTCCAGGTGGGACATGCGTATCAGCAGGCGACCGGATGGCACCAAAGCCATCCGGACCTGCAAAAAACCTTGGCGACCGGCCAGTAGCCCGGCAGAAAACAGGAGAGAGAAAAATGCAAGTCAGCACCGAGCAAATCAAAATCATCAGCCAGATGCAGGGCCTGACGCTGCCCGAGGAGGACCTGGAGAACGTGGCCTTGCGCCTGTCGACCTGGCTGACGGCGATGGAGCAGATCGAGGCGGCCATGGGCCCCGAGATCAACGCCGCCGAGCCCATTCCTCCGGTCTTCCCGCGCGAAGAGTTCTGAGCTTTTCGTGTCCCCTTGACGCGTTCCCTGTCTGTTGGCGGCGTGTCGGCGCCGGGATGGGCTGAAGCCTTGCGAACAGCTGGCGCGCCGCCGGCGCAACATCAGCTTGACGGGCAACAGCCGCTTCCCCCAGCGGGGGAAGGAGCCAAGAAGGACCCTGCCCGGAAAAATGTGTGCATGCGGTAGCCCCCGCTGGGGGAAGGAGAAATCCCGGGGAAACCAGGGAAATTACAAAATTTTTGATCAAAACAGGCTCCAACGCAGGCGGCGCCTGCGCTGGCAGCTATGAATTAAGGAGCGACAAGGCTGCCCGGCCTCGTTGTTGCCAGCCAGGGCGAAGCCGCCCTGGCGTCAGCGCACCGGTTTTGGCTTCTTGGCCTTGTTCGACAGGGCCAGCATCTGGTCGTAGAGTTCCTGCGCCGCCGGCGACAGGGAGCGTCCCCGCCGGCGAATCAGGCCGACCGTGCGGCTGATGACCGGATCGACCAGCGGCACGCTGACCAGCGTTGCATGCCCGTCCGGCGGCATGGCCAGGCGCGGCACCGCCGCCACCCCCAGCCCGGCTTCCACCAGGCTGACCAGGGTGGAGACGTGCTGCGCCTCGCAATACCAGCGCGAATGCGTCGGCTTGTCGGTCAGCGCCAGGTCCAGCAAAAAACGGTTGCCGCTGTCCTTCGTCACCGACATGTATTCGTGGGCGGTCAAATCTGCCCAGGTCACCTTTTTCTTGCGGGCCAGCGGGTGCTCGGCGGTGCAGGCGACGACGAAAGCCTCCTTCAAAATCGGCGCGAACTCCAGTTCGGGCTCCTGCGTGCCGATGTAGTTAAGCCCGAAATCCGCCTCGTTGCGCAGGATGGTGGTCAGCACTTCGTTGGCGCCCTGGTCGATGACGCGGATCAAGATGCGCGGATAGCGCAGGTGAAAGGCCTTGAGGATGCCGGGCAGGAAATAGCGCACCGCCGAGGGTATGCAGGCAATGGTGACTTCGCCGCTGACGTGCGCCGCCACATCGCGTATGCCCATGAGCGACTGCTCCAGGCTGTTGAGCAGGTCGTTGGCCCGGTGCGAGAACTCGCGCCCCACCGTCGTCATGTCCACCTTGCGGGTGGTTCGGTGAAACAGCCGCACCCCCAGCGCCAGTTCGAGCTTTTCAATGCGCCTGGACAGCGCCGGCTGCGACAGATGCAGCTCGACAGCGGCGGCGCGAAAGCTGCCGAGCTTGGCCACGGCAACGAATGCGCGCAAATCGGGCAGGTCGAAATTCATGTGTCTGTTGCATCAATCATAAGAAACATTGCATTTTACAGGCCGCTCAAGTTTCGTCATGATTGCCCGGTGTTGTTCTTGGAGGCCGTTGTAAACCGCGCTTCCTGCGGTGTGCGGCCTTGAAGAACGACAAGTACCGGACTTTTCCTGATGCGCAGGAGCCCGGTTGGGTATACAAATTCGGAAAAGGTGTTTTCGCGCCTTACCGCCCTTTAGGAGCACGCATGAGCCGCATAGTACATCTGTCGTTGAAAGTGGACGACATCCAGAAAACGGGTGACTTTTACCAGCGAATGTTCAACTTTCAGGATGCCGAGACGAAAAAGACGCGTGACCACACCTCGCGCCACATGACCGACGGTGAAATCGACTTCACCCTGCTGACCTATGACGATGACGCCACCTCGGCCGAGTCCACCGCGTCCGGCGAAGGCCCGTGCATTCACCACTTCGGCATCGAGGTGGAGGACATCGAGAAATCGACGCAAGAGATCAAGGCCAATGGTTGCGTGGTGGTGAGCGAGCCGGGCGTCATCCCGGTCAAGTTCCGGGCGCCCGGCGGCACCATTGCCGAGCTGGTCGAGATCGGCCGCTACAAGACCGACAGCGCCGGCCATAAGATCAACCGCATCACCCACATCTCCCTGAAGGTGGACGATGTCCAGATGGTGGGCGATTTCTACAAGAAGCTGTTCGATTTCCGGGACACCGAGACGAAAAAGACGCGCGACCACACCTCGCGCCACATGACCGACGGTGAAATCGACTTCACCCTCATCAAGTACGACGAGGGCACCACGTCCGCCGAATCCACCGCCGCCGGCGAGGGCCCGTGCATCCACCATTTCGCGGTGGAAGTCGAGGACCTGGAGAAATCGACCCGCGACATCCAGGCGCTGGGTTGCGAGGTGATCAGCGATCCCGGCGTCATTCCCGTCAAGTTCCGCGATCCGGGCGGCACGGTGGCCGAGCTGGTGGAAATCGGCCGCTATGCGCAACTCGCGGTTCAGCCGAATGACGCCTGAACGCGCACGCAGCTAAACCACCGCCTGCAGAGGGCAGGCGGTTGGAAAACAGAAGACAGATGACAGGACAGGAGACAAGCATGAACGCATTCATCCGAAAGGGTGATTTCTGGGCCGGCCTGGCATTGGCGGGTCTGGGCTTTTACATCATGAACCAGGCCTGGGGCTGGAATTACATGGCCGAGGACGGCCCCGGCGCGGGCTTTTTCCCGCGCTGGTACGGCGGCATCATGGTGGTGCTGTCGCTTTTTCTGGTCGCTGGAACGGTGCTCAAGGGCGACCCCCAAGCCAAGCACAAGCCGTTCGAGTGGGGCGAGCTGCGCCGTGCCATGACCTGCTGGCTCGCGCTGGCCGTGTGCGTGGCCGTCCTCAAGCTGATCGGCTTCATGCTTGCTTTCGGGCTGCTGACCTGGTTCATCATTGCCATCATGTTCCGGCGCTCGCAGCTTGAAGCCCTCGCCTACGCCATTGGCGGCGCGGTGGGCTTTTACGCGCTTTTCTCCTGGGGGCTTGATCTGCAGCTGCCCGCCGGGACGCTTTTTCAAAAATAACGAGACACCGCAATGGATATTTTCAGTGGATTGATGCAGGGATTCGTGGTCGCGCTGACGCCCATGAACCTCGTCATGTGCTTCGTGGGCTGCTTTCTGGGCACGGTGGTCGGCGTCCTGCCCGGCCTGGGCCCCCCGGCCACCATCGCCATGCTGCTGCCCCTGACCTTCAAGATGGAGCCGACCGGCGCCATGATCATGCTGGCGGGCATTTACTACGGCGCCAAGTACGGCGGCTCGACCACTGCCATCCTGCTCAACGTGCCGGGCGAGACCTCCTCGGTCGTCACCTGCCTGGACGGCTACCAGATGGCGCGCAAGGGCCGGGCCGGCGCCGCCCTGGGCATGAGCGCCATCGCGTCTTTTGTCGCGGGCACCATTGGCACGCTGGCCCTGATGCTGGTGGCCCCGCCGCTGGCCAAGCTCACGCTGGCCTTCAGCTCGCCCGAATACTTTGCCCTCATGGCCCTGGGCCTGGCCATGGTCGCGCTGCTGGCCGGCGACTCGCTGACCAAGGCCCTGCTGTCGATGATGGTGGGCCTCTGGATTGCCAGCATGGGCACCGATCTGTTCACCGCAACGTCGCGCTTTACCTTCGGCCAGACCGAAATGCTGGGCGGCATCGAGTTCGTGATCGTCGCCATCGGCATTTTCGCGGTGGGCGAGGTCATGGCGAACATGGAGCATTCCAAGCCGGTGGACATGCTGCCGATCCCCAAGGGATTGAAGAACCTGATGCCCACCTGGCAGGACATGAAGGCTTGCCGCTTCGCCTTTCTCAACGGCTCCTTCGTCGGCTTCATCATCGGGATTCTGCCCGGCGCCGGCTCGACCATTTCATCGTTTCTGAGCTACGGCATTGAAAAATCAGTGTCCAAGCATCCCGAGAAGTTCGGCACCGGCGTGATCGAAGGCGTGGCCGCGCCCGAGGCGGCCAACAACGCCGACACCGCCGGCGCGATGGTGCCGCTGCTCACGCTGGGCATTCCCGGCAGCGGAACGACGGCCATCCTGCTGGCGGCGCTGGTGCTGTGGGGCTTCAAGCCCGGCCCGCTGTTCATCGAGGAAAGCCCGGCCATGTTCTGGGGACTGGTGGCCAGCATGTACATCGGCAACGTGGTGCTGCTGATCCTGAATTTGCCGCTGGTGGCCGTGTTTGCCCAGCTGCTGAAGATGCCGGGCTATGTGATGTACCCGCTGATCCTGGGCGTGTCGATCGTCGGGGTCTACACCACCGACTCCAGCATTTTCCAGCTCGGGCTGCTGGTGGGCTTCGGCCTGGTCGGCTACGCCATGCGCAAGCTCAATTTTCCGACCGCGCCGCTGGTGCTGGGCCTGGTGCTGGGCGATGCCATGGAAAAAGCGCTTCGCCAGGCGCTGATGATGTCCCAGGGCCAGGTTTCGATTCTGTTCCGGCCCATCCCCGCCGTGCTGCTGTTGATTGCCGCTTTCCTGCTGTTCGTGCCGCTGATGAAGAAATTCAACTCGGTGCGCGTGCAGGTGATCGACCAGGAAGCCTGAGTTTTTGCCACCGCCGACCCGGCCTTTTCCTTCGTTACCGTGATCCCTTACCCCACAGGAGACAAAATGAAATTATCCCGAACACTCTGCGTCGTGACCATGGCGGCGCTGACCACCTTCAGCGGTTTTGCGCAGGCCCAATGGAAGCCGACCAAGACCGTCGATGTCATCGTGCACACCGGCCCCGGCGGCGGCAACGACCTGCTGGCCCGGGCGGTGGCGCAGATGCTGGCCAAGGAAAACCTGCTGCCGGTGCGCATGCAGGTGCTCAACAAGACGGGCGGCAACGGCGCGGTGGCGGCGGCCGCCATCGCCGAGCGCAAGGGCGATCCGCACACGCTGGGCTTCATCACCAGCGTCTGGATTGCCAACCCGCTCACCACCAGCGAAGCCAAGGTGACGCTGCAGGACCTGACCCCGGTGGCGCGCCTGCTGCTGGAGCCGGCGGTGATCGTGGTGCGGGCTGATTCGCCGTACAAGACGCTGAAGGAATTCATCGACGCGGCCAAGGCCAAGCCGGGCGAGCTCAAGCAGTCCGGCGGCTCCGTCACGTCGCGCGACAACATCATCCGCCAGACGCTGCAGCAGCACACCGGCGCGAAATGGGCCTTCGTGTCGTTCCAGGGCGGCGGCGAGCGCCTGGCGGCCGTGCTCGGCGGCCATGTCGACATGATGGTGATCGAGCCGCAGGAAGCCGGCGAGCAGGTGCGTGCCGGCAAGCTGCGGGTGCTGGCGCAGCTGTCGGAAAAGCCGCTGCCCGGCTACCCCAACGTCCCGACCCTGAAACAGGCCGGCTATGACGTGGTGGCCACGCCGCAAATCCGCGCCGTGGTCGCGCCACCGGCCTTTCCGCCGGAGGCGCTGGCCTATTACGAAGACCTGTTCTCCAGGCTGCGCCAGACCGCTTCGTGGAAAAAGTATGTGGAAGAAAACCAGCTCGAGGACAGCTATGCCAATGGCGCGGAGCTGAAAAAGTCGATCGAGCAGATCGAAAAAGACATGCGCACCCAGTTCCAGCTGGCCGGCATGAAGCTGGTGCGCTGAGCGCGGCCGCCTTGCGCTGACCCCGCCGACGGCGGCAATGGCAATCATTGCCGCCGTCGGCGGGCAGGCAGGCACTCAACGCGGTGCCTTGCCGGCCGGCGATCAAACTCACTTTTGCCCGGGCCTGCCCGGCGGGCGCGGGGCGCGCATTCGCTGCGGCTGGGGCATCGCGCACGGAGTCATCTCTCACGTGCTTCATCTGCGCTTAGCTTGGAGAAAAGGTTGGAAGTTCTAAATATTTTCAGTGCCGGAGCCGCGAAGGCGGCCGTGACCCGCGTGGCGCAATCCTTTGAAGCCGACAGCGGCATGACCGTCAATGGCCGCTATGGCGCTGTGCAACCATTAAAAGCGCGCCTTCTCGCGGGAGAGGAGGCCGATGTCATCGTGCTGACGGATGCCCTGATCGAGGAGCTGATTGAGCGCAAACTGGTGCTGGCGGGCTCGCGCGCCGACCTGGGCACGGTGGCCACCGGCATGGCGGTTCGCGCGGGCATGCCGGTGCCGCGCATCGACAGCCTGGCGAACCTGCGGGCCGCCTTGCTGGCGTGCGAAACCGTCTATTGTCCCGACCCGGCGGCGGCCACCGCCGGAAAGGTGATGGTCCAGGTTCTGCGGCAACTGGGCATTTTCGATGTCCTCGGCGCGCGCCTTCAGTATTGCGCCAGCGGCTACGAAACCGCGCACCGGCTGGCGCAGGGCCAGGGCCCGCGCGAGATGGCCGTCATGCAGGTGACCGAAATCGCCGCTGTCGACGCCATCGCTCTGGTGGGCCCGCTTCCGGCCGCGCTTCAGATCGCGTCCACCTATTCGGCCGGACTGGCGGCGCATGCCAGGCACCCCGATCGGGCCGCCGAATTCATCCGCCGCCTGACCCAGGACCGCCAGGCGCTGGCAACCGCCGGTTTCGGCAGCTGCCCGCAGCCAGGCGAGTCCGAAACCGCCGGCCAGGCCGCGCGGCGCGGGTAGCCGATCAACAGCAATGCATCCGTCCCGAAGCACCGCCACCCCGGGGCTGCACGGCAGGCCGTAGCGCCCCGGCACTACAGCGGCATCCATCACCTCGCTTAAACCTCCCTTCACAAGTTCAAAAAGGAAAAACATGTCCGATAGCAATCAAGCTGCCAGCCCGACCGTATCGGCGCGGCTGGCGCAGGCCATCATCGCCAGCGCACCCCAGAACGACCCCGGCGTCAGGGCCGTGGCCGACCGGCTGCTGCTCGACATCTCGGGCCTGTGCATCTCCGCGCGCGCCGAGTCGTACGTCAAGGCGGCGTTGGCGTCCATCGATGGCGAGGGCAGCTGCACGGTGATCGGGTTTCCGGCAAAGCTGGGCGCCGAAGGGGCGGCGTTTGTCAATGGCATTGCCTCCCACGGCGAAGACTTCGACGACACCTACGAGGGCGGGCCGGTGCATGCGGGCGTCGTCATCGTTCCGGCCCTCCTGGCTGCGGCCGAGCGGCACCAGCTGTCGGGCGCCGACCTGCTGCGCGGCCTGGCGATCGGCACCGAAGTCATGTGCCGCCTGTGCAAGGTCGCGCCGATGCGCGTGCACAAGGCGGGTTTCCATCCGACCGCCATCTTCGGCGTGATGGGGACGGTGGCCGGCATCGGCGCGGCCCTGCGCCTGTCCGAGAAAGAACTCGTCAACGCCTTCGGCATTGCCGGCAGCATGGCCAGCGGCATCATCGAGTACCTGGCCGACGGCTCCTGGACCAAGCGCATGCACCCGGGCTGGGCGGCCCAGTCGGGCTACCGGGCCGTGCGGCTGGCGCAGGGCGGCTTTGAAGGCCCCAAAACGGTGTTCGAAGGCCACCATGGCCTGTTCCACGGATTTGCCAACACGCTGGACGGCGACTTCGAAGCCATGCTGGACGGCTTCGGCACGCAGTGGCTCTGCACCACGATCGCGTTCAAGCCGTATGCCTGCGGCACCATGTCGCACCCCTACATCGACTGCGGGCGGGCGTTTCGCAGCCGCGGCATCGATCCCGAGCAGATCGCCAGCATCGAGGCCGAAACCGCCGAAGGCATTGTGCACCGGCTGTGGGAGCCGCTGGCCATGAAGCAGTCGCCGCCCAACGGTTACGCCGCCAAGTTCAGCACGCCTTACGCCATCGCCGCGGGCATCCTGCGGGGCGACGCGGGCCTGGGCGAGTACGCCGAAGCCGTGGTGAAAGACCCGGCCATGGTGCGCCTGGCCGGCAAGGTGCGCTACATCGTGGACCCGGCCAATCCCTACCCCAACCAGTTCACCGGCCACCTGCGCATCACGCTGAACAATGGCGATGTGCACGAGCACCGCCAGGGCTATTTCAAGGGCGGCGCCGAGCATCCGCTCAGCAGCGAAGACCTGCGGCGCAAGTTCGTCGCGAACTGCGAATACGGCGGGCTGACCACGGCCCAGGCAGAACAGATGGCCACTCTGCTGGCCGGGCTGCTGGACCAGCCGCAGGTCGATCTTTCCCAGCTCCCCGTCTGAGCAGTTCGCCATGCATTCCATAGCTCAACCTTCCTGCGTCGCGCTCATCACCGGTTCGGGGCGCAACATCGGCCGCGAAATCGCCCTGGCGCTGGCCGCATCCGGCGCGGCGATTGCCGTCAACGTCCGCGCCTCGGTGGCGGAAGGACAGGCAGTGGTCGATGAGATCGTCGCCGGCGGCGGGCAGGCGCTGCTGTGCGTCGGCGACATCACCGACCCGCAGGCGGTCTCGGCGATGGTGGAGAAAATCGCCGCCGAATGGGGCCGTCTCGATATTCTGGTCAACAACGCGGCGATCCGGCGCGAGGCAAAAATCGACCAAGTCTCCGCGCAGGACTGGCGCGACACGCTCGCCGTGATCCTGGACGGCGCTTTTTTCTGCACGCAGGCGGCCTTGCCGCTGCTCAGGCAGTCTGGCCAGGGGGCGGTCATCAATATCGGCGGCATGACGGGGCACACCGGCGCCGCCAACCGCGTGCATGTGGTGACGGCCAAGGCCGGGCTGGTGGGGCTGACCCGTGCGCTGGCGCACGACCTGGCGCCCGACGGCATCACCGTCAACTGCGTCTCGCCCGGCATGATCGACACCGCCCGCAACGCCGGCAGCGCCAGCGCCGCGCCCAAGCACCATGCCACGCACCACCCCCTGCTGGGCCGGCGCGGCACGGCGGGCGAGGTGGCGGCGCAGGTGGCCTGGCTGGCGGGGCCCTCGGCCCGGTTCATCACGGGGCAGACCCTGCATGTGAACGGCGGCACCTACCTGGGCGGCTGAGTGGGCCTTCAGCCAGGCGCCGCCGCAGCGGCAGGGCGCAAGCTGCTGACGCTCGCGGCAGGCGCCGTGGGCGGCTACGCCTTCCATTTGCTGTCCGTTCCCTTGCCCTGGGTGCTGGGCTCGATGATGGGGGTGGCGGCGCTCACGCTGCTGGGCGCGGGGGCCCGGCAGCCCCTGCAGGGCCGGCGCGCCGCCCAGATCACCATCGGCGCGGCGCTCGGCCTGACGTTCACCCAGGACATCATTCGCCAGGTGGCCGCGCTGGGGCACTGGATGCTGCTGGGCGCGGTGTTTTCCATCGGCCTGACCATGCTGTTCGCCCGCGCCATCCAGCGCATGGCCAGGCTGGACGCGCCGACGGCCATCTATTCGGTGGCCGTGGGCGCCTCGGCTGAAATGGCCCTGCAGGCGCAAAAGGCCGGCGCCGATGCGGGCCAGGTGGCGTCGGCCCATGCCATCCGCATCATCCTGGTGGTGAGCCTGGCGTCGGTGGTGGCGCAGTACAGCGGCGAAAAAGCCGCCGCCATTGTGACCGCCGCCACGCCGCTGCTTTCCTGGCCGCTGGGACTGCTGTTCGTGGTGCTCGCGCCGCTGTGCGGCTGGCTGGCCAACCGGGTGCGCCTGCCCAACGCCTGGCTGCTCGGGCCGGTGCTGATGGCCGGCTGCTTTGCCGCATCGGGCACCACGGCGCGCATGTACCCGGCCGCGCTGGTGGCGGCGCAGGTCCTGATCGGCTGGAGCCTGGGGCAGCACATGACGCGCGATTTCTTCGTGAAGTCGCCGCGCATGATGGCCTCGGCGGCGGTGGTCACCGTCAGCATGCTGGCGATCTGCGTGCTGCTGGCCTGGGGCCTGAGCAAAACCGGCGTCATTTCCCTGCTGACGGCGTTCCTGGCGGTGGCGCCGGGCGGAACCGCCGAGATGGCGATCATCGCCAAGGCCTTCGGCATCGGCGCGCCCATCGTGACGGCGTTTCACTTCTTTCGCGTCATCTCCACCGTGCTGCTGATTGGCTGGGTGGCCAGAACGCTGGTGCGAACCGGCTGGGTGCGCGAGAAATACCTGCCCTGACGGCGGCCGCGCTGCCGCCGGTTGCAGGGAACTTGCGGAGCGCCGGCTGCGCGCCTTCTCAGCGCAGCGCCCGGATGATGGCCGCCGTCATGGCCTCGGTGGTGCCGGTGCCGCGGATGTCGCCGGTGCGCGCCGCCGGGTCGGCCAGTGCCGCCGTGATGGCCGTGCCCATGGCCTGCGCGGCATTCACCGCCTCGGCAATGCCGTGGCGCCGGCCCAGCCAGTCCAGCAGCATGCGGGTCGAGTCGATCATGGCGTAGGGGTTGGCGCGGCCCGTGCCCGCGATGTCGGGCGCCGAGCCGTGCGTGGCCTGCGCCATGGCGAAGTCGCCGTCGCCGATGCACAGCCCCGGCGCCATGCCCAGGCCGCCGACCAGCCCGGCCGCCTCGTCGCTCAGGATGTCGCCGAACATGTTGGTGGTGACGATCACGTCGAAGCTTTGCGGGTCGCGCACCAGCCGCATCGCCATGGTGTCCACGATCACCTCATTGACGGTGACATCGGGAAAGTCTTTCGCGGCCTTGTGGCATTCCTCGACGAACATGCCGCAGCCCAGCTTGAACACCGTGTTCTTGTGCACCAGCGTGAGCAGCTTGCGGCGCGACTGCGCCAGGCTCAGCGCCACCCGGGCGACGCGCTCGCTGCCGGTGCGGGTGATGACGCGCACCGACAGCGTCACCTCGTCGGTGGGACGGAACTCGCCCGAGCCGGCGACCATGTTGCGGTCGGGCTGAAAGCCTTCGTTGTTCTCGCGCACGATGACCAGGTCCACATCGTCGTACAGGCAGCCGATGCCGGGGTAGGAGCGGGTCGGCCGGACATTGGCGAACAGGTTGAACTGCTTGCGCATGATCGGGTGCGGATTGATGGCGCCCGGCCCTGTGGGGTAGTCGCGGTGGCCGATGGGGCCGAGCACGAAGCCGTGCATGGCGGCCAGGGTTTGCAGCGTGCCCTCGGGCAGCGTCGTGCCGTGCGTGTCCAGCGCGGTGCGGCCGATCGGCAGCGGCCGCCAATCGATGCGCAGGCCATGCATCTCGGCCGCGGCCGAGGCCACGGCGACAGCGGCAGGAACGATTTCGTGGCCGATGTCGTCGCCGTTGAGCGCGCCCAGGACGAGGTGTGCAGTATTCATGGGATGGTCAGGTTGTGGTGGTGGCCGCCTGCTGCGGGCGGCCGGGTTGGCGGGCAGCGGCTGATGATGCGTCAGGCTTTTTTAAATGTAAATTGCAAAAATCCTCAAGATTGATGCAGCGGGCGCATCAGCATGTAGATGGATTTTCAGCGCCTGCTTTTCTGCCGCTGCGGCCCGGCTGGCCAGGCGTCAATGCACGGCAATGGCCCGACAGCGCGGCGCCGCGAAAAATTTAAGCCAAATCGGCCCCTGGCGCAGGCGCAGCAAGCGTAGTTAGCTATAATTTTAGTAGCAATTTGCCTGGGCGGCCCTAACGCCCAGGGCCGCAGCCGCCCGTGGTGGCAGACACAGGCAGAGCGGTGCGCTGCGATGTTATGCGGCTGCCATGCGGGGCCACTGGCGACCCAGGTGCGCGGCTGTTGCCAGTCAGGGTGACGTCGCGCTAGAAGCAGCCGCCCGTCCGGATCACTCGGCAGTTTCGCCCGAATCCTTGATGATCTTGGACCATCGGAGCATTTCACTTTCAACGAACTTTTTGTGACCGGCGGGTTCGAGCCGTGAGTCGGTCACCACCCGCACGCCGAGCGCTTCCTCGCGCTTGATCAGGTCGGCATCTTTCAGCGCGGTGCGCAACGCGGCGTTCAACCGCGCCAATACCGCTGGCGGCGTGCCGCGCGGCGCATACAGGCCATGCCACACCGTCATATTGAAGCCTTTGAGTCCAGCTTCAGACAGCGTAGGCACCTGGGCCAGCGAAGGCAGGGTGAGGCGTTCGGTGCTGGTCAGGCCAAAAACCTTGACCTTCTTCGCCTCGATTTGTGGAATCGCGTTGAGGGCCTGCTCGCACATCAGATCGACCTGGCCGCCGATCAGGTCGGTCATGGCCGGTGCCGTGCCTTTGTAGGGCACCGGGATCATCTTCGACTTGAGTGTGCTTTGCAGCACCAGTCCGCACAGATGGGATGCAGAGCCCACACCGGCATTGGCCAGGTTGACCTTTCCATCGTTAGCGGAAATCCACTGGCTCAGTTCGGCAAAGGTGTTCGCCGCCAGCGTGGGCTTGCCGATCAACGTGGACGGCGCTTCATTGATCAGGCCAAGAAACTCGAAGTCCTCAAGGGTCTTGTAGGGCAGCTTTTTGTACAGGGCTGGCGCGGTGGCCAGGCCAATATGGTGTACCAGGAGCGTGTAGCCGTCGGCAGTGGCACGCGCGACGCGCGCTGCCCCGATGGTGCCGCCCGCACCTGCCGTGTTGTCCACGATCACGGTCTGGCCGAGCGGCTTGCGCAATGCCTCGGCCAGGTCACGGGCGATCTTGTCGCTCGGTCCTCCAGCCGAGAAGGGCACAACCAGGGTGACCGGCTTGTCGGGGAATTCTGCCCAAGCCGCGGAGGTCACTGCGGCAAGCCCGGCAACGGCTATCGCCATGCTTCGTTTTATGTAACCTGAGTTTTGGATAAGAAAGAGGGTCAGTTCAAGCCAGCGAGTCCCGAGAGTCCAGCAGTGCAATGCGAGGTTTTACAGGTTGCAGGCAATACGCCACGATGCCCGCCATGAGGTTGACGGC
>JAQGLT010000132.1 GCA_028292745.1 Polaromonas sp. | reverse complement strand
CAGCAGATGCTGGCCATCGCCCGCGCACTGGTCACCAACCCGCGGCTGCTGATCCTGGACGAGGCGACCGAAGGGCTGGCTCCGCTGGTCCGCGAGGAAGTCTGGAAAGTGCTGGGCACGCTGCGGCGGGCCGGCCACGCCATGCTGGTGATCGACAAGTACGTGCAGCGCCTGATCGCCATCGCCGACCGCCACGTGATCATCGAAAAAGGGCGCGCGGTGTGGGCCGGCAGCTCGGCGCAGCTGGATGCGGACCGCGGCCTGTGGGTGCGCTACCTCGGACTGTGACGGGGCGCTCATGGTGTCTGCCTCGATTGACGCTGGTGGCGCGAGGGTTTATGTTCAACGCAAGGAGACCACATGATGAATGGAAGATTTTTGAAGTCCGCCGCCGCGCTGCTGATTGCAGCCGGCTTTGCTGCCGCGGCCGGCGCGCAGGAAGTGACCTTGCGGCTGGTCAGCGCGTTCGCGGAGAACGCGATCTATGTGCAGCGCCTGCAGCCCTGGATCCAGAAGGTGAACGCCGAGGGCAAGGGAACGCTGCAGATCAACTTCATCGGCGGCCCGAAGGCGATCCCGACCTTCGAGGTCGGCAACGCGGTGAAGACCGGCGTCGTCGACATGGCGATGAGCACCGGCGCGTTCTACACCAACGTGATGCCCGAGGCCGATTTCCTCAAGCTCACGCAGCTGCCTGTGGCGGAGCAGCGCAAGAACGGCGCCTTCGACGCGATCAACAAGGTCTGGAACGAGAAGGGCAACATGCAGTACCTGGCCCGGATCGTCGAGAACCAGCCGTTCCACGTCTACACCAACAAGAAGGTGGACAAGCCCGACCTCACCGGCCAGAAGATCCGCATCACGCCGGTGTACCGCGACTTCTTCCAGGCGCTGGGCGCCAACGTCATCACGACGCCGCCGGGTGAGGTCTACACCGCGCTCGAGCGCGGCGTGGTCGACGGCTATGGCTGGCCCATCGGCGGCATCTTCGACCTGAACTGGCACGAGAAGACCAAGTTCCGCATCGACCCCGGCTTCTACGACGCCGAGGTGTCGCTGATCATGAACCTGGCGGCCTTTCGCAAGCTCACGCCGCCGCAGTCCGCCTACCTGCAAAAGCAGCTGCTGGCGCTGGAAGCCGAGAACACCTTCTGGGCGAAGTACACGGCCGACGAAATGGCGCGGCAGCAAAAAGCGGGCATCCAGACCATCAAGTTCGACGTCGCCACCACCAAAGCCTTCCTCGACAAGGCTTACCAGGTCGGCTGGGCCAGCGCCGAAAAGCAGAGCCCGGAGATCGCCGGTCGCTTCAAGAAGCTGTTCGCGCCCAAGTGAAGGGCGGCATTTCCGCTGCCTATGGCAAGCTGCTGGCCGGTCTCGCGCTGGTCGGCTGCGCCACCATGTTCGCCATGATGCTGGTCATCGTGGCGGACGTCGGGCTGCGCAACATCCCCGTTCCGGGCCTGCCGCGCGGCCTGGCCTGGAGCAACGAAATCTCCGAGCTGATGCTGTACCTCATGACCATGGCGGTGGCGCCGTGGCTGCTACGCCAGGGCCAGCACATCCGCGTGGACATCCTGCTGCAGGCGCTGCCGCCGCGGCTGGCCTGGACGCTCGAATGGGTCGGCGACACCATCGGTCTGGCCTGCTGCCTGTTCATGGCCTGGTATGGCACGCAGGCCGCCTGGTCGAGCTTCCGCAGCGGCGCCGTCAACATCAAGACGCTGGTCACGCCCGAGTGGTGGGCGCTGGCGCCGCTGCCCGTCGTGTTCCTGCTGCTGGCCGTCGAGATGGTGTTCCGCATGCAGCGGCTGGGCGCGGGCCCGCGCGGGCCGCGCAACGACGCGGTGAGCGCGGCATGAGCGCCGCACGGCCTCACCCGCTCCGCTTGCGGAAGGGGCAGGCGCAGGCCGCGCAGCGCACGAGCCTGGGCGAGGCTTTCCAATGAGCGGGGGCTGGGTCATCGCCACCTGGCTGATGCTGGGCGGGTCGACGGTGTTGCTGTTCATCGGCATGCCGGTGGCCCTGACCTTCATCACCGTCAACATCGTCGGCGCCTTGCTCTACATGGGCGGTGAGGCCGGGCTGGCCCAGCTCGCGCGCAGCAGCGTCAGCTCGATCACCGCCTTTTCGCTGACGCCGATTCCGCTGTTCGTGCTGATGGGCGAGGTGCTGTTCCACACCGGCCTGGCGCTCAAGGTGATCGAAGGCATCGAGCGGCTGATCCGGCGCCTGCCGGGGCGGCTCGCGGTGGTGGCCGTGGTGGCCGGCACGGTGTTTTCGGCGATCTCGGGTTCGACCATCGCCACCACGGCCATGCTCGGCTCGCTGCTGCTGCCGGTGATGCTGGCCAAGGGCTACCACCCGACGCTGGCCACCGGGCCGATCATGGCGATCGGCGCCGTCGACATGCTGATCCCGCCGTCGGCGCTGACGGTGCTGCTCGGCTCGCTCTCGGGCATCTCCATCTCCAAGCTGCTGGTCGGCGGCGTGATGCCGGGCGTCATCCTGTCCGTCGCCTTCGTGCTGTGGATCGTCATCCGCGTGCGCATCAGCCCGCATCTCGCGCCGCAGGACGATTCGGTGCAGTACACGGGCTGGGCGCGCTGGCACCCTTTCTTCGCCTACGTCCTGCCCACGCTCTCGATCTTCGGCATCGTGGTCGGCGCTCTGGCCGACGGCTGGGCCACGCCCACCGAGTGCGCGGCCATCGGCGCCTTCGCGACCATGGTGCTTGCCATGGCCTACCGGGTGCTGACCTGGGACGCGCTGCTGAAGGCGCTCAAGGGCACGGCCGGCATCTCGGGAATGATCCTGTTCATCATCCTGGGCGCCACGACCTTCGCGCAGATCCTCTCGTTCTCGGGCGCCAGCAGCGGCCTGGTGCAGTTCATCACGGGGCAGGGGCTTTCGACGTCGATGATCGTGGTCGGCATGATGCTGATCCTAATCTTCCTGGGCATCTTCGTCGACCAGGTCAGCATGATGATGATCACGCTGCCGATCTTCATGCCGGTGGTGCAGGCGCTGGGCATCGACCCGATCTGGTTCGGCGTGATGTTCCTGATCTGCATGCAGCTCGGCCTGCTGCTGCCGCCGCACGGCCTGCTGCTCATGACCATGCGGGGCGTGGCGCCGCCCTCGATCACCATGGGGCATATCTTCATCGCGGTGGTGCCGTATGTGGCGATGAGCCTGCTGCTGCTGGCCGCCGTGTTCTGGATGCCGCAGATCGCCACCTGGCTGCCCAGGCTGATTGGCTAGCATGCCTTGGCCGGTGGCCAGGGTTTTGCCATCATTTTTTGCTATGTTTTCAATAGCTTACAGTGCTTTGCCTGCAAGCGCCAGCTGCTGTTTTGATGCCAAATAGTGGCCTTTGGCCGGCAGGACGGAACAGGGTGCGGCACCGCGGACGGCGCCGCCGCACCGCACCGGTCAAGCCGCGGCATGTCGCTTGGGGTGGAACGCGCTAACGTCGAGGACGAAGAAACCGCCATGCCCGCCACGCCCCCCATCCCGTCCCCGCAGCGCCTTTGCTGCGCCCGGCCTGGGTCATGGTGCTGGCATTGACCAGCGCCTTTGCGCTCAGCCAGGCCTTTCGCACCATCGCGAGCATCATGGCGCCGCCGCTGCAGGCCGAGTTTCATCTGGGCGCCCAGGCGCTGGGCCTGTTCGCGGGCGCCTTTCATTTTGCTTTTGGCGCGATGCAACTGCTCATGGGCATCGCCATGGACCTGCATGGGGTGCGGCGCACCGTGCTGGCGGCGTTTCCGGTGGCGATTGCAGGCGCTGCCCTGTCGGCGCTGGCGACCAGCTACGGCATGCTGGTGGCCGGGCAGGTGCTGATCGGCATGGGCTGCGCGCCGGCCTTTCTGGTGTGCACCGTCTTCATTGCGCGGCACCTGCCCGCCGACCGGTTCGCAGCGGTCTCGGGACTCGCCCTGGGGCTGGGCGGCATCGGCATGCTGCTCACCGGCACGCCGCTGGCCTGGCTGATCGAAGCGAGTTCATGGCGCATGGGATTTTGGGCGCTGGGGGCCCTGGCCGCGCTGGCCTGGGCGCTGATCTACCGGCTGGTGCATGAGCCGCCGGCACTGCCGGACGCTGCGCAGGGACGCGGCAAGCCGCCCAGGGAAACCCTGCCCCAGGCCATTGCCAAGTTCGGCGCGCTGTTCTTGCTGCCGCACACGCTGGGCATCGTGCTGCTGGCCGGCGTCGGTTACGCGTCCTTCATTTCGCTGCGCGGGCTTTGGCTCGGTCCCATGCTGATGCAGCGCGAGGGCTTTTCACTGGTGCAAAGCGGCCATGCCGCGCTGGCGATGTCGCTGGCCTCGCTCTTGGGCCCGCCGCTGTTCGGCTGGCTGGACCCCGGCCCGACCCACCGGCGCCGCTGGATTGTCGGCTTCACGCTGCTGCTGGCCGGGCTGTTCCTGGTGCTTGCGGTCGGCCACGGCAGCGTTGTGGACGTGGGCGTCCCGATCGCCATCGGCCTGCTGTCGGGCTACATGGTGCTGCAGTATGCCGATGTGCGCAGCGCTTATCCGCCCGCCCTCACCGGCCGCGCCATGGCGGTGTTCACGATGGCGATGTTTCTTGGCGTCGCGGCCATGCAGTGGCTGACCGGCGTGATTGCCTCGGTGGCGCCCGCCTACGGCCTTGCGCCCTTTACCGCAGTGCTGGGCAGCATCGCCGCATGGCTGGTGGCCGGGGCGCTGGCCTTTACCGTGCTGCCGGGGCCTGCGCGGGGGCTGCCAGCAGCTCGGCCCTGACCCGACAGCGCGCGCCGCGCTTTTTCTTTTCCCCTACCTGCGGTCTTGATTGTTGGAGCGGCGCTCCTGGCGATCGGGCACGCCGTTGCCGTCCCGATCGCGGTTCATCCGGTTGGACGCGCCATCGCCATTTCGCTCGCCACCACCGGGAACCTGCACAAACGGCCCCTGCGACGGGTTTGGCGCGACCGCAGTGGGCGCCGGTGGATTCGGCACATGGACAAACGGGCCCTGCGGCCGGCCTTGCGCCCCGGCCGCAGGGGGCGCCGGGCGCGGCACCTGCACGAAGGGCCCTTCGGGACGCTGCCGGGGAACCACGGCAGGCGCAGGGGCGTTGTGGCCCCGGCGATAGCCATGAGGGTAGCCATGGGGATAACCATGGGGGTAGCTGTTGGAGCGATAGACGGTACCGCCGCCGTAGAGGTACACCGGCTGCTCCACCACATAAGGCGGGGCCGCCACCGGGGCGCCATAGCCATAGTTTTCATAGGCAGGCCCCGGATACGCAACACACCCTGTCAACCCGGCAGCAGCACACAGCAGTAAGAGCGTTTTCATGAAATTCCCCTGACACCACCCAGCAAAGGAGCGGACATACTCATTTTCACGCCAATGGGTATCGCGGTTGTGTCGGCTTGTCGACGGCTTATGTCTGGGCGTTACAAGATGTTCAACCAAGAGACAATTCAACTTTCGCTATGTTTTTAATAGCACTAAACGCTTATAAGTACTGCGTGAACAGCCTATTTCTCTTGAAATTGAAACGCCAGGGCCACAGCTGGAGCCACAGGACAGGAATCAGGCGGACGAATCTGCGGCCGAGTCCGGGCCGGCTGCCACCGCCGGCACTTGGGCTGCCGCCTTGCTCTTTGCCTGCAGAGCAACGGCGCGCACAATTCACGTCAGCAATGGAAAGTAAAAAGCAGAAAGGACACGGATGAAACGCAGGCTCCTGTTGACAATGACCGGCTGGCTGGCGCTGGGCGGCTCGGCCTGCTCGGCCCGGCCGAATGCACGCGGGGGCGTGCCCGGCTACACGGTATCGGCCGAGCAGCTGCAGCAGGCTGTCGGCAAGCGTTTTCCGCTGCGTTACCCGGTGGGCGGGCTGCTTGAGCTGCAGGTCCAGGCGCCGCGCCTGCGCATGCTGCCCGAGCTCAACCGCCTGGGCGCCGAGATGGTGGTGCAGGCCGGCGGGCCGGCATTGCGGCGCAGCTACAGCGGCGCCTTCGATCTGGATTTCGGGCTGCGCTACGAGGCCAGCGACCAGACGGTACGGGCGCATCAGCTGCGGGTCAATTCACTGCGCTTTGCGGACCTGCCGCCCGGCCCGTCCGAACTCCTCGACACCTATGGCCCTGCCCTGGCCGAGCAGGCGCTGCAGGAGCTGGTCCTGCACCAGCTGCGTGCGCAGGACCTGGCGCTGCCCGATGCCATGGGGCTGCAGCCTGGCAGCATCACCGTCACGGCCAGGGGCCTGACGATCGGGTTCATCGCCAAACCGCCGCGCTAACCACACCTTGCCTTCGAGCCAGCACCGGCCCCGGCCCCGGCATGTTCAGCGTCCCCGCTTAAACCCTTTTAGCCCTCTCCCACCGCAAAGGAAAACCATGGCCACCCAGATGTATGTCAACCTGCCAGTCAAAGACCTCGACAAGTCGGTCGAATTTTTTACGCGCCTCGGCTTCAGCTTCAATCCGCAATTCACCAACGAGAACGCCACCTGCATGATCGTGGGCGAAGACAGTTTCGTGATGCTGCTGGTCGAAAGCTTCTTTCAGACCTTTACCCCCAAGAAAATCGCCGATGCCGCACAGAGCACCGAAGTGCTGATCTGCCTGTCCTGCCAAAGCCGCGACAAGGTGGTTGAAATGGCCGACCAGGCCGTGGCTGCCGGCGGCACCACGCCCATTGCGCCAAAAGACCACGGCTTCATGTACCAGCACGGCTTTCAGGACCTGGACGGCCACCTCTGGGAACTCGTGTACATGGACGCCAGCGCCATGCCCGGCTGCCCTGCCAAGACAGACCACTCTTAAAAAGGAAATCACCATGCAAGTCCAGCCCTACCTGTTCTTTGACGGCCGCTGCGAAGAGGCCCTGACGTTTTACCGCACTGCGCTGGGCGCGGAAGTGACCGCCCTGATGCGTTTCAAGGACAGCCCCGAACCTCCTTCGCCCGGTAGTTGCGCGCCCGGCTCTGAAGAAAAAATCATGCACGCCAACTTTCGAATCGGACAGACCGAGCTGATGGCGTCGGACGGCCGGGCCATGGGACAGCCGGCTTTTCAGGGATTTTCGCTGTCCCTGTCGCCGCCGTCGGACGCCGAAGCGCAACGCCTGTTCAGCCTGCTGAGCGAGGGCGGACAGGTGCAGATGCCCTTGAGCACCACCTTCTTTGCCTCGTCCTTCGGCATGGTGGCGGACCGCTTTGGCCTGCCCTGGATGATCGTTGTGCCCTTGGCATGTGGACCGTCTGACCGCTAGGCAGCCCCATTGCCCAAAAGCCTCACGGGGCCTCGCGGCAAAAGCTCAGCAAGAGCATTCCTACCCTGCAAGCAGAAAAATTCCCGCACTCGATGGCCATGCGCAAGCTCAAAACTTCAGGTTGTGGTTTCACAGCCTTGTTTTAACTTCTATGGGAGCGCTTTTCATGTTCACCTGCATTCACCCCTCCAACGCCGGCTCTGTCCGCAAGCTTGGGCAGACGCTGATGGTTGTTGCCGTGTCAGCAATGGCTCTGGCTGCACTGCCTGCCGCCGCGCAAAGCGGTAGTGCTGGCACCAGCGGCAGCGCCAGCGGCACGGGCAGCAGTTCTGCCACCGGTGCTGCGGGCGTCACCTCAACAGGTGCCCCCCGTGTCGCCGGCACGACGGCCGCAACAGGCACGACCGGTGCCATGGTGGCGCGTGCCGACAGCAAAATGATGGCCGATCTGGCGCACGCGAACCTCGCCGAGATTGAAACCGGCAAGATGGCACTTGAAAAGTCCCAGAACGAGCAGGTTAAAAAGTTTGCCCAGCAGATGATTGACGACCACACCGCAGCGCAAAAAGAGTTGCAGACGCTGGCCCAAAGCAAGGGCGTGACCCTGCCCGACAGCACCGACATGCAGCACAAGACCCTGGCCACCGCCATGAAAGCCATGACAGGCGACACCTTTGACAGCCAGTACATGAAGCGTGTCGGCGTCAATGACCATCAGCGCACGCTTCAGCTGCTGCAAAAGGCCCAGAAGAATGCCAAAGACCCTGATTTGAAAGCCATGGCCACCAAAATGATGCCCACTGTGCAGCACCATCTGGAGATGGCCCAAAAATCAGCGCTCGTGGCAGCCAAGAAGTAAGCAAAAGCCGGGCAAGGTTGGAGCATCGCCCTGCACAACCTTGCCCGACTTTGCTTGTCTTGTTGCCCGGCTCGGACATGAAGGTGAAATGCCAGCCAGCCGGGATTTTTTCGGTTGGGCGGGCTTGCGGCAATGCACACCGGGCCCGCACCCTTGATCAACAGCGCATGCGCACCCTGCGGAGCCTTTTATGCCCGACCGTCAAGCTGCCAGTTTTGCAGTGGCCTCGCAGTTGAAATGGGCAGGCCTGCTGCTGGGCGTTGCCTTGAGCGGGTTTTTTGATGGCATCGTCCTGCACCAGCTGCTGCAGTGGCACCACCTGCTGAGCGCGGTGGAAGTGGCGCCCTGGCGCGACCTGCGCATGCAGATCCTGGCCGATGGGGCTTTTCATGTGCTCATGTACATCGTGGCGGTCGCGGGGCTGGTGCTGCTTTGCAAAGCCCGGCGCAATTTTGCGCTGCAAGGCGCCGACCGCTACCTGCTGGCCTACACACTGACGGGCTTTGGCGCCTGGAACATTCTCGACGCGGTGGTGTTTCACTGGATCACCGGGATTCACCGCATCAAAATGACTTCGGACCAGCCGCTTTTATGGGACCTTTTTTGGTTCTTTGCGTTTGGCGTGCTGTTCATCGCGATGGGCCATGCCGTGAAACGCGGTGCCGACGCTGCAGGCGGCGCTTCCGGGCGCACTCCTGCGGCGGCGACCAGCCTGGGCCTGCTGGTGGCTGCGTCAGGGGCGCTGGCAGCCCTTGCGCCTGCCAACGGCGGGAATGACGCCGTGGTTGTCTTCAGGCCCGGCATCACGGCGGCGCAGGCCTTCAATGCCATCGGCCGCATCGACGGCAAGGTGACGTGGGTGGATGGCGCGGGCGCGGTCTGGGCAATAAAACTCGACCAGCCCGCTACGGCACAGGCGCTCTACCGAAGCGGCGCCCTCCTGGTCAGCCGTTCCGCCATCGGCCTCGGCTGCCTGTCCTGGACCAGGACCGCAGCACATGCCAGCACCGCCAGGAATACGTAACCAAGCGCTGAAATACCGTTGCGGGTTACCGCCTGCAGGTTACCGTTTGAGGCGGATTTCATGGCCAAGGGCATGCTGAAAAGCAATGCGATTGTTCAAAGTCGGGCCTGAAAGCCCCAGCCCTGCGCTTCAGCTGCGTTAAATACAACTGCCGGCCCCTTGGAAAACCCGAATGGGCTGCTTTTTTGTGACAAGACTTATACGCGTGTATCGTTTATGGCAAATAATGCACGGTAGTTTCTCGACCCACAACCCGCTTAAGCACGACCATGGATTCCCAATTTCTCACCGTATTGATTGCTGTAACCTGTCTTGCGGCGGGTGTTCTGGTCTGCTGGCTGGTCATGCGCGGCCGCACTTCATCATCAGGGCCGCAAGCCACGCCGGCCCTGCAAAACGAACTGGCCCAGGCCAACGAGCGGGGTCGGCTGCTTGAAGAAGGCCGGCGCGTCGCGGTGGCGGATTATGAAGTATTGAAACTGCAGGCCGAGCAATGGCGCGAAGCGCTGAGCACGTCGCAAAAAGAGCATGTCCGGCTGACCGAGCGGGCGGCGCAGGTTCCCGGCCTTGAAGCGCGGCTCAACAAGCTGCAGGACCAGCAAAAAGCCGATCAGGCCGCAGCCGCGTCGCAGAACAAGCCCAAGCTCCAGGTCGAGCTGGCGGATGCCAAAAAACGCACCCGCCTGCTTGAGGACGAGAAAAAAGTTGTGGTTGCCGATTATGAAAGGCTGAAGCTCCAGGCCAACCAATGGTGTGAAGCGCTGGAGCTTGCCAAGAAAGAGCAGTCCCGGCTGGCCGGGCAGGCGGCAGAGGTTTCCACCCTTGAAGCCCGGTTGCTCAAGCTGCAGGACCTGGAGCAGGCGGACCATGCGGCAGCCGCGCAGATCAAGCAGCAAGCCCAAACCGAAATCGCACAAGCCCAGGAGCGCAACCGCCTGCTTGAGGTGGAACGCCAGTTGGCGCTGGAAAAGGCCGAGGGCTTGCAGCGCCAGGCCGCGCAATTGCGCGAAACCCTCGAGGCGGCTCAAAAAGAGCAGGCCCGGCTGGCTGAGCAGACCGCGCAACTGCCCGCCCTTGAAGCCCGGGTGGCGAGCCTGCAGGCGAACGAAAAGGCAAGCCAGCAGGCGTTGCTGCGCCGGGCGACCGACGATGCCGAGAATGCGGAAGCGCTCAAGCGCACGGCTGACCGGCTGGCAGCGCTGGAGGAAGAAAACACCGCCCTCAAGCACGCTGCCGCCTCAGTGGCTGCGCTGCTCGAAGAACAGCAGCACGAAAAAACCAACACCACCACTCCCGCACTCACCCAGTTGCCTGTGCTGGAAGAAAGAGTCGCCGCACTGCAGACCCTGGCCAAGGCCATTCAACAGGAATTCCAGCTGTTTGCCGAACTGCAGCGCACCTTCACCCTGACATCGACCACGGTTCAGGACTTCAGCGACGCTGCCGAAGCCAAGGAAGCCGCCTCAGCAGTCAGCTGAGGCTACCCGCCAGCGGCAGCGCTGGGGTTGTGGGCAGCCAATCCAGGCCGGCTTCGTTTACGGGCAACTCACTCCGGCAGCTGGACATCCAGGGCTGCCGACCTCGGCAGGGTAAAGAAGATGGTGGTGCCCACATCAATGGTTGACTCGACCCATAGCTTTCCCTGGTGCCGGTTGATGACCCGGCTGACAGTGGCCAGACCGATGCCCGAGCCGGGAAATTCAGTGGCGTCGTGCAAGCGCTGAAAGGGCACAAACAGTTTGTTCGCAAAAGCCATGTCGAATCCGCACCCATTGTCAACAACATGAAAAACGCACCCGCCTGCTTCGTCGACAGTCTGGCCAAAGCGGATTTCAGCCATCGCCCGTTGCGAAGTAAATTTCCAGGCATTGCCCAGCAGGTTTTCCATCAAGACGCGCAGCAAGCGGGCATCGCCGTAGCCCGTCAATCCTTCCTCCACGAGGCGCATCACTTTTCGAGCCGGGTTGCGTGTGCGCCATTCCTCCAGAATACGGTTGGCCATTGCGCTGAGGTCCACCCGTTCATGCCGCAACTGCAGACGCGAGACCTGCGCCAGCGACAGCAGGTCTTCAATCAGCCGGCCCATCTGGGCCGCGCCGCTCTGTATGCGCGAGAGGTAATGCTGAACCTTGACATCGCTATTTGCGCCGAGCTGCTTCGCCAGCAAACTGCTGAAACCGTTGATCGTATTGAGCGGTGAACGCAGATCGTGAGAAACCGAATAGGAAAAGGCTTCCAGCTCTTGGTTGGACAAGCGCAAGGCCGCTTCAATTGTCTTGATTTCGGTGATGTCGGCGTCAATCCCCACCCAGAATAAAACCTCGCCTTTTTCGTCCAGGACCGGCGAAGCGCGGTAAGACATGGTGTGGTAGTAGCCGTTCTTGTCGCGGATGCGCCGGATGCCCTCATAGGGCGTGACGCCTGCCAAGGCGATTTGCCACTTTGACTTGACTGCCGCCTTGTCCTCGGGATGAAGGTTGCTCAGCCAATTGGTACCCGCCCAATCCGAGTGCGTGCCGCCCACCAGCCTGAACCACGCCTGGTTGACATAGGTCATCTGCCCCTTGCGGTCGACTGTCCAGACAATTTGTGGTGCCTGCTCGGTCAGCGCCCTGAACAGCGCCTCCTGGCGGGCCAGCGCCGCGGTACGTTCAGCCACCTTTTGCTCCAGTCCGGCATTGAGCTGGCTGACTTCCTGGATCAGTTGGGCATTTTCGATGGCGATTGCTGCCAGATGCGCCAACTCCAGGGTCACATACTGGTCTTCCAGCGTGAATTCGCCCACGAATTTATCCGCCAGTTCAAGCAGGCCGATTTTTTTGCCGGCTCTGCTCATCAGCGGCACGGCCAGCCATCCGCCCACTTTTTGGTACGGATTGGCTTCTTTTTCACCTTCGAGCAAACTGAAGTGCCGCGCCAGCTCATCGCGTGTTTTTCGCACGGCGCCGTTTGCGCCGGACAAGCTGTCATACAGGCCCGCACTGTCCGCATTCAAAATCTGCTCATAGTCAAGCTGGTATTTCTCCGAAAGCGATACCGCCTTGGCCTCTTTCACGTCAGCCGCGCCGCCCGCCAAGGTCACCATGGCCAGGTTGGCGCCAATCACGCCACGGGCTTGCTCGGCGATCTCCTGCAGCGTTCCGTCCAGCGACTGGTGCCAGGTGATGGCCTGGGCGGCATCTGCGGCGCGCTGCAGGGTAAAAAGGTGTTCCCTGGCCGCTGCCTCAGCCCTGGCCTGGTTCTCTACATCCAGCACCACTGCAAAGCAGGCCGCGCGCCCCTTGTACTCGATGGACTGCCAGAAAATATTGACCGTGTAGGTCGTTCCGTCCTTGAGGCGGTGCACACTGGGAAAATTCTTGCCCAGCATGGGCTCCTGCAATTGCTTGCGAAACCTGAAGTATTCTGTTTCGGGGTGAATGTCCAGCAGCGTCATCGCCAAAAACTCGTCCACCGTGAATCCGTACGTGGCGACTGCCGCGTTGTTCACCGCCAGGAATTTCGTGCTTTGCACATCAAACACCCACATGGGCACGGGTGCGAACGCAAAAAGTGCCGCGTAGCGTTGCTCGCTCTCCTGCAAGGCCTGCTCTGCGAGCTTGCGCTGGGTGATGTCCCTTTCAATCGCAATCCAGTGGGTTACCCGCCCCTTGTCATTCGCCACAGGCGCGATGTCCATTTCTATCCAGAACTCCTCGCCGCTCTTGGTGTAGTTGATCAACTCCGAATGAACAGGCCGCCACTTTCTCAGTTCTTCGCCCACCCTTTTAAGCTCGGAACGCTGCGTTTTAGGGCCTTGCAGAAATCGGGTTGATCTGCCCATGACCTCCTCACGGCCATAACCGGTGCGACGTTCAAAGGCATCGTTGACAAACACGATCCGGTTGCCAGGCTCGTCGAAGGGTTCCGCCTCGGTGATCAGCACAATGTCTGTCAGGCGCGAAATGCAGGTTTGCAGCAGCCGCTGCTGCGTTTCAGCCTCGTGCCGCTCGGTGATGTCCTGAAATGCACCCACCAGGCGTGTCACCTTGCCTGCCGCCTGCATTGCCTGGCCCTGCGTACGAACGTAGATACGCCGGCCCTTGGCGGTGAGAAGCGGCAACTCCAGATCCCAGGCTGTGCCATGGTCGAGCGCGGCCTGAATAGCGGCGCCAATGACCGGCCGCGCCTCTGGCGCATACGATGCCACGGCGTCCTCAAGCGAGACAGGATGTGTCCGCTCTATCTCATGGAGCGCGTAAACCTGGTCCGACCATATCAGCTCCCGGCTCGCCACCACCCACTGCCAGCCGCCCACTTTCGCCATGTCAGCCGTATGGCCAAGAAGCTCCAGCGCCTGAAAGGCCGCCTGCTCTGCTTGCCGGATGGGGGTGATGTCCTGAAAGAAGCCGCAGCGCACGGTTGCCACGCCCGCGCTGCTGCACCGCGCCTCGCTGTAGTCGCGAATCCAGCGCAGCTCGCCGGTGGACATAGCGATGCGGTATTCGATTTCAAGCACAGCGCCGCTGGCGTCAGCCGCTTGCCGCTGACGCTCATACGCGTGCATGTCATCCGGGTGAATGCATTGCCTGACCATGTCGTGAGCGCCATCGAAATCGCGGGCCGCAAGGCCGAACAGCTGGCACGTCTGCGCCGAGTACCAGAACGCGCCGCTGAGGAGATTTCGCTCCCACATAGCCACACTGCCGGGCAACGGCGACTGCTTCAGGTCATTGCGGAGGGCATCGGGCATGGACGCAGCATCGCCAGTACGGTCTGGTTGGGCCCGTTCAACACCCGAGGATTCAGCGGACAGAACCGGCTGGTCGGTCAACACGTCAGTGCGTTTCATATGCTGTCTTGCCTTTTGCTTCGTGCTTTCATCTGCGACGCTGTTGCGTTCAAGGGTGGGCCTATGGAGCCACCATGCGCCCAACGAGGTAAGACTTAAATGTGTCACGAAAATACCAAGAGCGTGACAAGTTTTAACTTTACGGTGGGCCTGCTTCGCATTTAAGCGCGCTGCCCTGGCGCCAAATCCAGCCCTGCCTGGCGCCTGAACAGGCCTTTGGGGCTTCCCTCGCGAAGGCATTCGGGCAAAGGCCTTCGCAACAGCCAATTTCGAGTCGTTTTAACGGCGGCCTCTTTTCCGGCAAAAGCTGGAGGCGTGATTTATTTCACGAATCAAGCCTAAACATGCACACAGCCACCGTCCACCTTAGCAATTTAGCAACGTGTTCCTCCTTTTTGCGAATAGACACTGATTTGAAAAAATGTTACCTTTAATTTCACTTTAAACATGACTGTTTCAAAGTAATAGGAGGTATTACATGCACTGTAAATTGAATGACTTAGCCATCGTCATACGCAGCGCAACGGCAGGGGCAACCGGGCTGGTGGTGCTTTGCATACGTCTTTCATCGGCCAGCGGTTTGCGCAACCCGGACGGCTCTTTCGAGTATGGCCCGGTGTGGGAAACCGACAACTATGGACTGGCCATCTGTGGGAACACCCACAATTTATGGATGGACGCCGACTTGCGCCCGCTGCGCGATGTGCCTGGTGACGATGAAACCTTGCTGTGGGCCGGCCTGCCGCAAGGCCAGGAAGTCATGACCTGACCAGTCATGTCCGGTTGCCTTCCAGAGCGAAATCACTCTGGCGGGCAACCACCGTGCCCCGGTAGCTCAGTAGCTACTAAATAAATAGCATGTTGCGCAAGCCCCGCCTGCGCTGCAGCCACTTTTGACACCAAAAATCGCAAGGCCCGAGTCCGCCTTGCATTCCCCGGACAAGGCCTGGGCGGCCGTTGCCTGTCAGGCGGATTCGGCGCCTCTCACGGCCGGGATGCCCCGCGCCCCATGCAGGCCCGGTGCAGGCGAAACGTTGCCGTGATCGCAGTAGGCCAGAAGGTCGCCAAATAGGTTGTTTGAAGGCATGATGCATGTCACAAATGAAAACACCTGTAACTTAATGATGGCGAGCCTGATTCCTGCAATCGGCACCTGCCTGCCGCGCATGACCTCTGGCGAACGCCGGCTCGCCGAACGACTGGAGCAAAAGCTCGACGACGACTACCTGCTCTGGTACGACGTGCCGGTCGGCCCCAAGCAATCGCACCCCGACTTCGTGATTCTTCATCCCCGGCGCGGCCTATTGATCCTGGAAACCAAGGACTGGAAGCTGGAGACCATCCAGCAGGCGACCCGGCAGGCCTGGGACATTCTGGTGGACGGAAAAATCAAGGTCGTCATGAGCCCGCTGGCACAGGCCAGGTTCTGCGCGACTCAGGTCGTCAACGCCCTGCAGCGCGACCCGCAGCTGGTGCATTCCGACGGCCGGCACCAGGGCAAGCTGGCCTTTCCATGGGGCCACGGCGTGGTTTTCACCCGCATCACCCGCAGGCAGTTCGACGCCGCCGGGCTGGGCGAGGCGATTGAGCCGCATTACGTGATCTGCCAGGACGAAATGCTGGAAAGCGCCGAGCCCGAGGCATTCCAGCAGCGGCTCTGGAACATGTTCCCGCACAGCTTTGGCGGCAAGATGATGTCGCTGCCGCAGCTTGACCGGGTGCGCTGGAACATGTTTCCGCAGGTGCGGGTGCAAACGCAAGGCGCGCTGTTCGACGACAACGACCCGGACACTGAAATCCCCGACATGCTGCGGGTGATGGACCTGCAGCAAGAGCAGCTGGCCCGCAGCCTGGGCGACGGCCACCGGGTAATTCACGGCGTGGCCGGCTCGGGCAAGACGATGATCCTGGGCTACCGCGCCGAATTCCTGGCCAAGGCCCATACCCAAGCCAGCAAGCCCATCCTGATCCTTTGCTACAACGAGCCGCTGGCGGTGAAGCTGGCGAGCGTGATGGAGGCCAAGGGCTTGTCGGCCCGCGTGCATGCGCGGCATTTTCACAAATGGTGCCGCGACCAGCTCGTCGCATTCGGCCAGACGCTGCCCGCCAACCACCTGCCGGTGGGCGAGAAGATGGACGAGATGGTGCTGCGCGTCATCCATGGCGTGGACCGCCGGCACATTCCCGGCGGCCAGTACCAGGCGGTGCTGATCGACGAAGGCCACGACTTCCAGCCCGAATGGCTGCGGCTGGTGACGCAGATGGTGGACCCGGCGACCAACAGCCTGCTGGTGCTGTACGACGACGCGCAAAGCATCTACGAGCGAGCGCGCAGCAAGCAGTTCAGCTTCAAGAGCGTAGGCATCCAGGCGCAGGGCCGCACGACGATCCTGAAGATCAACTACCGCAACACCCGGCAGATTCTGCAGACCGCCAGCCTGATCGCCGCCGACCTGCTGACGGCCGACGACAAGGACGACGACGGCATTCCGCTGGTCAAGCCAATCAGCTGCGGCCGCGACGGCCAGGCGCCGCTCATCATCCGCCTGCCCAGCCTGCGCGACGAGGCGCTGAAGGTAGCCGAACTGCTGGCCGCCGCTCACCAGGAAGGCCATGCCTGGGGCGACATGGCCGTGATTTGCCGGCGCTACGACGAAATGGACGCATGCGCCCACGCCCTGAACCACGCCCGCCTGCCGCACCAAGTGCGCAGGGGATCAGGCAGCTTTCACCCTAACGAAAACACGATCAAGGTGCTGACGATGCACGCCAGCAAGGGACTGGAGTTTCCGGTGGTCGCGCTGGTCGGCGTGGGGCGCATGCCGGCGGCGGGGGAGGATGAGCGGGATGAGGCTCGGTTGTTTTATGTGGGGGCGACTCGGGCTATGCATAAATTGATGGTCACCGCTAGCGGATCGGCCAATTTCGGTAAACGGCTTGAACCGTAACTTGCTGCTGGAAAACAGGGCCTGCCGGGCTTGACTAGAAATATTAACAACACAATATGGAGTAGGGATATGAAAAGTGAACCAAGACAGAGACATGTCCATCAAATAACGCGATATCTATTGGCGCTAGTTATCACTAGCATGTCCTTTTCAGCGGCAAGTTTTCAAGTTTTACCAAAGGTCAGCGATGTCGACCGCAAGCTGGCAGGGGTGGGTGGTAGTTGGTTCGATCCACTAACTCAGTTCGGGATAAGCGGCCTGCTCCCAATGATTAAAAACCCTGTACACGAAGCCATCACGTTGGCAGCGTTGGGTTGCACTTCCTCACCAAGCAATGAGAAAGACTGTGTGCAACTTGACGCTATCCAGACCAACCGAGTGGTGCTCTATGGTGTCCGATGGCCAGATGACCCGCCCTTTGCCTTGGACCGCAGCAGCCCTCCGAATATCTCAGGCTGCAACCCAAGTGTGACCATGCGATCCACCGCACAGCCGAAGTGCTGGCTTGGCCTCTTTACCGATGCAGGCACCAAGGCAAAAGCCACGTTGAAGAAAAAGCCTGGTTACCCCGCTTTCGGCCCAGGACATTACCTTCTCTACCGTTCACATTACGGCGACCTGCAATTTTTCCATTCGATGGCCAACTTCGATGGAGAACGCGCAGGTGATACACAGGCCCGCATGCGGATGTGGGCTCAATTTTTGTGGGGTGTTGCGATTAAACAAGTCGCGACCGACATATACATCCGGGACTTGGGGTTCGAGCAGATATCACCTTATTTCTCGGGTGACATCACTCTGACTAACCTGTTTGCGACTGGAATTGTTGAAGTGCGCAAAGACTTGGATAAAGTAGCCTTGGGCGTGCTGCTGCATATGCTGCAAGACAGCTTTTCCCAAGCACACACAGATCGATTGCCAGAAACCGGCGCACGCTGTTCTCCGTTCTCAAGATTTTCCAAACCAGGAAAAATTTCACAGTTTTATAGTTATGCGCGTCAAGCCGGCAGCTCGCATGATCATGAAGACACCTTTGATTCATTGGGAATTCAGACCCTGCAAACCTCACCAACCGTGATCGATGTCAGCCGTGACGTGATTACCTTATGGAATGAAAAAGCATCTTGGGAAGAAGCCTCAAAACTCATTGACTGCGTGATTGACGTGCAGAATGCAGAAACGCCGGCGGGACCTGGTCGCTTTGTATTAGATTAATCGCTAATATTTTAATATGCTGCAAGTTATTTTTTCAGATCACGAGCAGAAACTATTAAGCTACAAACAATACATATAAGCAAACATTTATACCTTCTTGCAATGATACATATCAAGGACAAAATAGACGGGAAGAAGCATGGGGTTCATTAAAAGTTTCGTTGACTTCACATAAATTATTTATTTATTTATTTCCAAAATCTAACAACATCAAGGAGACTCAATGAATTTAAAATTTATTCCCGCGTCGTTCATCTTTGTTGGCTCGTATTTACCCCTAAGTCTGATACTTTTAATTCAAGATATTGACGACAAAAGTTGGCGTTCAGATTTTTGCCTGTCTACTGTTAATGCATGCGTGATGCCGAGCCTAAAAAACTCATTCGCCTCCCTGAGTTTTTCTGCCATTTGCATAATCAGCTGTATTTTTTTAATTTTTTATTTTCTTAACGAAGTAAGCGCAACCGATGAAGTTTTTGTTGAATCATCAAAACCAATACCAAACGATCTTATTAAGGAAGGTCTGCAAAACTCAAAGTCAGGCGTGCTAACGGCTTAATCTGGTTCAGATAAGGCCACTGGCTTTAGATTCAGGCTTTTCTGGGCCATCTTCCAAGTTGTATTGGGTCTTTTTGCCCTGTTCAGGGCGATTTCCCTGCCTTTGGACGCACTCATCCTTAAGGTGCCATCACTTGGCGCCTGACCATCCACAGGTTCGACAGCGCAAACAGCGTTTTGAGCTGCAGTGTGTTTTTCATCAGCCCCCGGTAGCGCACCTTCACGTAGCCAAACTGAAGCTTGACTACGCGAAACGGGTGCTCGACCTTGGCGCGCATGCTCGCCTTGACCTTCTCGACCTTGTCCATGAGCGCATCAACAGGGTTGCTTGCCTTGTCCAGCTTTTTACGCTTGCCTGGGCGCATGGCCACGTACCAACACACGCCGGGTCTGGCGTCGGGCCGTTTGCTTGCACCCTGATAGCCGGCATCGGCGAAGACAGCGGTTTCCTCCCCATGCAGCAAACCATGGTTGACGACAATTACCTTGGCCGGTTGACGACAACTATGTTGGCCGGCTAGAGGCCTTCGCCGGGCGGGTCCGGGAGGCGGGGCTACCGTTGGACCTTCGACATCTATCGAAGGTAAACGGCATG
>JAQGLT010000099.1 GCA_028292745.1 Polaromonas sp. | reverse complement strand
CGGGTCGGGGAGGCTGGAGCTCATGGAGGGCTATTCTGTTCCAACCGATACGCAGCCCGGCAGCCCACGGATTCAACCCGCGTGAGGGCACCGCGGGCGCTCGCCTAAAATGGCCGGTTTCCCCGGGATTGCCCTTTCCATGACCACCGAGAAACTCGACGTCAGCAGCGTCACGACCCAGGCCAACGTGTACTTCGACGGCAAGTGCATCAGCCACGGCATCACGCTTGCCGACGGCACCAAGAAATCGGTCGGCGTGATCCTGCCCGCCAGCCTGACCTTCAGCACCGCAGCGCCTGAAATCATGGAGTGCGTCGCCGGCGCCTGCGAGTACAAGCTGGCGGGCGCGGACAGCTGGGTGAAATCATCGGCCGGCGACAGCTTCAGCGTGCCGGGAAACTCAAAATTCGACATCCGCGTCGCGCCGGGCTTCGACGCCTATCACTACATCTGTCATTTCGCTTGAATCGATGACGCCACGACCCCACGACCCACGCAGGAACACTTAAATTCATGGCCACCATTCTTCAAAATTTACCCGCCGGCCAGAAAGTCGGCATCGCATTCTCCGGCGGCCTGGATACCAGCGCGGCCCTGCACTGGATGAAGCTCAAGGGCGCAATTCCCTACGCCTACACCGCCAACCTGGGCCAGCCCGACGAGCCGGACTATGAAGAGATTCCACGCAAGGCGATGCAGTACGGCGCCGAGAAGGCCCGGCTGATCGACTGCCGCAGCCAGCTGGCCGTCGAGGGCCTGGCTGCGCTGCAGGCCGGCGCCTTCCACATCACCACCGCCGGCGTGACCTACTTCAACACCACGCCGCTGGGCCGCGCGGTGACCGGCACCATGCTGGTGGCGGCAATGAAGGAGGACGACGTCAACATCTGGGGCGACGGCAGCACCTACAAGGGCAACGACATCGAGCGCTTCTACCGCTACGGCCTGCTGACGAATCCGTCGCTGAAAATCTACAAGCCCTGGCTGGACCAGCTGTTCATCGACGAGCTGGGCGGCCGCGCCGAAATGTCCGAGTTCATGACGCAGGCCGGCTTCGGCTACAAGATGAGCGCCGAGAAAGCCTACTCGACTGATTCCAACATGCTGGGCGCGACGCACGAGGCGAAAGACCTGGAGCATTTGAGCAGCGGAATGAAGATCGTCAATCCGATCATGGGCGTGGCCTTCTGGAAGGATGAAGTCGAGGTCAAGCGCGAGGAAGTCACGGTTCGCTTCGAGGAAGGCCGTCCGGTGGCGCTGAACGGCGTCGAATTTCCCGACCTGGTCGAGCTGATCCTGGAGGCCAACCGCATCGGCGGGCGCCACGGCCTGGGCATGAGTGACCAGATCGAAAACCGCATCATCGAAGCGAAAAGCCGGGGCATCTACGAGGCGCCCGGCCTGGCGCTGCTGTTCATCGCCTACGAGCGGCTGGTCACGGGCATCCACAACGAGGACACCATCGAGCAGTACCGCGACAGCGGCCGTCGCCTGGGGCGCCTGCTGTACCAGGGCCGCTGGTTCGACTCGCAGGCCATCATGCTGCGCGAGACCGCCCAGCGCTGGGTCGCCAGCGCCATCACCGGCGAAGTGACCATCGAGCTGCGCCGGGGGAACGACTATTCGATTTTGAACACCGAATCCGCCAACCTGACCTATCAGCCCGAGCGGCTGAGCATGGAAAAAGTCGAAGGCGCGTTCACGCCGCTGGACCGCATCGGCCAGCTGACGATGCGCAACCTGGACATCGTGGACACGCGCGCCAAGCTGGGCATCTATGCCAAGAGCGGCGTGCTGTCGCTGGGCACGGGCGGGGATTTGTTGAACCTGACGGGCAAGGCCGCCGAATAAGACGGCGCTGGTTTGAAGCCACGTCAAGCCGCCTTCGGGCGGCTTTTTTACGCCCGACGCAAGCGCGTCACACCACCACCGGCTCGGGCTCCAGCCGCAGGCCAAAGCGCTCGTACACGCTGGTCTGGATGGCCTTGGCCAGCGTCATCACCTCGCCGCCCGTCACCGGGTTGGCAGCGCCGCCCCGGTTCACCAGCACCAGCGCCTGCTTGTCATACACGCCGGCATTGCCGATGGACTTGCCCTTCCAGCCGCAGGCGTCGATCAGCCAGCCGGCGGCCAGCTTGACCGAGCCATCGGCCAGCTGGTAATGCACGATCTTGGGATCGCGCTGAATGATGTCTTCGCATTGCTCGGGCGAGACGGTCGGGTTTTTGAAAAAACTGCCGGCATTGCCGATGACCTTCGGGTCGGGCAGCTTGGCCCGGCGTATCTCGCACACCCACTCGTAAATCTGTAGCGCAGTCGGCTCCTCCACCTTGGATTGCAGCCTTTTTTTCTCGATATCGGCATACCCCAGCACCGGCTTCCAGAGTTTGGGCAGGGCAAAGCGAACCCGGGTGATCAGCGCCTTGCCGGCCAGGCCAAAACCGGCCGCGCCCGAGTCGGTGGGCGTGCTGGCGTGCTTGAACACCGAGTCGCGGTAGCCGAAGGCGCATTGCGCCGCATTGAGGGTGAAGGTCTGGCCGGTGCTCAGGTCCACGGCATCGAGCGAGTCGAACCGGTCCTGCAACTCGACCCCGTAGGCGCCAATGTTCTGCACCGGCGAAGCGCCGACCGTGCCGGGGATCAGCGCCAGGTTTTCCAGGCCCGGAAAGCCGTGCTGCAGCGTCCAGGTGACCAGTTCATGCCAGTTTTCACCGGCCCCGGCCTCGATGATCCAGGCCTTGTCGGTTTCTTTCACCAGGCGCTTGCCGGTGATCTCGACCTTGAGCACCAGCGGCTTGACATCGCCGGTCAGCACGATGTTGCTGCCGCCGCCCAGAATGAACGTCGGGCCGGCATGCAAGGCCGGGTTCTGCAGCACGGCGGCAATGTCGGCTTCGCTGCCAATACGCACCAGGGTCAGCGCCTTGGCCACGATGCCGAAGCTGTTGGAAGACTGGAGGGGGACGTTTTTCTCGACTAACATCCCAGGATTGTCTCATCCTGTGCCATCTTTTTTGTCTGGAAGTCCAAACCATGCCCACCTTTGATACTGTTCTTGAAACCGATCTGGTCAAGGTCAAAAACGCGGTGGAAAACTCCGCCAAGGAAATCGGCACCCGGTTTGACTTCAAGGGCACGGCCGCCAAGATCGAACTGAAGGACAAGGAAATCACCTTGATCGGCGACGGTGATTTTCAGATCGAACAGATCCATGACATCCTGCGCAACAAGCTGACGAAGGCCGGCGTCGATGTGCGGTTTCTGGACATCGGCAAGGTCGAGAAAATCGGCGGCGACAAGGTCAAGCAGGTCACCAAGGTGCGCGACGGCATTGAAACCGAGCAGGCCAAGAAAATCCAGCAGCTCATCAAGGGCAGCAAGCTCAAGGTGCAGGCCGCCATCCAGGAGGGCAAGGTGCGGGTGACCGGCGCCAAGCGCGACGACCTGCAGGCCGCCATGGCGCTGATACGCGCCGACATCAAGGATCTGCCCTTGAGTTTCGACAACTTCCGGGACTGAGGTGGCCCCCACGCTCCCCGAGGGGGCTGTTGCCCCTGCGGCCCGGCAAAGCCGGTTCCGTGGCCCTGGCTGGTTGGGAACTTCTGCGCCCGCTTCTATCACTTCTATGGCGCGCGCGCTTCCTTGGGGCGGGCTTTTGGCGGTATTTTTCCTGGGCGTTTTGATGCAGGGGCCGGTTCAGGCCCAGTCGGTGGCCCTGGCCGGCATGATGGGCAGCCGGGCACTGCTGGTGGTCGATGGCTCGGCGCCCAAAACCGTCGGCCCTGGTGAGACACACCAGGGCATCAAGGTGATTTCCACTGCGGACGACCAGGCGGTCATTGAGCAAGCGGGCAAGCGCCGCACGCTGCGGGTCGGCGAAGCCCCGGTCAACACCGGCGCCAGCCCCCAGGCCAGCGGGCGCGGCACCCGCATCGTGCTGACCGAAAGCAGCGGCGGCCATTTCATGACGCCCGGGCAGATCAATGGCCGCGCGGTGCAGTTCATGGTCGATACCGGCGCGACGACGATTGCCATGAGCATGCCGGACGCCGAGCGGGCCGGCATCGCCTACAAAACCGGCCGGCCGGTGCAGATGTCCACCGCCAACGGCACGGCGCAGGGCTTTCGCATCAAGCTCAATTCGGTGCGCGTGGGCGACGTCGAGGTCTATGACATCGATGCGGTGGTGATGCCGCTGCCCATGCCCTTCGTGCTGCTGGGCAACAGCTTCCTGACGCGTTTCCAGATGAAGCGCGACAACACGATGATGACGCTGGACAAACGGTATTGAGGCGCCGGCTCGCATGCGTCATTGGTTTCAGCCGGCCGACAAAAATCCATGACTCCGTTCTCGTCCCGCTGCCAGGCCGTTGCGTGGCGTTGGCGTACTGCAGCGCTGCTGTCCAGATTTTTGCCTGATCACGGATTGAAATGGGAATGAAAATTACATCAAAAATGCCTCTTGCGCAATGGCAGCCTGCGTGATTAGCTATAAGTTCAATAGCAAAAAGTTGGTGGGTCAGCCTGGCTTTTTTCCGCCCGGTTTGGGCGCCCCGAGCCGGGATTCGGTGCCTTTGAGCAGCTTGCCGATGTTCTCGCGGTGGCGGTACACCAGCAGCGCGGCTATGGCCACCAGCGCCAGCACGATCGACTGGTCCACATACCAGGCCACGCGGTTGCCCAGCAGGTAAAAGAACGGCGCGAACACGGCCGCGGCCATCGACGCCAGCGACACATAGCGCGAGAAGAACACCACGATGCCCCAGGTCGCCAGCGTGGCCAGGCCCAGCAGCCAGCTGATGCCGAGCAGCACGCCCGCCGCCGTCGCCACGCCCTTGCCGCCCTTGAACTGGAAGAACACCGGGTACAGGTGGCCGATGAAGGCGGCCAGTCCCACCGCCGCCACCGTGCCGTCGCCCAGGCCGTGATCAGCGCCAAACCACCGCACCAGCATCACCGGCAGCCAGCCCTTGAGCCCATCGAGCAGCAGTGTCGCCACGGCCGCGCCTTTGTTGCCCGAGCGCAGCACATTGGTCGCGCCCGGATTCTTGCTGCCGTAGCTGCGCGGGTCGCTCAGGCCGGACAGCTTGCTGACGATGACGGCGAACGACAGCGAGCCAAGCAAATATGCAAGCAGCGCCGCCAGGGCGGAATAGGCAGGGGTCAAGATCATGTCTCCTTGGGTTTTCTTGTTATTCGGCCAGCGCGCATTGCACCAGCCTGGCGCCCAGCAATGTCACGCAGACCTGCGGGGCCAGCCGCACCAGGTAGCCGCGCCGGCCGCCGTTGATGGCGATTTCAGGGAGCGCCAAGATGCTTTCCTCGATGTACACCGGCATGGCCTTGCGGGTGCCGAAAGGCGAGGTGCCGCCGACCAGGTAGCCGCTGTGGCGATGCGCGGTTTCGGGCGTGCAGGCATCGACCGACTTGGCGCCGATCTGGCGCGCCAGGCTCTTGGTCGAGACCTTGCGGTTGCCATGCATCAGCACCAGGAGCGGCCGGGCGTCCTGGTCCTGCATCACCAGCGTCTTGACAACGGTGAACGGGTCCAGTCCCAGCACCTGCGCGCTGTGCTGGGCGCCGCCATGCGGCTGGTAGGCATACGCATGGCCGGTGAAGGCGATCTGGCGGGCCTTGAGCCACTGGGTGGCCAGCGTTTCGGACACATGGTCTTTTTTTGCCATGACTTTTTCTTTTCAACCCTGGCCAAGGCGGCTTTTCTACAGCGCAGGGTCCCGGGCCTCCCAGCGAATCCTGTTGATCTCCTGCAGCACCTCGGCCGACAGCGTGGTGCCATAGGCGTCCAGGTTTTCATCGAACTGCGCCAGCGAGGTCACGCCGATGATGGTGCTGGCCACCTGCCATTTGGTGTAGCAAAACGCCAGCGCCAGCTGCGCCGGGCTCAAGCCGTGCGCGCGCGCCAGGGCGTTGTAGCGCCGCGCGGCGGCCAGCGCCTCGGGACGGCCCCAGCGCTGCTTGCGCATGGATTCGTACTTGGCGATGCGGCCTTCCTGCGGCGCGTCGGGGCCCTCGGTGCCCGAGGCGTCGTATTTGCCGGTCAGCAGGCCAAAACCCAGCGGCGAATACGCCAGCAGCGACACGCCCAGGCGGTGCATGGTTTCATCCAGGCCGTTTTCGACAGTTCGGTTGATGAGGCAGTACGGGTTTTGCACCGTCGCCACGCGGGGCAGGCCGTGCTGCTCGGCCAGGCGGACGAACTCATGCACGCCATAAGGCGTTTCGTTGGACAGGCCGATGTGGCGCACCTTGCCCTGCTTGACCAGGCCGCCCAGCGCTTCGAGCTGCTCGTGGATGGAGGTGACGGAGCGCTCCTTGGACGGCTCGTAGTAGAGCGTGCCGAACACCGGCACGTTGCGCTCGGGCCAGTGGATCTGGTACAGGTCGATCACGTCCGTGCGCAGGCGCTTGAGGCTGGCCTCGCAGGCAGCCTGGATGTCCCGCGCTGTCATGCCGGTGCCTTCGCGCACCCAGGGCATGCCGCGCGAGGGGCCGGCCACCTTGGTCGCGAGCACCAGCTTTTCCCTGGTGCCCGGGTTTTTCGCCAACCAGTTGCCGATGATCCGCTCGGTGGCCCCGAACGTTTCGGCGCGCGCCGGCACCGAATACATCTCGGCCGTATCCAGAAAGTTGATGCCGCGTGCCAGCGAGTGGTCCAGGATGGCGTGGGAAGCCGCTTCGTCCACTTGTTCGCCGAAGGTCATGGTGCCCAGGCACACGGGGGTGACGCGCAGGTCGGTGGAGCCGAGTTGAACTTTATTCATGGAATGACGTGCTTGTTGAGTGCGTGAGTAAAAGAAAAACAGTCGCCAGGGGGCTTTGCAGACTGGGCCGCCCAAAAGCGGAGCAGCCAAGTTTAAGGCAGTCAAAACACCGCTGCCCAACCTCCAGATTGACGCCCTTGTCTTACAAGTTCACACGATTGAAACGTTTAGCATCCACCCACTGGCGCTTTAATGTGCCCCTCCAACCAGATCATTTAATGAGGAACATCCCATGAACAAACTATTCATCACCACGGTGACCTGTGCCGCCATGGCACTTGCCGGCCTTTCCGGCTGTGCCAACATGAGCCCCACCCAGCAGGGCACGGCCCAGGGTGCCGGCATCGGCGCCCTGGCCGGCGCCGTCCTGGGCGCCGCCACCAACGGGTCGAGAGGCGCCGCCACCGGTGCGGTGCTGGGCGGCGCGCTGGGCGCGGGCGGCGGCTATATCTGGTCCAAGAAAATGCAGGATCAGAAGATCGCCATGGAGCGCGCCACGGCCGGCACCGGCGTGGCGGTGAGCCAGACCGCCGACAACCGGCTGAAGCTGGACATCCCGAGCGACGTGTCGTTTGACGTGGGCCGCTCGGCCATCAAGCCCAACTTTGCCCCGGTGCTGACGCATTTCGCGACCAGCCTGAACCAGAACCCAATCTCGACCGTGACGATCATCGGGCACACCGATGCCACCGGCACCGACGCCATCAACAACCCGCTGTCGGTGGACCGCGCCAACTCGGCGCGTGACTACCTGGTGAGCCGCGGCGTGGCAGCGCAGCGGATTGCCACGGACGGCCGGGGTTCGCGCGAGGCGGTCGCCGACAACAGCAGCGCGCAGGGCCGCGCCCAGAACCGCCGCGTCGAGATTTACGTGGCCGAGCCGGCACCGCGTTAACCCGGCCTTGACCCCAGAAAAAAGCACCTTCGGGTGCTTTTTTCATGCGTGGCGCATCTCAACAGCAAGCGTGAAGCTGCCTTCGGCGCAGCCTTGTCAGGAAACAGGCGACACAGCCAAGCGCAACCCGCATCAGGCGCTTTTGAAACGCGCCTCTTCCTGCAGGCGCAACACCCGGCGCTGCACCTTGCCGGTCGTGGTCATCGGCAGCGCATCGATGAATTCGATTTCCTTGGGGTATTCATACGGCGCGAGCATGTTTTTGACATGCGCCTGCAGTTCCGCAATGAGTTTTCGATCAAATTCGGCTCTGGCGCTTGACCCATCTGCGCATCCAGCTATGAAATCAGGAGCAATGACGACATAGGCCTTGACCACCGCGCCGCGCTCCTTGTCGGGCTTGGGCACGACGGCCGCATTGGCGACTGCCGGATGCTTGACCAGGCAGTTCTCGATCTCGCCAGGCCCGATGCGGTAGCCGGCGGCCTTGAACACGTCGTCGGCGCGCCCTTCGTACCAGAGGTAGCCCTCGGCATCGCGGCGCGCCAGGTCGCCGGTGCGGCACCAGTCGCCGGTGAACTTGGCGCGGGTGGCCGCCTCGTTGCGCCAGTAGCCCAAAAAGAAGATCGGGTCCGGGTCGCCGTGAATGTCGAGGCGGTTGACGGCCACATCGCCCGGCACGCCGACAGGGCATTCGTTGCCCGCCTCGTCGATCACCGCCACCCGGTGCCCGGGATAGCCTTTGCCCATGCTGCCGGGCCGCGCGGGCCAGCCGATGCGGGCGCCCGTGCTGACGGCGCCGGCTTGCTGGGCGACCGCCCCGCTCCTGGAGCGGCCCGCCGCTGTGCCCGCCGCATCGGCCGAAGCCCGGTTCATTGAACAGTTGCCGACCACGTAATTGATCTCGGTCTGGCCGAACATCTCGTTCACCGTCACGCCCAGCTGGCGCTGGCAGTAGTCGAACACGGCATCGCCGACGGCCTCGCCCGCGCTCATCATGGCCTGCAGCGCGAAGGCGAACTTCTCTCGCGGGCGGGGAAACGCCTTCATCATGGCCTTCAGGGCCGTCGGGAACAAAAAGGTGTGCGTCACGCCGTGCTGCGCGATCAGGCTGAAGGCCAGCTCGGGCGTGAAGCGGCCGTTGAACGCCACGATCGGCCGGCCGAAGTACAGCGTGGGCAGCAGCGCATCCATGAGCCCGCCGGTCCAGGCCCAGTCGGCCGGGCTCCAGAACACGGCGCTGGACTGCTCATTGTTGATGCCGTCAAAGCCGAACCAGTTCTGGCTGCAGACAAATCCGGGCAGGTTGCCGATCAGCGCCCGGTGCGGCAGCAGCGCGCCCTTGGGCGGGCCGGTGGTGCCGCTGGTGTAGATGAGGATGGCGGCCTCCTCGGCCTTGGTGTTGACGGCGGTGAACTTGCGCCGCTGCGCGGCGACGGCGCTGGCGTAGTCCACATCGCCCTGCCCTGCGGCGCTTCCGGCCGCCACCACCGTGCGCAGCGCCGGGCATTCGGCCCTGATGGCGTTGACGCTCTCGATCGCGCTTTCATCGCAGATGGCGACGGCCGCCTCGCTGTCCTGCAGCCGGAATGCCAGCGCTTCCGGGCCGAACAGCATCGACAGCGGCATGGCGACCGCCCCCATCTGCAGCACCGCCATGTAGGCCACGGCGGTTTCAAAGCGCTGCGGCATCACGATGGCCACGCGGTCGCCGCGCCCCACGCCCAGCCCCGCCAGGGCATGGCTGAGCGCATCGGCTGCCTTCTGCAGCTCAACATAGGTATGAAAAATGGGCTTTGCGCCTGTCTGGTGAGCGCGTATAGCTATTTTTTTTATAGCGTCTGGCGTTTTGGCGTCGGCCCTGGCCCAGCGGCCGCAGCACACCTCGGCGATATTGAAGTACGGCGCCACCTGCCAGCGGAAGTTGCGGTGCATTTCCGCATAGTGGTCGGGTTGGGCGCCGGCCGGCCGGCGGCCGGGCTTGTCGCTGCTTTGACTGCGTTTCAACTCGTGTCTCCTTATGATGTGCGTCCAATGTACAAAGAAAAACGACTTTTTCGCAGCGAGTTTGTCCCTATACGCGGACTTGATTACCACGTTCAAACCTGGACCGGCCAAGCCGGACCGGCCCGGCCGGCGCTGGTGCTGCTGCACGGCTGGATGGATGTGGCCGCGTCCTACCAGTTCATGGTGGATGCCTTTACCGACGCGTTCGCAGCGGGCCGCGCCATCATCGCGCCCGACTGGCGCGGCTTTGGGCAGAGCGGGCTGTCGCCGGCGGGCTACCAGGCCGACAGCTACTGGTTCGCCGACTACCTGGCCGACCTCGACTTCTTGCTGGACCACTATGCCCCCGGGCAGGCGGTGGACCTGGTGGGGCACAGCATGGGCGGCAATGTGGCGATGATGTACGGCGGCGTGCGGCCCGCACGCATCCGCAGGCTGGTCAACCTGGAGGGCTTCGGCCTGCCAGCCAGCCGCCCCGGCCAGGCGCCCGGCCGCTATGCCGAGTGGATGGATGGCCTGAAAAGCCTGCAGCGCGGCGAAATGGCCCTCAAAGGCTATGACGACGTCGGCGGCGTGGCGCAGCGCCTCATGAAAACCAACCCCCGCCTCACGCCGGACAAGGCGCGCTGGCTGGCGGGCCGCTGGGCACGGCCCGATGCGTCGGGACGGTGGCAGATTCTGGGCAATCCGGCGCACAAGCTACCCAGCGCGCAGCTGTACCGGGTCGATGAAGTCCAGGAAATCCACCAGCGGATCACTGCGCCGGTGCTGGCGATCGAGGCCGCGGGCGACTCGATGGGCCAGTGGTGGAAAGGCAAGTATTCGCTGGCCCAATACCACGAGCGGCTCAAGCAGGTGCCCGATGCGCGCATTGCCGTCATCCAGGACGCCGGCCACATGCTGCACCACGACCAGCCCGCGCCACTGGCCAAACTGATCGAGGATTTCCTTGGCTGAACTTGGCGGCGGTCCGTGGCGGTGCCGGCAGGCTTTGCATTCGCCCGCCGCCGCCGCCGGGTATGCGGGGGCATGAGAAAATATCTGATTGAATTCAGCAAATCACAGGACTTTTTCTCATGGACGCAGAACACATCAACCTCATCTCCAACCAGATCGAGGACCTCAGCAACCGGGTGAACGAACTCAGGGGGTATCTTTGACTACCCTGCCAAAGCCCGAAAACTGAACGAAGTCAACGCCGCCCTCGAAGACCCGAAGGTCTGGGAAAACCCCAAGCGCGCCCAGGAGCTGGGCCGCGAGAAAAAATCGCTTGAAGACGTGGTGGTCATCCTGGACCGGCTGGAGCAGGAGCTGGCCGACAACACCGAGCTGTTCGAGATGTCGAAGGACGACAACGACGAGGCCGGCATGCGCGCCATCGAAGGCGAGGCGGCCAAGGTCGCGGTCGAAATCGAGAAAATGGAATTTCGCCGCATGTTCAACAACCCGGCCGACCCGCTCAATGCCTTCCTGGACATCCAGGCCGGCGCCGGCGGCACCGAAGCCTGCGACTGGGCCAGCATGCTGCTGCGCCAGTACCTCAAATACGCCGAGCGCAAGGGTTTCACCACCACCATCGAGGACGAGTCGGCGGGCGACACCGCCGGCATCAAGGGCGCGACCATCAAAATCGAGGGCGAATACGCCTTCGGCCTGCTGCGCACCGAAACCGGCGTGCACCGGCTGGTGCGCAAGTCGCCCTTCGACTCGTCGGGCGGGCGCCACACCTCGTTCGCCTCGGTGTTTGTCTACCCCGAGATCGACGATTCGATTGAAATCGACATCAACCCGGCCGACGTGCGCACCGACACCTACCGCGCCAGCGGCGCGGGCGGGCAGCACATCAACAAGACCGATTCAGCCGTGCGCCTGACGCACATCCCGACCGGCATCGTCGTGCAGTGCCAGGAGGGCCGTTCGCAGCATGGCAACCGCGACGTAGCCTGGAAGCGGCTGCGTTCGCGCCTCTACGACTTCGAGATGCGCAAGCGCCAGGCCGAGCAGCAAAAGCTCGAAGACAGCAAGACCGACGTCGGCTGGGGCCACCAGATCCGCAGCTATGTGCTGGACAACAGCCGCATCAAGGACCTGCGCACCAATTACGAGACGTCCGCCACGCAGAAAGTTCTCGACGGCGACCTTGACCCGTTTATCGAAGCGTCCCTCAAGCAGGGCGTCTGAGGGCGGCCCTGCCGCCTGTTACGTGAATTTCTGGACGATTTAGGAACCAGCCATGCTGCAAATGCTTGACGGAACAGGACCCGGCGCCGCCGTGGTCATCAACCGCGCCGACTACACCGCGCCGCCCTTCTGGATCGACACCGTCGATCTGTGTTTCGACCTGGACCCGGTGAAGACGCGCGTGCTCAACAAGATGGTGCTGCGCCGCAATCCGGACCTGCCCGCCCAGCCGCTCCGGCTCGACGGCGAAGAGCTCAACCTGGCGCGGGTGCTGGTCAACGGACAGGGCACCACGTTCAAGATGGAGGGCTGCCGGCTGGTGCTGGAGAACCTGCCCGCCGGCACCGAGCCGTTCACGCTGGAAATCTTCACCACCACCTGCCCCGCCAAAAACACCAAGCTGATGGGCCTGTACGTCAGCAACGACTCGTTTTTCACCCAGTGCGAAGCCGAGGGTTTCCGGCGCATCACCTACTTCCTGGACCGTCCCGACGTGATGGCCAGCTACAGCGTGACGCTGCGCGCCGACAAGGCCAGATACCCGGTGCTGCTGTCCAACGGCAACCTGGTGGCGCACGGCCCGCTGGAGAACGGCCCGAACGGCGCCCGGCATTTCGCCAAATGGGTCGATCCGCACCGCAAGCCCAGCTACCTGTTCGCCCTGGTGGCCGGCCAGCTGGTGGCCCGCGAGCAGCGCATCACCTCCCGCGCCGGCAAGGACCATCTGCTGCAGGTCTATGTCCGTCCGGGCGACCTCGACAAGACCGAGCACGCCATGGTCTCGCTGATGCATTCGGTCGCCTGGGACGAAGCCCGCTTCGGCCTGAGCCTGGACCTGGAGCGTTTCATGATCGTCGCCACCAGCGACTTCAACATGGGCGCGATGGAAAACAAGGGCCTGAACATCTTCAACACCAAGTACGTGCTGGCCAACCCGCGCATCGCAACAGACGCCGACTACGCCAACATCGAAGCCGTGGTCGGACATGAATACTTCCACAACTGGACCGGCAACCGCGTCACCTGCCGCGACTGGTTCCAGCTGTCGCTTAAAGAGGGCCTGACCGTGTTCCGCGACCAGGAGTTCTCGGCCGACATGGTGGGCACCGACAGCGGCCGCGCGGTCAAGCGCATCGACGACGTGCGGGTGCTGCGCCAGGCCCAGTTCCCGGAAGACGCCGGCCCGATGGCGCACCCGGTGCGGCCCGACAGCTATGTCGAGATCAGCAACTTCTACACCGTCACCATCTACGAGAAGGGCAGCGAGGTGGTGCGGATGTACCAGACGCTCTTGGGCCGCGACGGCTTTCGCAAGGGCATGGACCTGTACTTCGAGCGGCATGACGGCCAGGCCGTCACCTGCGACGATTTCCGCGCCGCGATGGCCGACGCAAACGGCCGCGACCTCGTGCAGTTCGAGCGCTGGTACAGCCAGGCCGGCACGCCGCGCGTGGCGGTCGCGACCCGCCATGACGCTGACGCCGGCACCTACGACATCACGCTGACCCAGTCCTGCCCGCCGACGCCGGGCCAGAAAACCAAGCTGCCCTTCCATATCCCGGTCAAGGTCGGCCTGCTGGCCGCCAGCGGCGCCGACCTGCCGCTGACGCTGGAAGGCGAGGACGGCACGAATGCGCCGACCACCCGCGTGCTGGAGCTGACCGAGGCCAGCCAGACCTTCCGCTTTACCGGTGT
>JAQGLT010000100.1 GCA_028292745.1 Polaromonas sp. | reverse complement strand
CAACCAGCGAATTCCATCAGGGACCGCAGGCGCAGCCTGCATACGAAGTCCGGATGCATGGCTGCAATCGAAACCTTTAAGCCGTCGTGAAATGAAAGCTTGGCAAACCGGGGGCGTCCATGCATGGCAAACCGGGGGCGTCCATGCATGGCATTTTGGGATGAAAGCGCACATTGGCGTGGATGCTGAATCGGGCCTGGTACACACGGTCATTGGCACGGCCGCCAACGTCAATGATGTGACCCAGGGCCATAGGCTGCTGCATGGCGAGAAAGAAGTAGTATTTGCCGACGCCGGGTATCAAGGCGCGAACAAACGAGCCGAAGCAACTAGCGTGGATTGGCACGTAGCCATGCGCCCTGGCAAGCGCAGACAGCAAAAGCACACGCCCTGGGGCCATTTGACTGAACAAGCCGAAAAACTCAAGGCCAGCATCCGCGCCAGGGTGGAACATCCCTTTCGGGTGATCAAGCGCCAGTTCGGCCACACCAAAGTGCGCTATCGGGGACTCAAGAAGAACACGGCGCAGCTGATCACGCTGTTTGCGCTGTCCAACCTCTGGATGGCAAGACGCGTGCTTATGCAAAGGGCGCAGGCATGAGTGCGTCTGAAAACAGCTAAAGGGCTGGAAATGGGGTGGAAACCACTTCGATGCAATCTGTGAACAGCGCTATTGGCGCTGTCGGTTTCACCAGATGCAACACGTCCTTTTATGCCAGCTTCTCAAACTGCGTTTTGGACATGATCCCTAAAGGCTTTGATGGCAATGATTAAAGCGGTACTCTTTTCTTTCAGACGCAGGTAGAGTGGGTGACGCGCTATGCTATTGAACTGGGCTTGCCCAGTTTACCGGACGCTTGGCTTACACCTTCATGCGGCTGGCCGGCTTGTTGGCAAACAAGTACCCGGTATGGAGTTGGAGTTCAATGGCCAAAAAGGTCGGCGCACTGGTGCTCTTCGTGTATACAGCGATGCATGCACCGACTCAATAGGTTGCTGGCGAAGCTCCGGCACGTACCCCCGACTGCGGGATACGTTGCTTCACAGAGGAAAGCGTTGCCGTCGGTAATGGCCAGCCATGTTCCAGATGCTGGGACCAGAGGGGGAATATTCGGAATACTGAATGAGTATTATGAATATTAATTACAAAAATAATGCATTGGACACATCGATTCGGTCTGTCTAGCATCCTCAGAGCGCATCATCACATATTCATTACAAGGACATCTCTCTATGAACGCATTTAAGACATTCAGCGCCCTGCTGGCGGGTCTATTACTAGCCACTGGCGCTATTGCTCAGACTTACCCGAGTAAGCCGGTGAACTTGATGGTTCCTTACCCGGCGGGTGGCCCGTCTGATTCGATTGCACGTATTTTCACTGTGCCGTTGGGCAAGGAGCTGGGTCAGCCGGTTATCGTGGAAAACCTGGGTGGCGTCAGCGGCGCTCTGGCCGCGCAGAAGGTGCTGGCGGCGCCCGCCGATGGTCACTACCTGTTTCAAGGCTCGCCGAACGAGGTGATCTTGTCGGCACTGGCCAACGCGGCCGTTAAATTCAAGGCTGAGGACTTCCGCCTCGTTCATCCGGTGGCCGATGCGGTGATGGTATTTGTCGTACGCAAGGACTTGCCAGTTAGCAATGTCGACGAATTGATCGCCCTGGCGCGTAAATCGGGTGACAAGCCGCTGACCTACGGCAGCGTGGGCATCGGCTCGCTTTACCACCTGATCCTTGAGAACGTGCAGCAAGTTGCCGACATCAAGCTGACGCACGCGCCGTATAAGGGCAATGCGCCCTTGCTGCAGGACATCGGAGGCGGGCAGGTCGACTTCGCAGTGCTGGTGTACAGCGCTGGCATGGGCGCGCTGGCCGAGCAAGGCAGGTTGAAGGTGATTGGCCAGCTGGGCGCACAGCGCTCCGAGTTGCTGAAGAACGTTCCGACTGCCAGCGAAGGAAAGGAACTGAAGAATTTCTCGTACAAGATCTGGAGTGGCCTTATGGTGCGCAAGGACACGCCAGAGAACGTGGTGCAACGGCTGCACAAGGCAATAGGCGTAACGCTGCAGGACCCCTCCGTGCGTTCGCAATTGGCTGCGCAAACACAGTTAACCTCGGCGCCGATGTCACTGGCTGAATCGGCGAAATTCTTTGAGGAAGAAACCACGCGTTATCGCACCATAGCCAAGTCTATCAATCTGCAGCCGCAGTGAGTTTGGCCTATGAGTCCGCTTCTTGAAAAGCTGCATGCGCAAGCCGATGTGTTCATCGGTCTACGGCGCGATATTCACCGCCACCCCGAACTGGCTTTTGACGAGCATCGAACCTCGGCACTGGTGGCAGAGAAACTCCAAAGCTGGGGCTACGCGGTTGAGCGTGGCCTAGGCGGTACAGGTCTGGTAGGGCGACTGGTACGCGGCGACGGAAAGCGCCAGCTTGGACTGCGCGCTGATATGGACGCGCTGCCGATCGATGAAGCCACCGGCTTGGGCTACGCGAGTTGTCATGCCGGCGTCATGCATGCCTGCGGCCACGATGGCCATACGGCGATGCTACTAGCCGCTGCGCAGTATCTTGCCAAGCAGGGGCAATTTAGCGGTGCCTTGAACTTGATCTTCCAGCCAGCAGAAGAAGGCGGCGGAGGCGCACTGCGCATGATGGAGGACGGCCTGTTCGAGAAATACCCATGCGACGCGGTCTTCGCGATGCACAACATGCCTGGCGTTCCTCAGGGTCAGCTGGTGCTGCGCGAAGGCGCGGCCATGGCCTCGTCGGACTACGTCACAGTGAAACTGACAGGGGTGGGCGGTCATGGCGCCATGCCGCATCGCGCGGCTGACCCTGTTGTCGCGGCTGCCAGCACCGTGATGGCGTTGCAAACCATCGTCTCGCGTAATATTGACCCACTGCAAATGGCCGTGGTTACTGTGGGAGCGCTGTACGCTGGCAAGGCCAACAACGTGATCCCGCAAGCTGCGACGCTGGAGATCAGTGTACGGTCGCTCGATCGCGAAGTCCGCACCAAGCTCGAGGAGCGGATTAAGGCGCTGATCACTGCGCAGGCCGAAAGCTTTGGCGTTACGGCGCAGATCGACTGGCGTCCCGGTTATGCAGTGCTGGTCAATACGCCGGCGGAAACAGCCTTTGCCCGGGAGGTGGCAATGGAGTTGGTTGGAGTAGATCGCGTGACTTTGCAAGGCCCGGCAGTATCCGGGAGTGAAGATTTCGCCTTTATGCTTGAGCGCGTACCTGGCAGCTATGTGCTCATCGGCAATGGTGATGGCGACAGTGCTGGTGCCTGCATGGTGCACAACCCTGGCTATGACTTTAATGACGCCAATCTGCCCGTAGGCGCAGCCTACTGGGCATTACTGGCGGAGCGCTTTCTGGTCTGAGCCGTAAATCCTTGGAAAGAATGGCGCTCAAGGGCGCCATTTTCTTTGATGGGCAACCAGCGTCCGTGGAAACGGGGCAAGTCTGTATATATCGCCGGCACCATCAAGTGGCTCCCCTGACTTTTCCGAGCACCCCTAACCAATGAAGTGGAAATGGACTGAGCTTGGAGTACCAGAGCACAATTGAGGGAAGCCTGAACTCTCTAGAGCGGCTTCACCCTGACTGGCAATAGCCGCAGTGGCGAATGTAGCGCTCGCATTCGGCGCTGCCAAAGCGGTCCAGCAATTGGCCAATGACGTCCCAGAGGGCGTCGACGGTTCGGGCCTGCGCTTGTCGCAGCATCGCCTTGAGC
>JAQGLT010000095.1 GCA_028292745.1 Polaromonas sp. | reverse complement strand
ATTTCGAGCCGGGCAACGCTGGTGCGGCATTAAAAGTGCTGCTGGCCTCCGGCTATACAGCGCATGTTGCTACCAAAAAAGTAGCAGACGGCAAAAGCATGTGCTGAGGCCGCACCTACCTGGCCAGCGGCATGGTGGACAAGGCCAGGGCCAAGGCGACCGAGCTGGTAAGCGCCCTGCTCCCTTTTGCCGAGAAAGGCATCGCCATCGTCGGGCTGGAGCCATCATGCCTGCTGACGCTGCGTGACGAAATGCTGGTCATGGGCTTGGGCAAGGCGGCGCAAACCATCAGCGACCAGGCCCTGCTGCTGGAGGAATTCCTGGCCCGTGAAGCGGCAGCGGGCCGGCTTGACGCGCTCAAGGCCAAGCTCACGCCGATCAGCCAGCCCATCCTGCTGCACGGCCACTGCCACCAGAAGGCATTCGGCGCGGTCAGCCCCATCATCGAGGTGCTCAAGCTGATTCCGGGCGCCCAGCCCGAGCTGATCGAGTCCAGCTGCTGCGGCATGGCGGGCAGCTTCGGCTACGAAGCCAGCCACTTCGAGGTGTCGATGAAGATGGCCGAGCTCAGCCTGCTGCCGGCCGTGCGCAAGCAGCCGGACGCCATCGTGGTGGCCGACGGCACCAGCTGCCGCCACCAGATCCGCGACGGCGCGCAGCGCGAGGCGATTCATGTGGCGGCGCTGCTGGCGCGTCACTTGCCCGACTGAGTCAGCAGGTCCCGGTCAAACTCGCGGGTGAGGGTAAAGCTCGGCGCATTCTGGCCAGCGCTGTTCGGCGTGGTGCAGCCATGCCCGACCCACTGCGTGGGCGATTCGGTCCACCACATGCGGTAGTAAAGCCGGCCGTTGCTTGCGTTGTCGCGCAGCCGGGTCCAAGCCGCCGCCGGCAACTCGAAGGCAATCGGGTACAGGGCGGACGACTGGAATGGCGTGACTTTCCATGAGGCATAGAAGTTGTCGTCGTTGCGCTGCGCGCTGTATTTGTCGGTGAAGTACCAGCTGTTGGTCGATACCTCGACCGCAAAATAGCGTCCCGCGCCCGGGTTGACCTGAAAGCGCGGCGGCGAGCCGTTGGCCTGGAAGGCGGTGGGCGCGGTGATGGCGGGCACGCCCCCTTCGGCGCCGCTGCCGGTGCTGCTTTGCGCGGTCAGCGTCACGCTGGGCGCCGAGGCCGCGTTGCTCTCGCTCACGCTCACCTGGTAGTTCACCCAGCTGGTCGGGCTGGCCGTGCACCAGAGGCGGTAGTACAGCTGCGATGCCCCTTGCCGCAGGCGGTTCCAGGCATCGACCGGCAGGGTGAAGGTGCTGCCCTGGCGGAACGGTGTGACCTTCCAGGAGGCATAGAAATTAGCGTCGTTGCGCTGCGCGCCATTGACCGTGCTGTTGAACAGACTGGCCTGCGTGGCGACCTCGACCGCGAAGTAGTGCCCTGAAGGCACCGCCACCGCGAAGGTCAGCGGCGTGGCGCTGTTGGCGAACGACGACGGCGCCGAAATGGACATGCCGCCACCAGCCGATCCCGCGCTGCCCGCGCCTATCGTGAAAGGCTTTTCCGCATCGAAGGCCGTGTTCGCCACCCCGGTGCGAAACAGGTTGGGTGTCTGGTCCGACGGCATCTGCGCGACGATGGCCGAATGGAACTGCGCGTAGTTGCCGCTGAAGGAGCCGCCGTTCCAGACTTCCTTGAGCCGCTGCGTGAACAGGCCGTTGGCATCGCCGTCGGACGAGAGCTGGTTGTCCTGGCAGCCCGAGATCAGGACCACGCTGGCGGTGACGGCCGGGCGGTGCGTCCACTGGCTGACCTCGTAGTTGCTTCGATTGGCCAGGTAGTTGGCATGCATGGCGGCCGGGTCGGCGGCCCGGATGCGAGGCGCCAGATTGACGGGTCGGTCGTACTGCGCGGCGAACTCCGCACTGCGGAACTTGCGCTTGAAGCTGGCCACGCGCGCCACCGTGCCGCTGTGGCAGCTGTCCGACAGCACGAAAACGCGCACGCCGGGCTCAAAGCTGGACCACAAGCCGTTCAGCTCGTCGTCGAGCAGCTGGCGGTCCCAGAGCACCCAGGTTTCATCCTTGCCGTCGGGCTCGTCGCCGGTCACGTCGTTCATCTGCGAGCCATGCCCGGAGTAGGTGACCAGGCAGATATCGCCCGAAGCCAGCTGGCGCGCCGCCTGGCCGATGGCGCGCGTGACTTCGGCGGCCGATGCCTCGGCGTCGATCAGCAGCGTCGAGGAGTAGCCGAGGCTGTCGGCGATCTCGTTCATGTCGCGGGCATCGTTGATGCACCCCGCCAGTTCCCCGTCCCATCCGTTGTAGGCAGCCGGGTCCACGTAATTCAGCCCGATGTGGACAGAAATTCCTTTAGCCATTTGAGCACTCCTTTGGGTTAGCCGGATCAACCGGAAATCATTTCAGCGGTGACGGTGACGATGTTGCTGTTGGCCTCCATGTCCCACGCTCGCCAGGCTGTCACCTGATCGGGTTGGCCCGCGAAAACCCGGGTCAGCTGGAATTCGACGATGCGGGTGGCCAGGTAGGTGGTCAGCGGCAGCAAAAAGTTGACGGCGCCGCGCCGCTTGTCCATGCCGACCCGAAAAACGCCGGGCACGCCCTGCAGCCGCGCATCGATGTCGATCCGGGTCAGGCCGTGATTTTCATAATTGACGACATCCAGGAACACCACGTTGCACTGGATCTCCTCGATCATGGCGCGGACCTCCTCGAACGTCGGGCTGCTGCCGGCCATCGCGGCGCAATCGGCCTGCGCGACCGTGTACGGGCCTGGCGCGGCAATGTCGCGCGAGGCGCCCGGCGCGATCGCCGCCTCCACCGGCACCCGGACCGGTTCGGCCGAACCATTGAACAGGTACACATCCTTCACGGCCACCGGGCTCTCGATCCGGTTTGTCAACTGCAGCGTGTCGCCATTGGCTTGCAACGCGACCGGGCCGGCCAGCCAGGGGCCGGTGATGCGGCCCAGGTGCACCGAAAGCGCCGACGTGACCACGCTTGCGTCTTCCATGAAAAACCGGGCGGCGCCCGTCAGGCCGGTGTTCTGGATCAGCGTCTTGAGAAGCAGCGCGCTGGCCAGGTCGGTGGACAGCGCCGCATGCAGGCATTCGGGCGTGGCCGAGGTCACCGCTTCAACCGGCGGCGTCGCGGTCAGGTTCCAGCTGAATTCCGTCCGTTGGGCCAGCATGTTGGGCAGTTCCAGAACCGGGCTGGCGGCCTCCAGCAGCAGCCGGCGCCGCAAATCCTCGAATTCATGGGCCGACAAGGCCGGGCCCAGCATGGCCTCGAAGCGGATGCGGTTGTTCTCGGGCCGTTCGGCGTCCAGGGCCGCGTAAACAATCAGGGCCGGGCGGTAGGCGCGCTCGGGCGTGTCGGGCGCATAGCGGGTGATTTCATACGCCAGCGGCACCAGCAAAAACCGGCCGGGCTGCTTGAGGTTGCGAAACACCCGGTAGCCGGGCCGGTTGAGCGCGACCACTTCCTGGTACGTCAGCGGCGATGCCTGGCCCAGCCGGTACGCCTCTGCGCAGCCGATGGCCACGGTGGCGGCGGCCTGTTTCTCACGGTAGAAACTGCCGAGTTCGGCGCACGGGAAAAAGGCCTCCAGCGACTGCTGCCGGATGGTGGTGCGCTGGGCGTATTCAATCTTGTCTGGCAGGGCCAGCGCGGCGGCAGAGTTTGAAATGCGCCCGGCCAGCGTGAAGTTCTGCGGCGCCAGGTGCGCCGCACCCGGGCGGACAATGAACTCGCGCCCGCCCGAAGCCACGAAAATCGCCTCCGCATCGTCGCGCGGCCTCTGCAGCAGCACCGCATGGGAGATTTTTCCGCCAAGCACCAGCTGCGGGCGGTTGAAGACCGGGACATAGGCGGAAAACTGGTACGCCACCTCCAGGCGCGCAGCCTCGCTTTGAAACCCCGGCGTCGAGAGTGCGCCATAGGCGGTCCGGGCGGCGTCGTTCAGCAGCTCCACCGTGACCTGCAGCCGGTCGCCGGCCCGCGCGGTGGTCCCCCGGTACGACGCGCGCTTCAGGGTGCCTGAAATCTCGTCGATGTACGGAATGCTCAGCGTGACCGAGGGCTGCACCGGCTCGATCATGCGGCCCGCGAGGCGCGGGGTGGCCGCCAGCGCGGCGGTGGCGGCGGCGGAGGCGGACAGCGCCAGCGTGAAGCGCAGCGTGGCGCGAATCGCCGGCCGGCCCGAACTGCCCGAGCCGATCCCCTCCAGTTCAAATAAAAAGGCACTGCCCTCCGGCGCATCGCTGGGCGCCGGCTTGACCAGCGTGAGGGCCGGCAGATACCAGCGCAGCGCAGGGTTGTTCTTGTCGTTCAGCAGCGGCGCATCCAAGTTGCCCAGGACCGGCAGCGAAACGGCCATGATCGCGGGGCTGAGGAAAACCGCCTCGGGCAGCACATAGTGGGCTGCGAGGGAGACAGCCGGCGCTGGCGCTGCAGCGGCGGCAGAAACGGGTTGCTGGATGCGAATTGCCTCCGAAGCCAGCAGGTGCGCCGTGGCCGACGGCCGCGCCGAAGGCTGCAAGGTGGCGGCAACGGTCTGGACCTTGCCGCCGGCCAGCATGGCGCCCATGCCAATGGCCCCCCGGGCCGTGCGCGAGGTGCTGCGGCTCAAGGTTTTGAGCAGCGGCCCGCCGTCCAGGCTCCCGGAGGGGCCGACCACGCTGATGCAGGCCGCCCGGTCGGCCGCAGTCAAGGCGTTGCCCAGCACGGCTTCGAGCGGGCAGCACAGGTCCAGGTGGCGCATGCTGGCCTGGCGCCATTCCTCCTGCAGGCGGGTGGAGGCCGGGGCGGGCCGGCGGCCAAGCAACGCGGCCTGCGGGTCCGGCACCAGCAGGCATTGGCACACGCGGCGAAACGCGGGGAACGCCTCAGCGGGAAGGTTCAGCCCGTCGAACACCTGGCGAAAAGCCTCTTCGGACACCGCGCCGTCAATGGCATGGGCCTTGAGGCGGTCCCATACGTCGGCCGGGGACGTGTCGAAGGTAAAGCTCGCGGCCGGCGCGGCGGCGCGGTAGGTGATACGGGCCTGCAGCGTGAGCGGACCCGCCGCGCCATCGAGGGCATCGAGCACTGCCAAGGTCTGCTCACGCGTGAGCGGCGCATGCAGCGCGCCGCGCAGCAGCGGCGTGCTCAGGCTGGCCACGGCCACGGCCGCTGCCCCCCCGGCATGCAGCCCGACCGTTGCCTGGCGCGCAAAAAGCGGCTCGACCTGCAGTTGCCCGGCAACGCCTGCCGGCAGCCGGTAGTCCAGCTCCATGCCCAGGTAGCTCGACAGGAGCAGAGGGCCGATGGCCTCTTCCCCCGCGGCGGGCGCGCGGGACAACAGCAGAACCAGCGAAAACCGGGGCGAGGTTTTCCCGGCGACAAGGCGGGGGACGTCCAGCACGCCGTAGCGCACCGGGCTGCCGTCGCAAGCGACCAGCCGTATATTTTCCGGCGGCCCGGTTTGCTCGGGCTGCGCCGGGCGTTCGGGCCTTTGCAGCCGCTCGGGAAGCTGCTCCAGAACCGGCTCGCGCCAGGACGATGGGTCGAGAGTTGCCGAGATTGCCATGGACCACCCCGCAAAAGTAACGATCAGTAGGGCCGGCCTGGCGGCAAGGCGCCTGGCCGGCCGTGCCGGGCGGAGTCAGCTCAGGTGTGAACCCAGCCTTCAGGGTCCGGGCCGCTGTAGGCAGGCTGGCGCGAGGCGCCCTTATCGGCCCCAGACGTTCGCGCGCCACCGGCTGACCGGCTGTTGTCGTGGACAAAGCCCTCCACCGTGTCCTCGACCACCCGGTAGCCGCTCACTTCGCCCGATGCCTGGCGTTGTTCGCGCGGCGGAGCCTGGGGCTCCAACATCACGGGTTGTCCGGGCACGGGCACGGAAGGCGGTGGCGCGGCTCCAGTTCCAGTTCCAGTTCCAGTTCCAGTTCCAGCTCCGGGAACCGGGGGCGGTGCGCTGGCGCTGGCGGGCGCAGCCGCGGCATCCGAAGGGACAGGCGGCGCGCCTGCTCCAGCCCCTGCGCCGTCCAGCCCGTCGGCCGCGCGCACGGCCACATCGGAGAACATCTCGCGCGCTGTCAGCGCCCGCTTGGTGACGCCGGGATCATCGGCCATCGGCACGTTGATCATGATGGCGCCGTTGCCGATGGCGTTTTCCCACGGGCCGCTCCAGGCCTGGCCCTTAGTGGTCAGGGTGCCGCGAACCGTCACATGAACCCGGTACTGGTAGTCGGTCTTGAAGTCGGCCTGGCCGGTGTAGATGCGCCAAAAGCGCGGCTCCATCTGATCGGCCGACAGGAAGCGAAAGCGCGTGACCTTGTCCGCGCGGTTCTTGCCATCGGCGCGCTGCCCCTTGGCGCGCAGTTCGATCTCGACAATCTCCGCTGTCGACTGCAGTTCCACGCCGAGCGCGATGGGCCCCACATCCAGCGTGCCCGCCGAGTCGGCGCGGGCTTCGAGGATGTTGTCGTTCGTCAGCGTGCCGTTGGGGCCCGGGTCGAGGTCGATCACATTCTGCTCGACGTCGATGTGAAAGAACGGAAACTCGCTTTCGGTGGGCGGCTCCAGCAGATGGATTTTCCGCTTGGTGTAGGTGGCGTCCAGCTCCCACGAGGGCGGCGGATTGGACACCTCGCCCTTGCGCCACTGCACCCAGACCGGCCGAAAGGTCAGGTCGGGTGAATCGCTCTTCTGGAAAGTGGCCGGTTTCCAGCCAATCGTCCCGCCCGAGTCGGGGTAGCCGATCTGCGCCGAGATGAAAGCCACCGGCTCGCCGGCCCAGTTGCGCGCCTTGTCGGGCCAGTTGACCACCGGCTTGACGATGCGCATGATCTTGCGGCCAATGTCGCCCAGCACCAGGCGCTGGAAGTACTTGCCCTCGGCCTTCGGATCGTTCTTGATCTCGTTGTAGAAGCCTTCGAGCGAGCTGGAAATCGTGTGCGGCTGGTTGTAGCGGAAGTAGCGGGTTTCTTCATATTTCAGGTCGAGCTGGGTCTCGTCGCGCCGGAACTTCAGCGCCACGCCGGCGCCGTAGCCGAACAGCGCGCCGAAAATGCCGCCGCCCGAGGTCGAGGCCTGCGCAGGCTCCACCTGCGGAGGCGGCGGATCGAAGATGACCTTCTTGGCCTGTTCGGTGAACTGCTGCACGATCATGTCGATGCGCTGGTTGATCATCTTCTCCATCTCCTGCGCGCCCGGCATGGTGCCGTCGATATCGACCTCGACCTTGATGTCGCCGTTGACCCGCAGGTTATTGAACTCGGCCTTGATGTCGGCGGAGAACCACAGGTAGCGGGCATTCACATGGGCCGAGAAGTGCTGGAAGATGCGCTCCCAGCTGCCGGTGATCTTCACCCGCATGAGCTGCGACCACATCGGCATGACCAGGTTCTGCGTCACGAACAGCGGGCTGTAGGTGCCATGAAAGCCGGCCCAGACGATCTCGCTGGGAATCGGGCCGATCACGCCGCCATAGGCGTTTTCCCCGCCGGTGACCGAGCCCGGGCCGCTGCCCTGGATGCGCCAGGCCCAGGCGTCGAGCTGGCTTCCACGGAAACCACGGTTATGCGGCACCGGCGCCCAGGGAGAGCGCGAGCCCAGCTGCATGAAGTCGCGGCTGCGCGGCCCCTCGGGCACGCCGGGATCGCCACCGCCCGCACCGGGGTTGCCCGGCTCGCCTCCGCCTGCTGGCGCGGGCAAGGCACCGCCCCCCGCGCCGCCGCCTATGCCCGGCGTCGCGCCCGAGGCGTCCGGTGCCAGGCTGGAAATGGCGGTCTGGTTGGCGGTGATGGGGGCAATGCGGATCAGCGGCGCAAGGCGGGTGCGCAGCCCCCAGTATTTGTCGTTGCGGCCGCTGAAGCGCTCCAGGATCTGGGCTTCGGCCTGTTTCAGCACGCTGGGCGGAAAGCGTGAAGTGGTGGTCAGCGACAGCACGCCGCCAGACGTTTCGCCCTTGTCGATGCCGACCGTGCTCTCGTCAAAAATCCCCACGAAATGGATATGCCGGAACTTGAAATCATTGGTCGCGGCATTGCGGGCCAGGCGGACCTTTTCGGGAATGTAGTAAAAAACCGGCGCCTTGCTTTCGCGCTGCAGCGCATCGTTGTTGCGATCGGGCAGGAAAAGCAGCGTATGCCCCTCCCCCGCTTCATCCTGAATCACAAATTCTTCGAAGCCACCGGTAAAGACCGGCCCTACGGGATCGGACATAGCGTTTTCTCCTCTGGTTGGTTTCACAGCGTTCGGACACTGAACGCTCAGCCATCACGAAGGAAAGCTTGCGACCAACGCCGTTCATTCGCGATGCACGAACTTATACGCTTGCCAATCTCAAGCCTCAATCACATGTAACGCCAGTCGGTGACAAGCCGCCTGTGTCTGTAATAAATTCCAGGGCGGATTTCGTAAGAGGGCTTTGCAAATCGTTTCCACGGGTTTTTCACGGTCCCAACAGGCGATTGCGCTTCCAATTGATCAGTCTGTCAGGAAACTCTGGATATTTCAGGATTGAAATTGCAATCTTGTTTCAATTCCCTACAAATAGCTAACGCAAATACGCCAGCGCTTTACAGCGTCTTGACAGATGTTGCATATTTTGTGCCAGCGCAAAAGGCACGGCGAACATTGGCGAGCAGGCCCAGGCAGACTTGCACAGTAAAAAAATTTCAACAAGCGACGTGTTTATTGGATTACAACCGAAAAATAAGACAAACAAGCTGTTTGCGCTTACCCAGCATGCATTCATTGCTATTTTTTTAGTAGCAATCAAGAAAAGTCCTGCCAGCGCAGGTCAATACAGCCAGAGAATGAAAGTCAGCCTTCTGCCAGCCTGAACAAATCAGCGCAGCCTGACCATGGGTTCTGCCTCAGAGCCTGCAAATTCCACCTGCTCACCGAAAGCTTCAAGCATGGCCGTGAAATCAAGGTGCCCGTGTTCGAGCGGATCGAAGGTCGAATCAAGCCGCTTGATCATTTGCCAGACAGCGGCCTGGCTGACCCATCGGTCGCCCGTGGTTTGAATCAGCAACCGGGTGGCACGCCTGAAAAGCGCCATGGCCGCGTCCAGCCGCACGGGGCCGGGCGGCGGCAACAGCCCGGCCGCCATGTCGCTGCCTTCCTCCACCAGGTTGTCGTAATAACGGAATTCGTGGCAGCTCCTGGCCCAGTGCCGATTGGTCGAGGCCCGCGCCGCGATGCCGACCAGGGTGCGCCCGGCCGCCTTGACCTTTTGCGACACGGGCATGAAGTCGCTGTCGCCGCCAACGATGATGACGGTGCCAATATGGGCAAACCGGCCAATGTCTTCCATGGCATCGAGGCACAGCTTGATGTCGGCCCCGTTCTTGGCCGAGCCGCCCGGAGGGAAAAGCTGGATCAGCTCGACCGCGTTTTGCAGCAGCGCGTCGCGGTAGCGGCTGAAATACTGCCAGTTGCAGTAAGCGCGGTTGATCGCGATCGGACCGAAGCCAGCCGCCAGTTCCACCACCGCCTGAATATCGATCAGCGGCTCCTGCACCCGAAACCGGTTGTCCTGCTTGCTGTAAGCGCCCTCCTGCCGGGCTTCGCACAGGCTGGCATGCAGGTTTTCAAAATCCCAGTAAAGGGCAACCGAGGCTTGATGTTCGCTGGCGCGTTGGCGCATGGAGGTTCCTTGAATGAAGCGAGCATCCTACCGTGGGCGGCAAAGGCGGTTACCGGCGCGGCAGTGAACGATGTCGCCACCCGGACGGCAAGAAAGAACAAAGCAAAAGCAAATGCAAAAAAAGAGGTTTTCAGCCCGTCCTGTCCCAGGAATGCGAGTGAGACAAGAGTGGGCAAAGGGTGGGCGCTGTTGGTTACGCTTACCCGCGTAAGCATTTGCTACTTTGTTTCCGGGGTGCAGGGCCAAACATTTCGGCCCTCTTGGACCCAACCGCAGCCGCGCCCGCGTGAGGAGCAGCTTGCCGAGCTTTCACGCCGCCATTCGCGATCCATCGCACGCCTTCGCTTGCTGTTCCAAGCGCAAGGGGCCCCGGCACGATTTCGTCTGGCGGCGTATCCTGTCCTTTTTTTAAAGGAATACGCCATGCCGCCACGCCTGACCGCCCAGGATTTTGACCAGGAACTGCTGATTCTTTTCGATGCCTATGTCCACGGCGGCCTGGACCGGCGCGGCTTTCTTGCCCAGGCGCAAAAGTTTGCCAAGGCGGGCATCACGGCCGCCGGGCTGCTGGCCGCGCTGAGCCCGGACTTTGCCGTCGGCCAGCAGGTTCCCATGGATGACGCCCGCCTGAAGACCGAACGGCTCAGCTATCCGTCGCCTGCGGGCAATGGCACCGTCAACGGCTACCTGGCGCGTCCGGCCAGCGCGGGCGCATCCAGGCTGCCCGCCGTACTGGTCATCCACGAAAACCGGGGGCTGAACCCGCATATCGAAGACATTGCGCGGCGCCTTGCGCTGGATGGGTTCATGGCCTTTGCGCCCGATGCGCTGACACCCCTGGGCGGCTATCCGGGCGATGAAGACAAGGCGCGGGAGGCTTTTGCCAAACTGGACCAGTCCAAGGCGCAGGAAGATTTCGTGGCGGCGGCCCAGTGGCTCAAAAGCCGCAGCGATGCCAGCGGCAAGCTGGGCGCGGTGGGTTTTTGCTATGGCGGCGGCATGGTGCACTTGCTGGCGGCCCGCCTGCCTGACCTGCAGGCCGCCGTGCCTTTTTATGGCAATTCGCCGGCCCCCGGGGAAGCAGCCAAAGTCAAGGCGCCGCTGCTGGTGCATCTGGCCGCCGTGGACGAGCGCATCAACGCCGCCTGGCCCGCCTACGAGGCCGCCCTGAAGGCAGCCGGCGCAACCGTCACGGCGCACCACTACCCCGGCACGCAACACGGCTTCAACAACGACACGACGCCGCGCTATGACCCCGCGGCAGCCAAACTGGCGTGGGAACGAACCGTTGCCTTCTTCAAAGCCAGGCTGGCCGCACCCGCGAACGCATCGGCGCCGGCGGCGCGTTTCGCCTGAGACTGCGCGGCACGCTTTAGAACGATCGGCCTGCGGCGTCCACGGTTTGTCACATCTCTTTCCAGCAGGGCCGGCGTCAGCGTGGCCACGAAGCGGCCCGATCTGACTACCATGACAGGCGACACGCCTTTGTCATGGATGCGTTGTACGCTGGCAGGACTGTCACCCCTCAAGGAGTTTTCATGAAACGACGACTTTGCATCATGACAGCCGCGATTGCCTGCGCTGCCTTGTCCGCCTGCGGCGGCGGGGACGACTCGCCGGCCGGCTCGCCTTTCTCCGGCCCCACCCTGACCCCCTTGCCGGACAGGCTGGTCATCGGCCATCGGGGGGCGAGCGCACTGCGCCCCGAGCACACGCTGGAGGCCTACGCCAAGGCGATTGAAGACGGCGCCAATGTCATTGAACCCGACCTCGTCAGCACCAAGGACGGCGTGCTGGTGACACGCCATGAGAATGAAATCTCCGGCACCACCAACGTGGCGAGCAAGCCTGAGTTCGCGGCGCGCAGGACCACCAAGCTGATTGACAACGTCAGCTTCACCGGCTGGTTCACCGAGGATTTCACCCTGGCCGAGTTGCAGACGCTGCGCGCCCGGGAACGCATTCCGCTGAACCGCCCCGCCAACACCGCGTTCAATGACCAGTTCAGCGTGCCAACGCTTCAGGCCGTGATCGAGCTGGCGCAGGCCAAGGGCCGCGAAACCGGCCGCACCATTGCGATCTACCCGGAAACCAAGCACCCCAGTTATTTCAAGTCGATCAACCTGCCGCTGGAAAAACGCCTGGTCGATACGCTGCATGCCAACGGCTACCGGGGAAGGTCCGCGCCCGTCTTTATTCAGTCGTTCGAAGTGGCCAATCTGAAGGAGCTGCGCACCATGACCGATGTTCGCATCGTGCAGCTGCTGTCGGGAAGCGGCCAGCCCGAAGACTTCCGCCTGGCCCGCGACCCGCGCACCTACGCCAGCATCAGCACGGCTGCCGGCCTGCGCGACATTGCCACTTACGCCAACGGCATCGGGCCTGAAAAAAACATGGTGATTCCGCGCAATGCGCAGAACAACCTCGGCACGCCGACCACGCTGGTGGCTGACGCGCATGCGGCGGGCTTGGTGGTGCACCCCTACACCTTCCGCCCGGAAAACCCCTTTCTGCCAGCCGACCTGCGCCGGGGCAATGCCGCTTCGCCAAGCGAGCGTGGCGACCTGGCCGCCGAACTGACCGCCTACCTGCGCGCCGGAATCGACGGCTTCTTTACCGACGACCCGGCGGTTGGCCGCGCCGCGCTGGACGCATTCACGCGATCGCGATAGAGGCTGGACGCATCGGGGCAGCAGGCCACGTTCAGCAGGGCTGACCTGTGCCGCCGCTTGCGGTCGGCCAGCACCTTTTTTGCCGACGGCCGTTCGCCGATCAACCGCATGCAAGGCCGGTAGTCAACGCCGTCGGCCAGCAACAGGTCTTCGCCGAACACGCCCCTGGTGGCCAGACCGACCAGGGGCAGGCTGGCAAAAGCGGCACAGTCGGCCTGGGTCAACACCTCGCCGGCAAGGCACGGCGCAAACCTGGCACGGGGGCGCCGCCTGGGTCACGGCCATAACCGGAACAGCGGAATCAAACCGAACCAGAGCAAAAAGCTCAGCGACGCAGCCATCAGCCCATCGATGCGGCCCGGCGCCTTGCCCGACTTCAAGCGCCTCAGAAGCAGCCAGGACAGCCAGGCACCGTGCGGAACCGCCGCGTAGGCGGTGCCCGCATAGGCGCCGCCAGCCAGACCGCGCACCTGCCACAAAACGGCCGCGCCAGCGGCCAGCAGCGTAAAGCCCAGCGCAACCACCAACGCCCCGTGCTGCCCCAGGCGCACGGCGAGGGTCCTTTTCCCGGCGACCGTATCGGCCTGCATGTCCGGTAGGCCGGACAGAATGATCGACGGCAAGATCGCCAGCAACAGCGGCACGCTCAACAACCACGGCAGCGCGTCATGCCAGGCGCCGCCCAGAAAGACAAAGCCGCACAGCAGCACGCCGATGCTGTGCGTCACAGCCACATCCAGTTCACCCAAGCCCCGGTAGCACAGCTTCAGGGGCGGCGCGGTGTAACCCATCGCCAGCACCGTCATGACGGTCAGGACCGTCAGCACCGCTGCTGTCGATGCGGGCGTCACGGCCAGCAGCCAGGCGCATGCCAGGCCAAATGCCCCCAGCGACACCGCAATGGCGGACTTGACCTCGCGCGCGGTCAGCAAACCCTCGACCAGCACCCGCGACCCTCCGGTGAACGTGCTGAAAAACCGGTTGCGCCGGTCGCTCGGAAAGTCCACCACGTCATTGGTCAGCACCGTGGCCACTTCCAGCAGGAACAGGCACAGGTAGCCCACCCAGAAAATTCGATTGCCCAGGACCCCGTTTTCTGGCGAGGCCGCCAGGGCGCCCACCGTGTAGGCCACCCAGGTCATCGGATAAAACTGAAGCCGCATGGCCTTGAGCCATGCGCCGGCCTTGTGCTGGAGCCGCTCAGTCCGGGTCAACCGGCCGTTTTGCAGCATCAGCCCCTGGCGCCGGGCGCGCGCCAGCCATTGTTGACGCTGTTCGGCGGAAGAATTCTTCACGGAGCCGAACACCAGCGACCGCGTCGGTCTAACCCCGCAAAAACCCAGCGTGGCACGGGCCATGGCATTTTTTCCTGGCTGGCGATACACCAACCGGTGAACCAGCGGGGGCGTGTCCATGGTCGTGATGAGCTGCGCCGAGCGCCCGGTCAGCAGGCCCTGGTAGCCGGTTCCTCCTTCGCAGGTCCTGAACGAAAACCCCTCCGTCAGCACGCGGTCCAGAAACCCCTTGAGCAGGGCTGGCGCGCCACCCCACCAGGTCGGGTAGACAAACACCAGGTGGTCGGCCCAATGAATCAGTTCCCGCGCCACCCGCAGGTCCGCCTCGAACGCCTGCTGCCGCGGCGAGCCGGTGCGGACATTCGCATCGAAATCAAGCGTTGCCAGGTCGAGCTGGCGCACCTGGACACCCGCCTGCCTGGCGCCATCGGCAAAGGCGCTGGCCAGTGCGCCGCACAGGCTGTCGGTGCGGGGGTGGCCCAGCACAATCAGTACCTTCATGGCGGTCCTTTTTTGTGTTTTTTTCTATTTTTTCCTTGATCTTTCGGCCTTGCGCAGCCTCCGGCCCTGGCAGCAACTTCCGATGTGCAGGCGCACTGCCCTGACGCGCACGGCAGCTTGAAAGCCGTTTTGGTTTGCCTTGCCCGTCATTCTCCCGATAATGAATCGGCCGGCATGCCAGACGGCCGCTCTTGTCATCATCAGGAATTCATTGAATTGAAAAAAATAGCCGCACTGACTTTCATGGCCGCTTTGCTGTTGAGCAAGGCTGCCGTCCAGGCAGCCCAGCCGGCGCCGGCCATGGCCGGGCAGCATGCAATCACGGGAACCTGGGCGTGGACCCTGCCGGGCACGTCATGCACTGAAACCTGGCAGTACCGCGCCGACGGCATCCGCACCAGCAGCAGCGGCGCCGAAATGCTGCAAAGCCGCTACCAGATTGCCGCCGTGCCCAGCCTGCTGGGCTTTTACCGGCTGCAGGAAACGGTGACCGAAACCAATGCAAAACCCGATTGCGCGGGCGATCTGCATGAAGTGTCGGACCAGCCGGACGTACGGTTCATCCAGTTCAGCCCCCAGCGCGACCGGTTCATCGTCTGCAAGGAAGAATCCCTGCAGGCCTGTTTTGGGCCTTTGGTGCGGCGGGAGAAGTAGCTGCCGGCTTTTATCGGCTTTGTCGGAAAGAAGCTGGCGGAACGAACGATGTCGGCCCTGAAAGAAATCCTGCGAAGGCGCTCTCGTTTTGCCAGCCTACAATTTTTAGCATCAAATATGCCTCTAGCGCAGGCAGGCAATGCGTAAGCAGCTATAACTTCAATAGCAATCACCTACTGTCAGGAACGCCGCTGCCGGCCTGCATGGCTTTGCCCTGGCTGCAGGCGGGCACTGGGGCGGCAGGCAGGTAAGGCCCCCACGCACGCTTCAGCGGCCATCCGGCGCCAGCAACGAGGGCAGGACGCCCGCGTCGAAGTGCTGTTCGATGTAATCGGCCAGCCCGTCAAACACCGATTCGAGCGTCGGCGTGGCGGCCCCAAACAGCGCCTGGAGCACGCGCGGGTCTTCAAACATGCCGTGCAGGTAAAGGCCCAGCACATTGCCGGCGCCGTTTTGCCAGGCCAGGCTGCCCGCCATCACCGGATAAGCGCGGTCGCCGGCGGCAGCCATGGCCGCATGCGGCGCCGTCTGGCCGTGGTGGATTTCATAGCCCTGAACGGCAACCCCGGACAAACTGGCCCATGGCCCCCGCACGGCGCCAAACGCCGCCTGCCGGTGCCGCACGGTCTTGGCTTCATCGAACACCGTGACCAATGGCAGCAGCCCCAGGCCGGGGCCGTTGCCATCGATGCCGTGCGGGTCGATCAGTGCCTCGCCCAGCATCTGCAGGCCGCCGCAAATCCCCAGCACCTGCCCGCCCCGCCCGGCATGGGCGGCAATCGCCTGGTCCAGCCCCTGCGCGCGCAGCCAGGCCAGATCGGCGCTGGTCGCCTTGGAGCCGGGCAGGATGACCCAGTCCGCATCCACCAGCGCCGCCGCGCTGCGCACCCATTTCAGGCGCACGCCGGGCACGTTGCTGAGCGGCTGGAATTCGTCCAGGTTGCTGATGCGCGGGTAGGCAACGACCGCGACGGTCTTGCTCACCGCGCCAGCGGCCGTGCCGCGCTCGTCGAACAGACCGTCTTCCTCGGGCAGGCCGTGCTGCCACCACATCGGCAGCACGGCCACCGTCGGCACGCCGGTCAGGTCCTGCAGCATTCGCGGGCCCGGCGCGAGCAGGCTGGCGTCGCCCCGGAACTTGTTGAGCACGAAGCCCTTGATCCGCTTTCGCTCGGCCTCGTCCAGCATCGCCCAGGTGCCGTAAAGGTGGGCGAACGCGCCGCCCCGGTCGATGTCGGTCACCAGCAGGCAGGCCGCGCTGGCATGCAGGGCCACGCGCATGTTGACGATATCGCTGGACTTCAGGTTGATCTCGGCCGGCGAGCCGGCGCCTTCGATCACCACCACGTCGTTCTCGGCCAGCAGCTCGTCGAGCGCCTGGGCGACCACCGGCCAGACCGAGGCGCTGCGGCCGCGCCATGGCATGCGCGAGAGTTCGGCGTTGACCTGCCCCATCAGCACCACCTGGCTCCGGGTGTCGTTTTCGGGCTTGAGCAGCAGCGGGTTCATGCGCACATCGGGCACGGCACGCGCTGCCAGTGCCTGAAAATACTGGGCGCTGCCGATCTCGCCGCCCGCCACCACGCGGGCGTTGTTGCTCATGTTCTGCGCCTTGTAGGGCGCCACCTTGAGGCCCTGGCGGGCGTAGTGGCGGCACAGCGCGGTGGTCAGCCAGCTTTTGCCGGCGCCGCTGGTGGTGCCAAGGACCATGACGGCTTTGGCATGGGTCTTGGTTTTCTTGCTGCTGTTCATTTTTACTCCAGTTCGTCAGCCGCGCGATGACTTCGGCTTCATCTAAACATCATCGCAATAGCGGCAAGCGTGAAACATTCTTATGAAAAACGGCTCCAGCGCAGGCAGGGATTGCGCAAGTAGCTATTGATTCAGTAGCAGAAAGACTGCGCGGCGCAGCGCCCGCCAGGCTGGGCGGCTGCGCTCCTGCGCATTCGGCACACGCCTGGCAACGCGGTAGCCGGCCGCAAGCATCAGTCCTCAATGCCGCGCTGCGCCGGAATGCCGGCATTGAAAGCATGCTTGACCTTGGTCATCTCGGTCACGGTGTCGGCCAGCGCGATGAGCTCGGGCGGGCAGCGCCGGCCGGTGATGACCACATGCACATGCCTGGGGCGGTTTTCCAAGGTGGCCAGCACATCATCCAGCGGCAGCCAGCCGTAGATCAGCGGGTAGGTCAGCTCATCGAGCACGACCATGAAATTCTCGCCGTTCAGGATTTCGGCCCTGGCCTTTTCCCAGCCCTTGCATGCCAACCGGGCGGAATGCGCCACATCCTGGCTTTTCCAGCTGAAACCGTCGCCCAGCCCTTCGATCGGAATGCCGAGCTGCTCGAACATGCGGTGCTCGCCGAAGCGGGCGCTGGGCACCTTCATGAACTGGAAGATTTTGACGCTCTTGCCATGCGCATGATGGCGGCCCTGGGCGCGCAGGGCCAGGCCGAAGGCGGCGGTGCTCTTGCCCTTGCCGTCACCGGTGTTGACGATGACCAGGCCCCGCCGTTCGCCCTCGGGCTTTGAATAAGGCTTTTCGGAAGGCGGGTTTTCAATTTGCATCGGATGATTTTCAGGAATTCAGATTCTGGGCAGGGCCAGCCACTGGCCGGCCAGGCGATGCACGGCGATGCGGTGGTCGAACACGTCTTGCAGCGCACGGTGGGTCGCCGCGTCGCCGCAGGGGCCCTGGTGCGTGACGCGGCCCTGGCGCATCACCACCAGTTCATCGGCCTGCAGCGCAAAAGAGATCTCGTGCAGCACGCTGACCACGGTTTTGCCGCCGGCCACCAAGCCGCGCACGGTCACCAGCCAGTCGGTCTGGTGCGGCGGGTCCAGGTTGGCCAGCGGTTCGTCCATCAGCAGCACGTCGGCCTCGACCGCCAGGGCCCGCGCCAGCAGCACCCGCTGGCGCTCGCCGCCCGACAGGTGGCCCAGCGGCCGGCCGCGCCAGTCCCAGGCCTGCGTGGCGCGCAGGGCGCGCTCGACGGCGGCATGGTCGGCAGGGCTGGGCGGGGCCAGCCAATCCTGGTGCGGCAGGCGTCCCAGCATGGCCACGTCGTAGGCGGTCAGGTCGTCGGCCGAGGTTTCGTTCTGGCCCAGCCATGCCAGCCGCCGCGCCCGCTGCCGCCCCCGCAGCCGGGCCATCGGCAGGCCCAGCAGGCTGACCTGCCCGGTGTGCGAAAGCAACCCCGCCAGCACCTTGAGGAGAGTCGATTTGCCGGCGCCGTTGGGGCCGACGATGCTGGTCCAGCAGCCTTGGCGCAGGGCCAGGGAAATACCGTGCAATACCTCGTCATTTCCGAGCCTTGCGCTTATCCTGTCTGCGCTGATAGCTATTGAATTCGTAGCATCAACAAAAGCCGGAGCCTTCATCGCCCGCCCCCCTGCCGGCCCTGCCGGTGCATCAGCCAGAGCAGGTAGCCGCCGCCCAGCACGGCGGTCAGCACGCCCACCGGCAGTTCCTGCGGCGCCATCAGGCCGCGCGCCAGGATGTCGGCCGCCGTGAGCAACACCGCGCCCATCAGGCTGGCCAGGCCAATCAGCCACCCGTGCGTGGTCTTGACGACCGAGCGCACCAGGTGCGGCGCGGCCAGGCCGACGAAGGCGATCAGCCCGGTCTGCGCCACCGCCGTTCCGGTCGCCAGCGCCAGCACCGCCACCAGGCCGGCGCGCATCCAGGCCAGCGGCAGGCCCAGGCTTTGCGCAGTGAATTCGCCCAGCGCCAGACCGTCGAGCGCATGGCTCATCATCCAGGCGGCCGCCATCATGACGGCAAACACCGCCGCCATGATGGCGCAGGGAACCCAGCCCACAAGGGCCGTGCTGCCCAGCATGAAGGACTGCATCGCCTGCATGATCTCGGGCGTGAGCAGCAGCAGCAGCGACGTGAGGGCGCCCAGCACCACGCCGACGATCACGCCGGCCAGCAGCAGCCGCAGCGTGTGCTGCACGCCCTTGGCCAGCAGCAGCGTCAGCAGCACCGCCAGCACTGCGCCGACAAAGGCCGCGCCCGTCAGGCCGATGCGCGCCAGCCAATGCGTGGCCAGCGGGGAAATGCCGAACAGCGCCATCGCGCCGGCCACGCCCAGCGAGGCGCCCGAGGCGCTGCCCAGCAGATAGGGGTCGGCCAGCGGATTGCGGAACAAGCCCTGCGCCACCGCGCCGGCCAGCCCCAGCAAGGCGCCCGCCAGCCAGGCGCCCAGGGTGCGCGGCAGGCGGATTTCGAACACGATCAGCAGCGCCTGCGCATCACGCCGCAGGCCCGCCACGCTGTCAAGGCCGGTGCTGCCCACGCTGATGCCCAGCACTCCCAGCGCCGCGGACGCGGCCAGCAGGGCCACGGCCAGCCAGAACGCTTTCGGGGGGTGCTGCATCCGGGCGCGGCTCATCCGGCCTTGTCGACGATGCATCGGGCCATGATGCGGGCCGCCTCGGCCATGCGCGGGCCGGCTCGCACCACCACGTCGGACTCGTCAGCGGCAAGAACGCAGATGCGCTGCTCCCTGACGGCCTTGATGGCCGACCAGCCCGGATAGGACGCGATGGCCTGCATGCTGCTATGGCCGGCCATGATCAGCGCGGGGTTGGCGCGCACCACGAACTCCGGGTTGATGCGGGGAAACGGGCCCAGCGCGGCCGGAATGATGTTTTTCACGCCCAGCCGCGCGAGGGTTTCGCCGATGAAGGAGGCTTCGCCGGCCGCATACGGCCCCCGGCTCACTTCAAAATAAACCCGGGTGCCTTGAAGCCGGGCGGGCACCGATTGCGCCGCCGCCGACACCCCGTCCTCGATGGCGCGCCAGAGCCGGTCGGCCCCCACGGCGTCGGGCACCTCCAGCAGCGCCCCGAGTTTTTTCAGCACGCGCCTGACATCGGCATGGCTCCTGGGCTCTAGCGCCACCACCTTGATGCCCAGCGATTCCAGGCGCTGGCCGGCGCGCGAGGACACCGCAAGCAGCACCACATCGGGCTTGAGCGCGACGATGGCTTCGATGCTCGGGCCAATCCCTTCGCCCACCACGGGCAGGCCGCGCACGCTGGCCGGGTAGTTTGAATAGCGGTCGACCCCGACCAGGCGCTGGCATTGGCCGAGTTCGCAAACGCTTTCAGTCAACGAGGGCAGAACGCTCACGATGCGCTGCGGGCTGCGTGAAAAGGCCGTCGTGACACCGCGGTCGTCGGTGAGTTCCAGCGCGCGGGCCGGCGCCAGCGCGGCCACGCACAGCAGCACGAAAAAAAGTGCCGCGCCAGGCGTCGCCCGTTTCATGGCCGGCATTCCAGCGCCAATGGCCGGGCGGCCGCCATCAAGGCAACGCCTTCGCAGGCCTGCGCCAGACATTGGGCCAGCCGGCCGAGCGCATCGACAAAGGCGCGGGTTTGCCGCCCCGGCCGAACCACGCCCGGCCCGGTTTCATTGCCGGCCAGCACAGGCGCGCCGGGGATCTCTTTAACCACTCCTGAAACTATAGCAATCAACACAGGCAGGGCATGCGCAAAAGCCTGTTTTTGTTCAAAATTCGCGGCAGGCGTCGTCAGCCGGCTGGTCAGCCCGCTGCGGGCGGTGTCCAGCGGCTGATTCACAATGCGCCCCGCGCCGGCTGGCCGGCCTCAGGCGGGGCGGCCAGTGCGGGGGCCATCCTGCTCCACTCCATGATGCGCTGGTGCAGCCTTTCCACCCCGTCGGTCAGCGCCGCCGGGCCGGGCTGCAAAATTTCGGACGACTTGATCTCGAACAGCTGCCGGTGCTGGATCGCCGGCACGCCTTCCCAGCCGGGCCGGGCGGCGACCAGTTCGGGCCTGAACTTCTTGCCGCACCAGGAGCCGAAGATGATGTCGGGCGCGCGCCGCACGATCTCCAGCCCGTCGGCGATGATGCGGCCCTTGCCCATCGGCTCCTTCGCCAGTTCGGGAAAGCAATCGTCGCCGCCGGCAATGCCGACCAGCTCGGACACCCAGGCGATGCAGCTGATGTGCGGGTCCGGCCATTCCTCGAAGAACACGCGCGGTCGGCGCTTCAGGCTGGCCGCCGCCCGTTCGATCGCCAGCAGCCGCTGCTGCATCTGCCGGATCAGGCCCAGGCCGCGCTCTGCCTGCCCGACCATGGCAGCCAGTTGGTACAGCATCGAGAAAATCTCGGCCACGCTGCGCTGGTTGAAGATGGTGACCTGAATGCCCTTTTTGATCAGCTGCGCGGCGATGTCGGCCTGCAAGTCCGAAAAGCCGATCACGCAGTCGGGCCGCAGATCGACGATCTTGTCGATCTTGGCGCTCAGATAGGCGCTGACCTTGGGCTTTTCATCCCGGGCGCGCGGCGGCCGCACGGTGTAACCGGAGATGCCGACGATGCGCCGCTCCTCGCCCAGCAGGTACAGCCATTCGGTGGGCTCCTCGGTCAGGCAGACGATGCGCTGCGGGCCGTGGCGCGCTGTGTCGCCGCCGGTGGCGAGCGCCCGCCAGTCGCTGGATGATTCAGGCATGAGCTTGTTCCTTCCAAAACAGCCGCGCCTCCGGGGCCGGCGCGGCGATGACGATGGCGGGGCAGCGCGCCATGCTTACTGTGGCGCCCATTTCACCCCGACATACAGGGAGCGCCCGGCGGTGGCATAGGTACGGGCCAGCTCGTATTGCTTGTCGGCCAGGTTGTCCACCCGGGCCAGCAAGGTCCAGTCCCTGGCAAGCGGCGTGCTGGCGCTCAGGTTGAACAGGCTGTAGCCGCTCAGCGGCGTGGTGTTGGCCACATCGTCAAAGCGCTTGCCTGAAAACTGCGCCTCGGCGCCCAGCAACCAGCTGCCCGCCCGCGTGTCGGCCGACAGCGTGCCGTGCCGCTTGGCGCGCCGCGCCAGCGCCTTGCCGGTAGCGAGATCGCGCGGATTTTGCAGATCGAGCGAAGCCGCCAGGTTCACGCCGCCGACGGCATGCGCGGCCGTCAGCGTGGCGCCCACGTACTCGGCGCGCGCCGTGTTGGCGTAGCAGCCGAATGGCGAGGCGCAAGTGCCCGGCCCCACAAAGGAGATGAGGTTATCGAGCTTGTTCCGGTAGGCCACCAGCCCCGCGCTGCTGGCGCCCTGCGACCAGCGCAGGCCCAGCTCCAGGTTGCGGCTGCTCTCGGGCACCAGCGTCGCCACGCCGTACTGGCTGAAGCGCTGGTACAGCGTAGGCGCCCGAAATGCGGTTCCCGCCGAGGCCGAAGCGCGCCATTGGGGCGTGAAGGCGTAGGCGTAGGCGGCGCTGCCGGTGGTCTTGCCGCCAAATTCACTGTCCTGGTCGTGCCGCACATTGATCTGGACAGTATGGTTTTTCACACTGGCGCCGTAGCTCAGCGCGACTGCGTTTTGCGAACGGCCCTGGTCGATGGGCGCATTCTGCAGATGGTCTTCCTTGCGTTCAAGGGCGGCGGCGAAAAGATGCGCGCCCAGGCGCAACTCGTTTTGCAGCGTGTAGCCCCGCAGCCGGGTGAGGACCTGGTAGGGCGAAGGCGCGGTTTCGCGCTGATCTTTCGATTCGGTCAGGCTCAGGCGGGTGCTGAAGGCATCCGTCCACTGCGCCTGCCAGTTCAGGCCCAGCGCATGCAGCTTGTGCAGGCTGAGGTCATCGACCGGCCTGGCCGGCTGGTGGCCGAACGCGTCGTATTGGGATTTCCCGTCGCTGGACAGGAGCGTGACGTCCAGACGGTGGGAACGGTTGATCTTGAAGCCGAGACGGGCATTGACCGATGAGCTGCGGTAACCGTCCTGGTCAGGATTGCTGAGAGTGAAGGCGTTGCTCAGGCGCTGCGGCTGCGAGTCAAACCCATGGCTGATTTCGCGCGCCACGCCCAGCGCATAGTCAAAGCCGCCGCCGGCACCGCTGAACCCTGCATCGAGCTTGCGCGTGTTGTAGCTTCCCACGCCCACGCCGAGAAAGGGGGCAAAGCCTTGCTCACCACGCTTGGTGAATATCTGGATGACGCCGCCCAGCGCATCCGATCCATACACCGCCCCTGCCGGGCCGCGCAACACCTCGATCCGGTCAACCAATGCCAGCGGAATGCTTTCCCAGGGCGCGCCGCCGGTGGCCTGCGAATCCACCCGCACGCCATCGATGTATACCGCGGTGAAGCGAGCCTCCGCTCCGCGCAAGAACACGTTGGTGATGCTGGTCGGGCCGCCATTGCGAGAAATCTCCACTCCCGGGATGCGCTTGAGCACGTCGGCAAGGCCCACGGCGCCGCTGCGCTCGATCTGGCCGCGGTCGATGATGCTCACGTCAGCCACCACATCGGTCAAGGGCTGGGAACTGCGCGTGGCGGTCACGATGGTTTCCTTGAGCTGCGGAGCCGCCCGCACTTGCGAAAAAGACGGGAACGCAGCAGCCAGAGCCAGTGGCAGCAAGGCCAGGCGCAAATTAAAAATACTGATTTTCATTTGGATCAAACTATCAACAAAAAGACTCTCACCGGCTTCCCCGCCAGTGCATGAGCGTCAAGAGCACGCCTGTTTTGAAACGAGCGCACTCACCTTGTTGGCCGGTATCCGGGCTGACGGAACTGCTCTCATCGCCTTCCCAAGCGCGTGTTCAAAACGCTCAGTGGCCCTGGATGAAAACTGAATGCGTGCCGAAGCCAGATGGCCGGGCAGCGCATTCGTCCGTTTACCGTTGCGGGGGCAGCGCAGGTTAGAAGCCGCAGCGTTTGCCATGCGCCGCTTGACGCGGCGCGCAATGCCTTGGCCTCCTCCTGCTTCCCGTTGAACTGCAGGGTGTGAACCACACTGCGAGCACCAACGCAGCAGATTCTACGCGGCAAAATGCAGCTAACCCTACAATCGCCAGTGCCATGCCGAACCAACACCAAGCCGCCCAAATCAATCAAATTAACGAACGTGTCGAACAGCTCCTGCTGCGCTACGAGGAGCTGCTGCGCGCGAATGCCCAGCTGGGCGAACAGGTCAGCGCGCTGACCCATGAGCGGGACTCGCTCCGGTCAAGACTGAGCGCCGCGCGGGCCCGTGTCGACGCCCTGATCGAACGCCTGCCAGAAAGCGCCGACGCCGTCATCAACACATCCGCGAATTCCCCACAATGAAACAGCTAGAAGTACAGATCATGGGGCAAAACTACATGTTGGCCTGCCCCGAAGACAGCGAAACACGTCTGTTTGAAGCAGTCAACCATGTGGACGCAGCCATGTGCAAAATCCGCGATGCCGGAAAAGTCAAAGCCCGTGACCGCATTGCGGTGCTGGCAGCACTGAATCTTGCGTACCAACTGCTTGAACCTGCGCCGGCACCCACCCTGGCGCCCGAAGCCTCGTCAGCTCCGGCGGCTGAAGCCCTTGATCCAGCCAGCGAAGCTTCCTCGGCCCAGCTTGCCGATCTGCTTCAGCGTCTTGATGCCGCCCTGGCCGTCGAACACCCGGCACATTGACTATTTCGGCTCTACGCCTTGCCACGGGCGAGGTGTAAAAGTCTACAATTGCCTGGTCTGCGATGCGCGCTGGGCTTTATATTTCCTTGAACCAATGCTCCACGAGCACGGGCTTGGTAAATTGTCAGGCAGGTGTGATCGTCTCGCGTCAGACGAACCCGAAACCTGACTGCCCTCGCCCACCTGAACCCCGGTTCAGGATGACGGTCCGGCGGCACTCGCAGACACCTAATTCACCCTGCCGCAGGCCACCGGCAGCCAATACTGGCAAAGGCGGTGGCCGCAGGTACCTTCAAGCCTGCATGCTCTACCAGGGCCTCAGCAGCCAAGCCTGTCACCCTTCGACAGTCTCGGACCACGCATTGCCGACGGTTTAGGCCCTGCACAGGTGCTCCAATGAATGCCGAAAACCTATTTTTGGAGATTTTCAGGCGGAAATCTGCAAAATGAAGTGGGAAATAAAGTGTTTCCCCTCTGTCAAACAGGATTTTCTCCATTAGCATGCGCTAAGCCCTAGAGAAGGAATTCTTCCTATGGCGATTCGTCAACTGTCCAGAAGGAATCAATTATGGCAACTGCAAAAAAAGCACCGGCAAAAAAAGCGGCTCCAGAAAAAACCGTCGCAGCGAAGAAAGCATCGACCGCCAAGGATGGTGCTACCGCCAAACCAGCAGCAAAGACAGCGGCCCCGGCTAAAAAACGCACCCCAAATCCAGCTTTCATGAAAGCGCTGGCGCTGAGCCCTGAACTGTCTGCCGTGGTGGGTGACAAGCCTTTGCCACGCACTGAAATTGTCAGCAAGCTTTGGGTATATATCAAAGCCAATGATCTGCAGGACAAGACCAACAAGCGCATGATCAACGCTGACAAAAAACTGCTGGCTGTCTTTGGCAAGCCGCAGGTGTCAATGTTCGAGATGGCCGGCCTGATCGGCAAGCACGTCAAATAACTCGACTCTGCCGATGATAAAAAAGCCGCTTTTCAGCGGCTTTTTTATGCCTCTTCATGCTTCGAAGGATGTCATGGCTTGCGTCCGCAGCCAAGAGCAAGGCGGCCATTGGCAACATCAGCATGGCCAAAACCACGAAATGCATTCCAGCCTACGCCTCGGGCATGCGTTCGAAATGCTTCATTCCAGCGCCTGAACTGCCGGTGCACGAGCGGCCTGGCGGCAAGTCTTTGGCAGCATCTGACCGATGGGCCTGCCAGCACAGCGCACTGAACGCCTTGCGCAGGCTGTCTAAATAATAAATCTCACTTATAGAATGGCAACAGTCAACTGCCGTCATGAATATGCCGCCGCTTAAGCAAAGTGCGATGCGGTTACCTTGAGGTTTCATCACATGTTTTTTTTAAACTGGTTTTTCAGAAAATCCGCGCACCCACGAACTGCCGTCACCGGCAGCGTCCTGCTGCGGCCTGCTCAACCGTTTACGCATGAAAATCAAAAGCAGGAAGGTCAAGCCCAGGCAAACGGACAAGCACCACGCGAGCGGTTATATGAAGCTATTCGCGAGTCCATGACACGGGTTGGCAGACTGGCTTCTACTTATAAATTCAAGGTGCTTGCCCTTGATTCTTTCAATCAAAACTTTATCGTCATGGTTGATTTGAGCATCATTGCAGGAGAGGCTGTTCCGCTGCCGAGCGAAATGGAGGCACTCATTGTTGAGACCGCCAAGCTGCGTTACGCCATTTCGGTGCTTGCTGTTTACTGGCGGCTTAATGAGGTGGGGGGCAAGTCATCAAAACCCATCCGTTTTATTGGAACAAGCCAGTCTTCCAGGAAGAAAGAAGCGCCTTATGAACCTATTCAGGCGGATGAGGTCGCCGCATTTCAACAAGCCCTGCGTGCGGCCTCTGAAAACGGTTCTGCAGCTGGACCCGTGACCCATTCCAATTCTCGTCAAGGACTGCGGTCTTCCAACCATAGTTCAGACTTTGGTGATACGGAAGCATCAGAAGCTGTTCCTTCTTCCGTTCTTAGCTCGACACAGTATGGTGAACTCCGTTGAGACCGGTTAGCCAGGGCAAATTTCAAGATAACTGAAGGCAACGCATATCGCGCATCGCAGCGGCAAGTTGGCGCCGCTGCGCAGGCGCCCTTGGCTTCAGGCCAAGCTCGATGAGGGCGCCTGTCAGCGTGTGGGACGCTGGCTCCAAGAACAGCCTGCCCTGACGCTGGCCAAAATTACCGAACGGCTGCAGGCCGATAGCCCGCCCGAGCCGGCAGTGAGCACGTCTACCGTGTGCTTGCGCTTGGCTTCGGCGCAAGGTCATAAACCCTCGAAAACAGTACAAGTTCACGAGATAAGCATCGTGGGTTCAATCGCGGTAACGAGATGACACATAGGCGACTGCCCAACGCATCAGCTTCTCACTAAGATGCAAAATTAGGCTCCGAACTTCCATCTGGCAACCTCATCCGCAATACACTGATCCGCAGATGCATCTACAAGCTGTGATTGCAATTGATTCCGCAGGCATTCACTGCTGTCCCTGGCTGACCCGGCCTGATTTTCACTGTGAATCCTCGCAATAATGCTGCGTTTTGTTTTTACCCGCTTGAGCCTGATCATTCCTACTTTCCTGGGAATGACGCTTCTGGCGTTTTTCCTGATCCGCATGGTACCGGGCGACCCGATCGAAACCATGGCGGGCGAACGGGGAATCGATCCGGCGCGCCATGCCCAGCTGCTCAAGGAATTCGGTTTGGACAAGCCGGTCCTGGTGCAGTACGGTATTTATATCGGACGCGTGCTCAAGGGGGATTTGGGCAAATCGCTCATCACGCAGGAGCCTGTCCTGCGCGAGTTCATGACGCTTTTTCCCGCCACCATCGAGCTGGCCATCTGCGCCATTATTTTTGCCCTGCTGATTGGTATTCCGGCAGGAATTCTGGCTGCCGTGAAACGCAACTCCGTGCTTGACCACGGCGTGATGGGAGTCTCGCTGACGGGCTATTCAATGCCCATCTTTTGGTGGGGCCTGCTGCTGATCCTGCTTTTTTCGGTGCAACTGGGCTGGACCCCGGTTTCGGGCCGCATGTCCGTGCAGTACTACATCGAGCCGACCACCGGATTTTTATTGATTGACTCGCTGCTGTCGGACGACAAGGGCGCCTTCTGGTCGGCAGTATCGCATCTGATTCTGCCGATGATCGTGCTGGGCACGAACCCGCTGGCCGTCATTGCGCGCATGACCCGCTCGGCCATGCTGGAGGTGCTGGGCGAAGACTACATTCGCACCGCGCGAGCCAAGGGGCTGTCCAGCCTGCGCGTGGTTGCCGTGCATGCGCTGCGCAACGCATTGATTCCTGTGGTGACGGTGATTGGATTGCAGGTCGGCGTGCTCTTCACTGGCGCGATCCTGACGGAAACCATTTTTTCATGGCCGGGTGTGGGGAAATGGCTGATCGAAGCCATCAGCCGGCGCGATTACCCGGTGTTGCAGGGGGGCATCTTGCTACTGGGTGCGATTGTCATGGCTGTCAATCTCCTGGTGGACATCACCTACGGCATCATCAATCCACGCATCAGGCACCAGCGATGAACACAGCCGCCTTAACTACCCTGACCCCTCCTGGGCCGGTGCGTCCGCTGCGCGAATTTTGGGGTTACTTCTGCGCCAACCGTGGGGCGCTGATGGGCCTGATCATCGTGGTCGCGGTGTTGCTGATCGCGCTGTTTGCGCCCTTGCTCGCACCGCATGCCCCTAACATCACGGACAACACCGTGTTTTTGAAGCCACCGGCATGGCAAGCCGGCGGGTCGTGGTCTTATCCCCTGGGAACGGACGCCATTGGCCGTGATATTTTGTCGCGCCTCATGTATGGCGCCCGGCTATCGCTGGTCATCGGCCTGGCCGTGGTCGCCCTGTCGGTCGTGGTCGGCACGGTTCTTGGCCTGCTGGCGGGATTTTTTCGGGGTATTTTCGAGATTGCCATCATGCGCCTGATGGACATCATTCTGACCCTGCCCAGCCTGCTGCTGGCAATTGTGATCGTGGCCATTCTGGGCCCGGGCCTGATGAATGCCATGCTGGCGGTGGCCATCGTGGTGCTGCCGCATTACGTGCGAATCACGCGCGCAGCCGTGATTGCCGAGACATCGCGTGACTATGTGACTGCAGCGCGCATGAGCGGCGCCGGCCGGCTGCGCCTGATGTTCAGTGAAATCCTGCCCAACTGCACAGCGCCGCTGATCGTACAGGCCTCGCTGGGCGTTTCCACGGCCATCCTGGATGCGGCGGCGTTGGGCTTTCTCGGCCTGGGCGCCCAGCCGCCATCCCCCGAGTGGGGAACCATGCTGGCGGACGCCCGCGAGTTCGTACTGCGCGCGTGGTGGGTGGTGACCTTTCCCGGCCTTGCAATTCTGATCACCGTGCTGGCATTCAATTTGCTGGGTGACGGGCTGCGCGATGCGTTTGACCCCAAGCTGAAACGATGAGCCGGCCCCCACCCATTGCAAGCTTGCTTGGCATGGCCGCCGTTCCCCTGGCGGGACAGCGACTGCGGCTGGGCCAGGCTGGCGGATGCCAAGGTGCTTTGACTTGCGGCGCCAACCCGCCGAATACTTGGATGGACCTCACATGGCCCTGCTAGAAATAGAAAATCTTTCCGTCGAGTTTCCTTCTCAAAACGGCGTCATGCATGCGGTGGACGGCGTGAGCCTGTCGCTCAACGAGGGCGAGGTGCTGGGCATCGTGGGTGAATCCGGATCGGGCAAAAGCGTCACCATGATGGCACTGATGGGGCTGGTCTCCTATCCGGGCCGGGTCCGCGCCGACAAGCTGCGGTTTGCCGGCCATGACCTGCTGACCTTATCGGACAACGAACGCGGCAAGCTCACCGGCAAGGACGTCGCCATGATCTTCCAGGATCCCACGACCAGCCTGAATCCGTGCTTTACCGTCGGTTTTCAGATCACTGAAACGCTGCGCCTGCACTTGGGGCTGGACCGCAAGGCCGCCAACCGCAAGGCCATTGAGTTGCTGGAGCAGGTTGGCATTCCAGCCCCTGAAAGCCGCCTGAAAGCCTATCCGCACCAATTGTCGGGCGGCATGAACCAGCGGGTGATGATTGCCATGGCGATTGCCTGCAATCCACGCCTGCTGATTGCCGATGAGCCAACCACTGCGCTGGACGTGACCATCCAGGCGCAAATCCTGGACCTGCTGCGCAGCCTGCAAAAAGAGCGGGGAATGGCGCTGGTCCTGATCACCCACAACATGGGCGTGGTGTCCGAAATGGCGCAGCGCGTGGCGGTCATGTACGCGGGCCAAATCATGGAAGAGCAAAGCGCCCATGCCCTTTTCAATGCGCCCCAGCATCCGTACACCGAAGCGCTGCTGGCCGCCCTGCCCGAACGCAGCGACGGCAGCGCGCGCCTGGCGACCATACCCGGCATGGTGCCCGGCCTTTACGACCGCCCCAAAGGCTGCCTGTTCGCCCCGCGCTGCGCCTATGCCACCGAGCATTCGCGCAACGAGCGGCCGCTGCTGCGCGCCTGGAAAGACGGCATGGTGCGCTGCCACTACCCACTCGGCGACGCCAATCGCGCAATGGCGATTCAGCATGACACCCCGGCGGCGGAGGCGGCGCCATGAACCCATTGCAGGCGGGGCGCACGCCCTCCGTCCACCCGGTGGTGGAGGCCACGAACCTCAAGCGCGTTTACGAGATCAGGCGCGGTTTCATGCGGGCCCCCGATCACCTGCAGGCGGTCGGTGGCGTGTCCTTCACCGTTCACGCCGGCAAAACGCTTGCCGTGGTCGGAGAATCGGGCTGCGGCAAATCGACGCTGGCGCGCATGGTGTCCCTCATTGAAAGCCCCACCAGCGGCGAGCTGAAAATCACCGGCGTCGATGCCGTCATGGGGCCAGAGGAAGGTCGGCTGAAGCTGCGCAAGGCAGTGCAGCTGGTGTTCCAGAATCCCTACGGCTCGCTCAATCCGCGCAAGAAAATCGGTGCGATCCTTGAAGCGCCGCTTGAAATCAACACGGCACTGCCGCCTGCCGCACGCGCCGAAAAGGCGCGTGCCATGCTGGCGCTGGTTGGCTTGCGCCCCGAACACTACGACCGCTATCCGCATATGTTCTCGGGCGGGCAACGCCAGCGCATCGCGATTGCGCGCGCCCTGATGCTCAACCCCGCATTGGTCGTGGCAGACGAGCCGGTGTCCGCGCTGGATGTGTCGATCCAGGCGCAGGTGCTTAATCTGCTGGCGGATCTGCAGCAGTCGCTGGGACTGGCTTACCTGTTCATCTCGCACGACCTGGGCGTGGTGCGCCACATTGCCCATGATGTGCTGGTCATGTACCTGGGCCATGCCGTCGAGCAAGGTGAAAAAACCGCGCTTTTCACCCGCCCGCTTCACCCATATACCCAGGCCCTCCTGGCTTCCACACCGGGCCTGGCCGGAAGCAGCGCCGTCAAACAACGGATTGTGCTCAAAGGTGAACTGCCTTCTCCGCTCAATCCACCCACGGGCTGCGTTTTTTCAACCCGCTGCCCCCATGCAACCGATCGTTGCCGTGCCGAGCGGCCGGCCCTGCGCGAAGTTGCAGGGCGCCTCGTTGCGTGCCACTATGCAGAAGATTTCCTCACAGCATGACCAGGCAGGCAGTGCTTTCAATGGCATTACTTCCCGGCCATGCCGCCAATGACCGGGAGGCACGCATCACAAGTGTTGCGCCAACCGGCCACCATCCCGCTGCGTTGCAGCACCAACCCCTAAGGGAGTCCGCCAAATGATCCAGACCCAACGACCTGCAAGCCGGCTGCGGCCGGTGCAGCGCGCTTTGCTGTGCGCTATTGCCCTGCCAGCGCTGCTGGCGCTTTCGCCGGCGTCCGCCAAGACGCTGGTCTTCTGCTCTGAAGGCAGCCCGGAAAATTTCTACCCGGGCGTGAACACGACAGGGACCTCCTTTGATGCCAATGAGCCGATCTACAACCGCATTGTGGAGTTCGAGCGCGGCGGCACCAAGGTGCTGCCCGGCCTGGCCGAGAAATGGGACATTTCAGCCGATGGCAAGGAATACACCTTTTATCTGCGCAAAGGCGTCAAGTGGCACGGCACCAGCAGGAGCTTCAAGCCGACCCGCGACTTCAATGCCGACGACGTGATGTTCATGTTCGAGCGCCAGTGGAAAGAGGACAACCCCTTCTTCAAGGTCACCAGCCCCAACCACTCTTACTTCAGCGACATGGGCATGCCCAAATTGCTCAAGTCGGTTCAAAAGGTGGACGATTACACCGTGAAGATCACCCTGGAAAAGCCAGAGGCGCCGTTCCTGTCCAATCTGGCCATGCCTTACGCGGCCGTGCAGTCCAAGGAATACGCCGATGCGATGCTCAAGGCGGGAACACCCGAGAAGATCGACCAGGATCCGATCGGCACCGGTCCGTTCTCGCTGCTTCAGTACCAGAAGGACGCCGTCATCCGCTACAAGGCATTTCCCCAGTACTGGGGCGGCAAGGCGAAGATCGACGATCTGGTGTACTCCATCACGCCCGATGCCTCGGTGCGCTGGGCCAAGCTGCAAAAAGGCGAATGCCATGTCATGCCCTATCCCAATCCGGCCGACCTCGAAGCCATCCGCAAGGACGCCAATGTGACCGTGCTGGAGCAGCCCGGCCTGAACATCGGCTACCTGGCCTACAACACGACCAAGAAGCCTTTCGACGATGTGCGCGTTCGCAAGGCCATCAACATGGCCATCAACAAGAAAGCGATTGTCGACGGCGTTTACCTGGGCACCGGCATTGCGGCCAAGAACCCGATTCCGCCGACCATGGCGGCCTACAACGATGCCGTCAAGGACGATGCCTACAACCCCGACGCCGCCAAGAAACTGCTGGCAGAGGCAGGCTACCCCAACGGCTTCACCACCGACCTGTGGGCGATGCCGGTGCAGCGTCCGTACAACCCGAATGCCAAGCGCATTGCCGAGCTGATGCAGGCCGACCTGGTCAAGGTCGGGGTGACCGCCGAGATCAAGAGCTTTGAATGGGGCGAGTACCGCAAGCGGTTGCAGGCCGGCGAGCACCAGATGGGCATGCTGGGCTGGACCGGCGACAACGGCGATCCTGACAACTTCATGTACACCCTGCTCGGATGCGCTTCAGCCCAATCGGCCAGCGGCAGCAATATCGCCAAGTTCTGCCACCAGCCTTACGAGGACCTGGTTCTCAAAGCCAAGACCGTGACCAACCCGGCTGAGCGCACCAAGCTCTACCAGCAAGCCCAGGTGGTGTTCAAGGAGCAGGCGCCGTGGTTCACCATTGCCCACGCCGTGCAGCTCAAGCCGGTTCGCAAGAGCGTGATTGACTTCAAGAACTCGCCGTTTGGCCGCCACAACTTCTACGGCGTTGACATCAAGGAATAAGCCGCAGCGGCAACTGGGCCGGACAAACGCTGTCATTCGGCCGGCGCTGGCCACTGAAACGGTGGTCAGCGCCGGATCATGACGAATTCTTGTCATTTATTGCCGCTAGCGCAGACGGGGTATGCGCTAGCAGCTATGCTTTCAATAGCAAACGACCTATTGGCCCCACATGACCGAGCGCATGGAAATGGAGCCGCCCTGAAAGCTGGTATTGAAAAACCGCACTGGCTCGTTCGCATCGACCGCGCCTGCCGCATACAGCAGCGGCAGGTAATGCTCATGGGTGGGATGGGCCATCTTGGCCAGCGACCCCAGCTTCATGAAGTTTTGCAGGGCGTCCAGATTGCCCTGCTGCACATAGCCGCCAGTCGTCTGGTCAAACTCAAGCGCCCAGTCGTAAGCCTGGTTGCCCATGGCGCCGCGCTGCAGCTGGCGCAAGTTGTGCACGATGTTGCCGCTCGCCACAACGAGCACGCCCCGCTCGCGCAGGGCTTTGAGCTGCTTGGCCAGCGCATAGTGATCTTCTGGCGCCCGGCTGTAGTCCATGCCGAGCTGGATGACGGGAATGTCCGCTTCTGGAAACATGGGCTTGAGCACCGACCAGGCACCATGATCCAGGCCCCATTCCTGGGTATCCAGCCCCAGCGGCACCGATGCACGCTGGCGGACCAGCAGACTGATGGCCTGGGCTGCCGCCGGATCGCCGGGCGCGGGGTATTGCTGTTCGAAAAGCTCCTGGGGAAAACCGCCGAAGTCATGGATGGTTTTCGGCTGCTGCATCGCGGTGAGCCACCAGCCCTCAGTCAGCCAATGCGCAGAAATGCAAAGAATCAGCTGCGGCCGTGCCCGCTGCGTGCCAAATTCGGCGCCCAGCGCCTGCCAGCTGGCGCGGTACTCGTTGTCGCCAATGGCATTCATCGGGCTGCCGTGGCCGAGGAACAGCACGGGCATTCTGTCCGACTTTTTCAAGGATGCAATCTGGTCGAGCGCGCTGGCATCAGGGGTGTTGAACATGAACTATCCTGTAATAATTAATATTAGTTGCCGAACTGAGGCTTTGGCCAATGGGCCAATTGTCCCCTTTCCTGGCGGCTGAGCGCCGACAGGCGGCAGGGTGAACGACCTGGTAAAAATGCAACAACTTCATGAAAGATCAACGCCATCGACTGCCTTGCATTGCCTTTCAGAATAGAGTCATGTTTGGTCAAACTTTGACGCATCAAGCCCTAACCCATTTGAAATAATTGCAAAAGCACCAAAAACCTGCCAATTGTCTTCAGGCGAAAAAAGCCAGGCCCTGTTATATTGCACTGCAACATATTCGTTTTTTACAAAATTTACAATCAAAGGTTTGTCCTCATGCTGTACCAACTCTATGAATCTCAGCGTACGCTGATGGAGCCGTTCGTTGACTTTGCGCAGGCAGCTGCAAAACTTTACGGCAGTCCTTCTTCTCCCCTGGGAAAAACCCCTTTGGCGCAGCGCGTTTCCGCCGGCTACAGCCTGGTTTACCGCTTGGGAAAAGACTATGAAAAGCCGGCGTTTGGCATTCACCAGATCGATGTGGATGAGAAAGGCATCAGCCTGGCCATTCATGAACGGGTTGAAATCGACAAGCCCTTTTGTGAGTTACGCCGCTTCAAGCGCTTCACGGACGACCCGGCAACGCTGACTCAGCTCAAGGGCCAGCCAGCGGTTCTGGTGGTGGCGCCTTTGTCGGGCCACTATGCGACTTTGCTGCGCGATACCGTCAAGACCATGCTCAAGGACCACAAGGTCTATATCACCGACTGGAAAAACGCCCGCAATGTTCCGTTGTCCGAAGGCGCTTTTCACCTGGACGACTACGTCAACTACGTGCAGGAATTTATTCGTCATCTGCAGGGCAAGTATGGAAACTGCCACGTCATCAGCGTGTGCCAGCCGACCGTGCCGGTCTTCGCGGCGATTTCCCTGATGGCCTCGCGCGGCGAAACCACGCCGTTGTCCATGATCATGATGGGCGGCCCGATTGATGCGCGCCTGTCGCCAACAGCGGTGAACAACCTGGCCACCACCAAGCCCTACGAATGGTTTGAAAACAATGTGATCTATCCGGTGCCGCGCAATTTCCCGGGCAAGGGCCGCCGGGTGTATCCGGGCTTTTTGCAGCACACCGGTTTCGTGGCCATGAACCCCGACCGGCATGCCAGCAGCCACTACGACTATTTCAAGGACCTGATCAAGGGCGACGACGCCAGCACCGAGGCGCACCGCAAGTTCTACGACGAATACAACGCCGTCCTGGACATGGACGCGGACTATTACCTTGAAACCATCAAGACCGTGTTCCAGGACTTCAAGCTGGTCAACGGCACCTGGGATGTGAAGTCTGTCGAAGGGCAGCTGGAGCGGGTCAAGCCGGGCGACATCAAGACCACGGCCGTCATGACCGTTGAAGGAGAGCTGGACGATATTTCAGGTGCCGGCCAAACCCGCGCCGCGCTGGACATGTGCACGGCCGTACCGGATGCGATGAAAAAGCACTTTGAAGCCAAAGGCGCCGGCCATTACGGTATTTTCAGCGGCCGCCGCTGGCGCGAAATGGTGTATCCGGCAGTCAAACGCTTTATTCTTGAGCAAAACAAGTCGCTGACGCAGGCCAGTGAAGCGCCATCAGCTACAAAAAGAGTAGCAAAATCCTTGAAACCCGCCAAGAGTGTGCAACTGGCGAATGTCCAAATGCAGGCTGATTCCGCCTTGGCATTCGCAGAAAACGCTGTCGCCAAGCCGCGCGCAGCCGCAAAGGCCGCCAGAAAAAAGACCGCTGCCGCACTGGAAAAAACCGTGGCCCTGCCTGTGGAGGCTGCGCCCGATGCAGCTGCCGCCGCGGTTGCTCCGGCGGCACCCGAAGCGGCCATGGCCCCAGCCGTTGCGCAAGCGCCCGCCCCGTACCCGAAGCCGGCGGCAAAACCAATCCTTGTGGCTGTCAGGAATGTGGCTGAAGAGACTGATGGTTCCGCCGCATCCACCGCCCAGCCAGCCGCGCCAGACGACGTGCCCCTATCGGATGCGCCGGCAGCAACTGCGGCCGCTGACGCTTCTTCGGCCACTCCCCTGCCGCCTGAAAAGTCGGCAGCTTGAGGCAGCAGCCCGGCGCCGTGCCCGTGGGCACGGCGCCGGGCTGAATCTGCTTTGCCAGACAGGAAACGGACTTGTGACTTCCCCGGCCCCAGGCGTCCTTTTTGCGCGCATCAATGCGGCATTGCCCCAAACCCAGTGCACCCGATGCGGCTACCCGGACTGCGCCGCTTATGCGCAGGCCATTGCCGCAGGCCAGGCGGCCATCAACCAGTGCCCGCCGGGCGGCATGGAAGGGGTCGAGCGCCTTGCGTCGATCACCGGCTTGCCGGTGCTGCCGCTCAATCCCGCCAACGGCCTAGAAGGCCCGCGTTATGTGGCCGTCATCGAGGAAGCCTGGTGCATCGGCTGCACGCTGTGCATCAAGGCCTGCCCGACCGATGCGATTCTGGGCAGCAACAAGGTCATGCATACCGTGATCGAGCCCTACTGTACGGGCTGCGAGCTGTGCGTGCCGGTGTGCCCGGTCGATTGCATCAGCCTGGAAAATGTCACGGGCCCGCAAACCGGCTGGAACGCCTGGTCCGAAGCGCAGGCTGCCACAGCACTTGATCGCTATATATTTCATAGCGTTCGGCTGAAGAATTCAAAGGACGCAGGCGATGAAATGCCTGAAGAACCGGGGCAATCGGCGACCCTGCCGCCGGACCTGCCTGTAGCGCAGGCGACGCAGCCCGACGCGCCGGCTACCGCGGCCGATCGAAAGCGTTCGGTCATTGAAGCGGCGCTGGCCCGCGCCCGCACGCGGCGCGAGGCAAAAGCGTAACCCAGCCTGACGCCTACGCACCTGCTGAACGCGGGCGGCAAAAAACAAGCCGTTGATGGTGCTGCGCCGCCTTAGCAGTCGATGCCAGAGCGGTTTCACCCTGGCTTGCAACAACGAAGCCGGGCAGCCTTGTTGCTCCTGAATTCATAGCTACTTACACACGCGGCACCTGCGCCAGAGCCCGTTTTGATCAAAAATTGCGCCATTTCCCTTGGTTTTCCCCGGTAGTTCTCCTTCCCCCGCTGGGGAAAGAGGCGAGCGGGGAAACTGGCGATCCAGGTGCGCGGCTGTTGCCAGTCAGGGTGGTCTCGCTCAGCCCAGCGCAGAAAACGCCTGGATCACTTCGGGCGGGGCCTGCACCATTTCAATCAGCACCCCTTGGCCGGAGATCGGAAACTCGCTGCTCGACTTCGGATGCAAAAAGCAGATGTCAAAGCCGGCAGCGCCCTTGCGAATCCCGCCGGGCGCAAAGCGAACGCCCTGGGCGCTCAGCCATTCAACCGCCCGCGGCAGATCGTCGATCCACAGGCCGACATGGTTCAGCGGCGTGGTGTGGACCGCCGGCTTTTTGTCCGGATCGACCGGCTGCATCAGATCGACCTCGACCTTGAAGGGCCCGCTGCCGATGCTGCAGATGTCTTCGTCCACATTCTCGCTTTCGCTCACAAAAGTTCCCGTCACCTCCAGCCCGAGCATGTCCACCCACAGGGTGCGCAGCAGGTCTTTGCGGGGCGCGCCGATGGCAATTTGCTGGATGCCCAATACCTTGAACGGACGGCTCATACAAACTCCACAATCGGCTGATCGACGCTGAGCGATTCGCCCCTGGCCGCCAGCACCTTGCCGACCACGCCGTCCGCCGTGGCAAACAGCACGTTTTCCATTTTCATCGCCTCGATCACGGCCACGCGCTCGCCGGCCTGCACCTTCTGGCCCGGCTGCACCGCCACGTCGACCAGCAGGCCGGGCATCGGCGAAAGCACGAAGCGGCTCATGTCGGGCGGCGCCTTGAACGGCATCAGCGCATGCAGCTGGGCGGCGCGCGGCGACAGCACCAAGGCATCCAACCGGGCGCCGTCATGGCTGATGCGAAGGGCCAGCGGATTCTTGCCCACGCCCCGCTCGACCTGGGCAACAAAAGCCTGGCCATTGGCCGTGCCCCGGATGCGGGCGCCGCCCAGATGCCAATTGCTGCATATTTCATAGCGACTTGCGCCCGTCTTGACTGCGCTGGAGCCCGAAATGGCTTGAAAATCACGCACCTGCACCGGCTGCGGCGTGTTTTTGCCCGTGCTGCCCAGTCCAATGACCACGTAGTCCTCGCCCACGGTCAGGGCATGGCCGGGCAGCTGGCCGCTGATGCCGGCGGCCCGGGCCAGGATGCGGCGGTTGACATAGGCCGCCAGCGCCACCAGGAAGTCCGGGTCGTCATGGGGCACGTCTTCGGCCCGAAAGCCCTGCGCGTAGTTTTCGGCAATGAAGCCGGTGTTGAAGTCGCCCGCGACGAATTTTGGATGCGCCAGCAACGCGGCCTGGAAAGGGATGTTGCTGCTGACGCCCCGGATCACGAAGCTGTTGAGGGCTTCCCGCATCTTGGCAATCGCGTCGCTTCGGTCCTTGCCGTGCACGATCAGCTTGGCGATCATCGAGTCGTAGAACATCGGGATTTCGCCGCCGTCCTGCACACCGGTGTCGACTCGGGTGCCGCAGAGCTGTTCGGTATGGGCGGCGAACATGGTTTCCTTGGGCGGCTGAAACCGCACCAGCCGGCCGGTCGAAGGCAGAAATCCGCGAAACGGGTCCTCGGCGTTGATGCGGCATTCAATGGCCCAGCCGTCGCGCTTGACCTGCGCCTGTGTCAGCGGCAGCTTTTCGCCCGCGGCCACGCGGATCATCAGCTCCACCAGGTCCAGGCCGGTGATGCATTCGGTCACCGGGTGCTCGACCTGCAGGCGCGTGTTCATTTCCAGGAAATAAAAACTCTGGTCCCTGCCGACGACGAATTCGACCGTGCCGGCGCTCTGGTAGTTGACGGCCTTGGCCAGCGCCACCGCCTGCTCGCCCATGGCCTTTCGGGTTTCGTCGCTGATGAAGGGCGATGGCGCTTCCTCGATCACCTTCTGGTGGCGCCGCTGGATGGAGCATTCACGTTCATTTAAGTAGATTACATTGCCATGGCTGTCACCCAGCAGCTGGATCTCGATGTGGCGCGGCTCCTCGACAAACTTCTCGATGAACACCCGGTCATCGCCAAAGCTGCTCCGGGCTTCGTTGCGGCAGCTGGTGAAGCCCTCGAACGCCTCCTTGTCGTTGTAGGCCACCCGCAGCCCCTTGCCGCCGCCGCCGGCGCTGGCCTTGATCATGACCGGGTAGCCGATGTCCCTGGCGATCTCCACCGCCCTTTCAGCCGTCTCGATCGCGTCGTTGACGCCGGGAATGCAGTTCACGCCCGCCGCGCCCGCCAGCTTTTTGGACTCGATCTTGTCGCCCATCGCGGCAATCGAGTAGTGCTTGGGGCCGATGAAAACGATACCTTCTTCTTCGACCCGCTTGGCGAACCCGGCGTTTTCGCTCAGGAAGCCGTAGCCCGGATGGACGGCCTCGGCGCCGGTCTGCTTGGCTGCGGCAATGATTTTCTCGGCCTGCAGGTAGCTGTCCCGGCTGGGCGCCGGGCCGATGTGGACGGCCTCGTCGGCCAGCTCGACATGGCGCGCGTCCTTGTCGGCATCGGAATAGACCGCGACGGTTTGAATGCCCATCTTGCGGGCGGTCAGGATGACGCGGCAGGCAATTTCGCCCCGGTTGGCGATCAGGATCTTGGTGAACATGGGTGCTTCCTTGGCGCTTACAGCGGAATGTTGCCGTGCTTGCGCCACGGGTTTTCCAGTTTCTTGTCCTTGAGCATCGCCAGCGAGCGGCAGATGCGCTTGCGGGTTTCGTGCGGCAGGATGACATCGTCGATGAAGCCGCGTGCGCCGGCCACGAACGGGTTGGCAAACCTAGCCTTGTACTCGGCTTCCCTGGCGGCGAGCTTGGCCGGGTCGCCCTTGTCCTCGCGGAAAATGATTTCCACCGCGCCCTTGGCGCCCATCACCGCGATTTCGGCGTTCGGCCAGGCAAAGTTGACGTCGCCGCGCAGGTGCTTGGAACTCATCACGTCATAGGCGCCCCCATAGGCCTTGCGGGTGATGACGGTGATCTTGGGCACCGTGCATTCGGCGTAGGCGTAAAGCAGCTTGGCGCCGTGCTTGATGATGCCGCCGTATTCCTGGGCTGTGCCCGGCATGAAGCCGGGCACGTCGACGAAGGTGATGACCGGAATGTTGAAGGCATCGCAAAACCGCACAAAGCGCGCCGCCTTGATCGAGCTTTTGATGTCCAGGCAGCCGGCCAGCACCAGCGGCTGGTTGGCCACGATGCCGACCGACTGGCCCTCCATGCGGGCAAAGCCGATGAGGATGTTCTTGGCGTATTCAGGCTGGATTTCAAAAAAGTCGCCATCGTCCACGGTCTTGGCAATGAGCTCCTTCATGTCATAGGCCTTGTTCGGATGCTCGGGCACCAGCGTGTCCAGGCTCATGTCGATGCGGCTGGCCGGGTCGGCGCTGGGGCGCACGGGCGCTTTTTCGCGGTTGTTGAGCGGCAGGTAGTTGTAGAGCCGGCGCAGCATCAGCAAGGCCTCGACATCGTTGTCAAACGCCAGGTCGGCCACGCCGCTCTTGGTGGTGTGCGTGATGGCGCCGCCCAGTTCCTCGGCCGTGACCTCCTCGTGCGTCACGGTCTTGACGACTTCGGGGCCGGTGACGAACATGTACGAAGAATCCTTCACCATGAAGATGAAGTCGGTCATGGCCGGCGAATACACCGCGCCGCCGGCCGAAGGCCCCATGATCATGCTGATCTGCGGAATCACCCCGCTGGCCAGCACGTTGCGCTGGAACACATCGGCGTAACCGCCCAGCGACGCCACACCTTCCTGGATGCGGGCGCCGCCCGAGTCGTTCAGGCCGATCACCGGCGCGCCGACCTTCATCGCCTGGTCCATCACCTTGCAGATTTTCTCGGCATGCGCTTCGCTCAGGGCGCCGCCGAACACGGTGAAATCCTGGCTGAAGACGAACACCAGCCGGCCATTGATCATGCCGTAGCCGGTCACCACGCCATCGCCCGGAACACGCAAGTCCTGCATGCCGAAGTCGCTGCAGCGGTGCTCGACAAACATGTCCCACTCCTCGAACGTCCCTTCGTCCAGCAGCAGCTCCAGCCGCTCCCTGGCCGTCAGCTTGCCTTTGCCGTGCTGGGCGTCAATGCGCTTTTGGCCGCCGCCCAGGCGGGCAGCGGCACGCTTTTTTTCCAGTTGTTCAAGGATTTCCTGCATGGTTTCTTTCTGTTTGATCTGTATTGAATGCTATTTATTTAATAGCTGGTTGCGCAGTCTGGGTATGCGCTAGAAGCAGATTTCGTGCTGCAGTTGACGCTGGCAGCCGGCCATCAGCCACCTGGGCGGCCAGTGCTGGCAGCAAGGCGCAGACCGCCGGGTCATGCCGGAAGGCCTGCTTCAGGCCCGCATCAATGCGCTCCCACATCCAGGCCAGCGACTGCTGCTGGCGCCGCGCCGCCAGGCAGTTGTTGGCGGTTTGCAGATTTTTAAATTGCGTCGCCGCGGCCCAGAAGGCATCAACGCCGGTGTTGTGCAGCGCGCTGAGCCGCATCACCTGGGGATGCCAGTGCGGGTCGGACCCGCCGGCCTGCGCGCCACCTTTGTTGTTGGCCATGGCGTTGTTGGCCAGCCCAAACAGGCGCATGGCGGACTTGATCTGCGCCTCGGCCCGCATGGCGGCGTCGGCGTCGATGTCGGCCTTGTTGATGATGACCAGATCGGCCAGTTCCATCACGCCCTTCTTGATCGCCTGCAGGTCGTCGCCGGCGTTGGGCAGCTGCATCAGCACGAACATGTCGGTCATGCCGGCCACGGCCGTCTCGCTCTGCCCGACGCCGACGGTCTCGACGATCACCACGTCGTAGCCGGCGGCTTCGCAGACCAGCATGGCCTCGCGGGTTTTCTCGGCCACGCCGCCCAGGGTGCCGCTCGACGGACTGGGGCGGATGTAGGCGCGCTCATGCACCGACAGCCGCTCCATCCGGGTCTTGTCGCCCAGTATCGAGCCGCCCGACACGGTGGAGGACGGATCGATGGTGAGCACCGCCACCCGGTGCCCCTGGGCAATCAGGTGCAGGCCCAGCACTTCGATAAAAGTCGATTTGCCCACGCCCGGCACCCCGCTCAGCCCCAGGCGAAAAGACTTGCCGGTGTACGGCAGCAAGGCCGTCAGCAGTTCATCGGCCTGCAGCCGATGGTCGGCGCGGGTCGATTCGAGCAGCGTGATGGCCTTGGCGATGGCCCGGCGCTGCACCGCGCCGGGCGGCCCCATGACGGCGTCTAGCAAATTCATGGCTAGCGTGGCGTCAGGCGGCGAGGGATTTGCGAATCTGCTCGAGCACATCCTTCGCGCTGGCCGGAATCGGCGTGCCGGGGCCGTAGATGCCCTTCACGCCCGCTTCATACAGCATCTCGTAGTCCTGCCGGGGAATCACGCCGCCGACGAAGACAATGATGTCATCGGCGCCCTGGCGTTGAAGCTCCTCGATGATCGCCGGCACCAGCGTCTTGTGGCCAGCGGCCAGCGTGCTCACGCCCACGGCATGCACATCGTTTTCAATCGCCTGGCGGGCGCATTCCTCGGGCGTCTGGAACAGCGGCCCCATGTCCACGTCAAAGCCCAGGTCGGCAAAGGCGGTGGCGACGACCTTGGCGCCCCGGTCGTGGCCGTCCTGGCCGAGTTTGGAGATCATCACGCGGGGGCGCCGGCCTTCGGCTTCGGCAAAGGCGTTGATCTCGGCTTTCAGGGTTTCCCAGCCCTCGGCCGAGTCGTAGGCGGCGGCATAGACGCCAGTGACTTTTTGCGTGTCAGCGCGGTGGCGGCCATAGACTTTCTCCAGCGCATCGCTGACCTCGCCGACCGTGGCGCGCAGCCGCATGGCCTGGATGGTCAGTTCAAGCAGGTTGCCGGAATTGTTTTCTGCCGCAAAAGTAATAGCAGCCAGCGCATGTGCCACCTGCGTAGAATCACGATTTGACCTGATTTCCTTCAGCCGGGCGATCTGGCCGTCGCGCACCGCCACGTTGTCGATGTCGCGCGACTCGATGGCGTCCTGGGTCGTCAATTTGTACTTGTTGACGCCGACGATCACGTCGCGGCCCGAGTCGATGCGGGCCTGCTTTTGCGCCGCCGCCGCCTCGATCTTGAGCTTGGCCCAGCCGCTGTCCACGGCCTTGGTCATGCCGCCCATGCTTTCCACTTCCTCGATGATCGTCCAGGCGGCGTCGGCCATGTCCTGGGTCAGCTTTTCCATCATGTAGCTGCCGGCCCAGGGGTCGATCACGTTGGGAATGTGGGTTTCTTCCTGGATGATGAGCTGGGTGTTGCGGGCAATGCGGGACGAAAACTCGGTCGGCAGCGCAATCGCCTCGTCGAAGGAATTGGTGTGCAGGCTCTGGGTGCCGCCGAACACCGCCGCCATCGCTTCGATGGTGGTGCGCACGATGTTGTTGTACGGGTCCTGCTCGGTCAGGCTCCAGCCGCTGGTCTGGCAGTGGGTGCGCAGCACCAGGCTTTTCGGGTTTTTGGCATCGAAGCCCTTCATGATCCGGCACCACAGCAGCCGGGCCGCCCGCATCTTGGCGACTTCGAGGTAGAAGTTCATGCCGATGGCCCAGAAAAAGCTCAACCGTCCGGCAAAGCCATCGACATCCAGGCCCTTGCCGAGTGCGGTCTTGACGTATTCCTTGCCGTCGGCCAAGGTAAAGGCAAGTTCGAGCGCCTGGTTGGCGCCGGCCTCCTGCATGTGGTAGCCGCTGATCGAGATCGAGTTGAACTTGGGCATGTGCTGCGCCGTGTACGCGATGATGTCGCCGATGATGCGGATGCTCGGCCCCGGCGGGTAGATGTAGGTGTTGCGGACCATGAACTCCTTGAGGATGTCGTTCTGGATGGTGCCGCTCAATTTGTCCTGCGCCACGCCCTGCTCTTCGGCCGCCACGATATAGCCGGCCAGCACCGGCAGCACGGCGCCGTTCATCGTCATCGACACGCTCACCTTGTCCAGCGGTATCTGGTCGAACAGGATCTTCATGTCCTCCACGCTGTCGATCGCCACGCCGGCCTTGCCGACATCGCCGGTCACGCGGGGATGGTCGCTGTCGTAGCCGCGGTGCGTGGCCAGGTCGAACGCCACTGACACGCCTTGAGCGCCGGCGCCAAGCGCCTTGCGGTAGAAGGCATTGGATTCTTCGGCGGTCGAGAAGCCCGCGTACTGGCGGATCGTCCAGGGCCGCACCGCATACATGGTGGCCTGCGGGCCGCGAATAAAGGGCTCGAAACCCGGCAGCGTGTCGGTGTAGGGCAGGCCCTTGATGTCCTCGGCCGTGTAGAGCGGCTTGACCTTGAAGCCGTCAGGCGTTTCCCAGCTCAGGGCATCGACATCGCCGCCGGGCGCGGATTTGGCCGCTGACTTGGCCCAGTCTGCAAGACTGGCCGGATGGAAGGGAGAGGTGGGTTCTGAACTCATGGGGTGACTGTCCTTGTTCGCTTGCCCTTGTCCGGGAGCCACTGATTGCGCTGACAGGCATGGGGCATAAGTGATTGCAAGTTTACATTATTTATAATTATTGATTCAAAATTTCAGAGCCCTTACACTCCAGGCCATGGCTGACCTCTCTTTATCTCCGCGCGCGCTTTACCAGGAAGTGGCCGAGCAGCTGCGCCAACGGATATTCAGCCATGAACTGGCACCTGGCAGCTGGATCGACGAGCTCAAGCTGGCAGAGCAATACGGCATCAGCCGAACGCCGCTGCGCGAGGCCCTCAAGGTGCTTGCGACTGAAGGGCTGGTCACGATGAAAGTGCGGCGCGGCGCTTACGTCACCGAGGTGTCGGAAACCGACCTGTCCGATGTCTACCACCTGCTTGCGCTGCTTGAAAGCGATGCGGCGAGCGTTGTGGCCGGCAAGGCCACGCCGGCCGAGATGGCGCAACTGCAGAGCCTGCATGAAGAGCTTGAAAAAGCCGTCGGTGACCGAGAGCGTTTTTTTGAGCTCAACGAGGCATTTCACATGCGCTTGCTGGAAATCGCCAACAACCGCTGGCGCAATCAGATGGTGGCCGACCTGCGCAAGGTGATGAAGCTCAACCGCCAAAATTCCCTGCTCAAGGCCGGGCGGCTTGAAGAGTCGCTGGCCGAGCATGGCGCCCTTCTGACCGCGCTCACCTCGCACGATGCCCAGGCCGCGGCCCAATGCATGCGCGAGCACTTTCGCAATGGCCTGCAAGCGGCGGCCTGACGCTGTGCGCTGTGGATTAAGCGGGGTTGTACAGGCCTTGCGGCCGATTCACGGCAGCTGGCAAGCGCAGCAAATGCTGCCTTTCAAAAAGCGTTTTCAGGCAGCTTCGCGCAAAGCCCCATGCGCAATGTCCATGACCTCGTGTGGCGGCAGGGTTTTGAGCTTGTGGTCGCTCCAGACCTGGCGCCAGCGGCGTGAACCTGGCAAGCCGTAGCGCAAGCCCAGCATGTGCCGTGCCACCGCACTCCATGGCGTGCCATGCGCGGCGGATTCCCGCACCATGTAATCGCACATCCGGCTCTCGATCTGCTCGCGGGTGACGTCGCCCCCCCCAACCCCAAAAACCGCCGCATCCCAGCCCGCCAGCCACCAGGGGTTGTGGTAGGCCTCCCGGCCGATCATCACGCCGTCAAGCTCAGCCAGCTGGTCCTGCACCTGTTCAGTCGTTGTGATACCGCCATTGACGCAAATCGTCAGGCCGGGAAAGTCCCGCTTCAGCCGGTGCACCAGTTCATAGCGCAGCGGCGGCACCTCGCGGTTTTCCTTCGGGCTCAAGCCCTTGAGCCAGGCATTGCGGGCATGCACGATAAAAGTGCTGCATCCGGCCTCGCTGACCGTGCCGACAAAGTCGCGCACGAAGTCATAGCGCTCTTCCCTGTCAATACCGATGCGGTGCTTGACGGTGACAGGCACCGACACGACATCGACCATGGCCTTGACGCAGTCGGCCACCAGCTGGGGCTCGGCCATCAGGCAGGCACCGAAGGCGCCGCGCTGCACCCGCTCACTGGGGCAGCCGCAGTTGATGTTGATTTCATCGTAGCCCCACTGCTCACCCAGCCGGGCGCAATGCGCCAGATCGGCCGGCTCGCTGCCGCCGAGCTGCAGCGCGACCGGATGCTCTTCGGCATTGAAACGCAAATGGCGTCCCACATCCCCATGAATCAGCGCGCCGGTCGTGACCATCTCGGTGTACAGCAGCGCGTGGCGCGACAACAGGCGGTGAAAGTACCGGCAATGCCGATCCGACCAATCCATCATCGGGGCGACGCTCAGGCGCCAGGGATGGCCGGCAGCAGGCGGCACGCCGGTTGAAACATCAGTAAAAGCGGGGATTGACATTCCTCTATTTTCCCTGAAAGCTCAATCAGCCGGGCTTGTGACGCCTGCTCCCCCGACAAGTGCTTTTTTACCGATGCGCCACAGGCCTGCGGCCAAGCCGGGAGGGCAGGTAATATCAGCGTTTTCCGGGAGCGGCGCTGTCAAAAGCCCGTCCCGACGCCCGACCCCTGGTCAACAGCCCTACAAGGACGACCACCGTGCCCCTTCTTTCTGCCATGAACCGCATCCCCGGCTTGCCCCTAAAAAAACGCGCCCGGGTAGTGGCAATGATCGCCCCGATCGCCTTGCTGGCTGCCTGTGGTTCCGTGCCGCTGCCCCCCTGGCTGCCACCCGTTTCCCAGCCTGCGCCTGGCAGCCCGACAAGCTCTCAAGCCCCTGCAACCTCTGCGCCTGTTCTTGTCGAGCCTGCGGTGGTCGTGCAGACGTCACCGGTTTTGCCCCCATCGGTGGTGGCGAATGCGCCGGCTGAAGCGCCCGCGCCTTACAGTGCCGCGGTTGCGGCCCGTTTCCCGGCGCCCCCGGTGGTGTACAGCACCCCCGGACTTCAACCTGGGCGTACCAGCTTCAGTTCGCAGGATGAGGTTCATAACTGGCTGCGCGACCAGGCAGCCGCCCTTTCGCGCTCGGTTGGCGTCAAAGCCGCCTTGGTGCCTTTCGGCACATCCCAGCAAGGTCAGCCGCTTGAAGCCCTGGTGCTGACCCGCGGCGCTGGCACTGATCCGGCAGCACTTGTGGAAGGCGGCCGACCCACCGTCTTGCTGGTCGGCCAGCAGCATGGCGATGAACCTGCCGGCGGCGAAGCCTTGCTGGTTGTTGCCCGCGAACTGGCGCAGGGCCTGCTGCAGCCGGTGCTGGAACGGATCAATGTCGTGATTGTCCCGCGTGCCAATCCCGATGGCGCGGAAAGGGGCGAGTCTGCCACTGCCCGTGGGCAGGACATGCACCATGATCACCTGCTGCTCAATACGCCAGAAGCCCAGGCCCTGGCCCGGCTGGCACGCGACTACCGACCCACGGTGGTGCTTGATGCGCATGAGTACCCGGTCACGGGCCTTTATCAGGAAAAGTTCGGCGCGGTGCCGAAGTTCGATGCGCTCCTGCAGTATTCCAGTGTCGCCAATCTGCCCGAGTTTCTGGGCAAAGCCGATGAGGAGTGGTACCGCCGTCCCTTGCTCGCCGCAATCAAGGGTCGGGGCCTGAGCGCTGAGTGGTATCACACCACGTCAAAAGACATGGCCGACAAGAAAGTTTCCATGGGTGACAGCCAGCCGGACACCCTGCGAAATGCGCAAGGCCTGAAAAATGCGGTCGGCCTGCTGGTGGAAACACGCGGTGCGGACATCGGCCGCCTGCATATCCAGCGACGTGTGCATACCCATGTCACCGCCATCACCAGCGTGCTGGGCAGCACCGCCCAGCGCGCCAACGAACTCGGCCAGCTTCTCCCCTACATTGAAAAGGAGGTCAGCGCACTGGCCTGCAAGGGGCAGGCTACCGTCCAGGCAGCCAACACACTGGCGCAATATGACTTGCAGATGCTCGACCCGGTGACCGGCGCCGACAAAATCGTCAGCGTTGACTGGGATTCGGCGCTGGCATTGCGCCCCTTGAAGTCTCGCGTTCGCCCTTGCGGCTACTGGCTTGCCGCCACGTCGAAAACCGCGGTCGAGCGACTTCGCCTGCATGGCGTGCAGGTGCTGAGGGTTGCCGAGCCAAGCGCCCTGCTGGGCGATCTGTACCGCGAAAGCTCCCGAAGCAGTCCGGACAGTGCGCAGCAAGGGCTGCGCGGCACCACGGGCGGGCAGCCGCCTGCGCAGAAAATCGAGGTGGCCTTGACACGCGGCGTGATCGATGCGCCAGCCGGAAGCTACTACGTGCCGCTGAACCAGCCTCTGGCCAATCTTGTCATCGCGGCGCTCGAACCCGACACCGCAACCAGTTATTTCGCCAATCGCCTGCTCGACAGCCTGGCAAGCACCGCCCGTGTGATGTCGGAGCCTTCGGTGAGAACCGAAGAGTTGCCCTGACCAATGCGCCGGAACACAGCCTCTGCAAAGAGTCGATCAGGCGTAGTTTTCTCTCCATAAAGGTGTGCGCTCGCCTACAACACAGTTGTCGGCAGCATGAGTTAATAGTTTTTCAACCAAAGGAGTCACCACAGTGCAAGCATTTTTGATGAATCCGAAGATGACCACCATCCAGGGTGTTTTCTATCCCACGGGCTACGCTTTTTTGATGTTTCCAGATGCCGAAAGCGCCGAAAAAGCTGGACAACAACTTGAAGCCGCTGGATTTAGCGACCAGGATGTGATGCTGCTGACGCCACAGGCCATCCTTCGGGACATCGGCAAATTGCGGGAAGACTCAACGGAGTTGTTGCCATCGGTTGGCACAGAGGGCGCCACCGTGGCCAAGTACATTGCATTTGCACGAGATGGGCATCATGCGTTGATGGTGAAGGCACCTTCCGATGAAGACACCGAACGCTTGATGACAATTGTGCGAGAGTTGCCTTTTTCTTACGGCCAGAAGTACCACATGCTGGCGATAGAAGATCTGGAATAAGCTTGTTATTTTCCGTGTCCGGTGCTCAAGCGAGCAATTGATTGAGTTTCAAAGTCCCCAACCCAAGCTCACTTCTATTGGTTGCATTTGCGGTTACGGGCGGTTGCGGTTGCAAAATGAAAATGGTTGAAAGCCACCTTTCGCTATCATAAGCATAGCTAATCATGTATAGCCTGCCTGCGCAAAGGGGCGTTTTCACTAAAAATCACCTGCATTGTGCGCCAGACTTTCAAACTTGGTGATGCGGCTGATAAACGCAAGCTTCACGGTTCCTGTCGGTCCATTGCGCTGTTTGCTGATGATGACCTCAGCCACGCCAGGCTCCTTGCAGGCCTCTTTGGTGTAGTACTCATCCCGGTAGATGAACATGATGATGTCCGCATCCTGCTCGATCGCCCCCGATTCGCGCAAATCGCTCATCATTGGCCGCTTGTCGGTCCGCGACTCCACGCCCCGGCTGAGCTGGGACAGTGCAATCACCGGGCACTGGAGTTCCTTGGCAAGCATCTTCAAGCCCCGGGAAATCTCACCCACGGCCGTTGCGCGGTTTTCGTCGCTCATGCTGGTCGAAACACTCATGAGCTGCAAATAATCGACCACGATCAGGCCGAGCTTGCCGCACTGACGGGCCAGGCGCCTGGCATTGGCCCGCAATTCACTGACGGTGAGGCCAGCGGTTTCGTCGATGTGAAGCGAAATGGTCCTGAGCTTTTCAATGGCTTCCGTCAGGCGCGGCCATTCTTCATCGGTCAGCGCACCGGTGCGCAAGTGCGTCTGGTCAATTCGACCGATCGAGCCGACGATACGCACCGCCAGTTGCGACGCCCCCATTTCCATCGAGAAAACCGCCACCGGCAAGCCTTCATGCAAGGCGACATGCTCGGCAATATTGATCGCCAGAGCCGTTTTACCCATGGATGGACGGGCCGCCAAAATGACCAGATCACCCGCCTGCAAGCCCGAAGTCATGCGATCCAAGTCATAGAACCCCGTCGGCACACCCGTCACGTCATTCGGGTTTTCCGACATTTCGGTGACGCGGTCCAGCAGGTCCACCACCAGGGTGTCCATACTCTGGAAACCCTGTTGCGACCGCCCACCCTGCTCGCCAATGTTGAGGATTTTTTGTTCAGCCTCGTCCAGGATGGCCATGACCGGCTTGCCCTGCGGATTGAACGCATTGGTGGCAATTTCATCTGAAGCGGCCACCAGCTTGCGCAAAATGGAGCGCTCTCGAACAATCTCGGCATAACGGCGAATATTGCTCGCGCTGGGCACATACTGCGCCAGCGCATTCAGGTAGCCCAGACCGCCAATTTCCTCGTTTTTCCCCAGGCTTTGCAGGCGCTCGAACACGGTGATGATGTCGGCAGGCTTTGAGGCATTGATCAGCCAGCCGATAGCGGCATAGATAAGCTGGTGCTCGTGGCGATAAAAATCCTGGTCGGCCAACAGGTCACCCACTCGATCCCAGGCGCTGTTGTCAAGCAGCAATCCCCCCAGCACACTGGACTCGCCTTCAATGGAGTGAGGCGGAATGCGAAGCTGGGCAATTTGGCGGTCAGCGCCGTAGCCCGGTTCTGCAAATGGAGACAGTACGGCAGACATGATGATCCTTAAAGGGTAAATAGTACGCCGCAGCTGCGAAACAGACGGCATAAACCTGTGGACAAGTTGGGGAAATAAAGTGGAATTCCACCTTATAACTGTGCATAAGCAGGAAAGCGACTTCCAGGGGCACCCGGCAGAAATCGCGAGACCCCAAGAAAAAAGCCGCTCCGAAGAGCGGCTTTTCAGGATAGCACGGGCATCCGCTTAGGCGGTTTCACCGTAAACCGTTACCGTGATGTCAACCACCACATCGGTATGCAAAGCCACACTGACCGCATGATCGCCAACGGTTTTGATAGGACCATTAGGCAGGCGAATCTGTGATTTGTTAACGGCAAAGCCCTGCTTGGACACTTCGGAAGCGATGTCGGCATTGGTGACGGAGCCGAACAAGCGACCATCCACACCGGCTTTTTGCGTCAGCTTGACGGTGGTGCCGCCGAGTTTTTCGCCTTGCGCTTGCATTTCGGCAAGCTTGGCAGCGGCAGCTTTCTCAAGCTCAGCACGTTTGACTTCAAATTCCTTGATGGCAACCGAGGTTGCACGACGGGCACGCCCGGAAGGAATCAGGAAATTGCGTGCGTAGCCATCTTTAACCTTGACGACTTCACCCAGGTTGCCCAGGTTCACGACTTTGTCGAGCAGAATAATTTGCATGGTCGTATCTCCTTACAGGCTGCGGTGCTGGTCGCTGTAAGGCAGCATCGCGAGGAAGCGAGCGCGCTTGACGGCGGTGTTGATCTGACGCTGGAAGATCGCGCGCGTGCCGGTCAGGCGTGCGGGAATGATTTTTCCATTTTCAGACACGAAATCGCGCAGGGTGTCGATATCTTTGTAGTCGATCTCTTCAACACCAGCGGCTGTGAAGCGGCAAAAACGCTTGCGCTTGAACAGCAGGGATTGGGTATTGCGCTTAGGGCGCTTGTCTTTATTAAAACGTTTTGGTCCGGCCATGATGGACTCCTTAAATGGGGTTCAGTGCTTGCTCTGCCTGGTCAGTTTGATTAACGAGGTGAAGAGCTTGAATATGAAAAACAACGCCTTTGCTGGTGCGGGCATTAATTAGAAAACCAGTAAACCTGAAAGCCTTGCCTAACGAAAGCCTGACAGCCTGTTCAGCCATCGTTCCAAAAGCCACCGCCTTGATCGTCAACTTGACCTGCCTGTTCACACCTGCCTCAAGCATTTCAGACTCATGTTCGAGAATGAAGTTGATGGCAGGAATCCCGGCGGGGGTATAACGAAGAGGACTAAGCTCGGCGATCGTAGCGGTCAGCTCAACCTGGTTCACTGCAATTCCTGATGCGCAGCCGCAGCGAAGCGTTCAACAACACAAAGCAGATTAAGCTGCAAATTCCTGCTGTTGGGTTTTACGGGCTTCTTCCCTCTCGACGTTGCGCATCATGAGGGACGGGCCGGTTTCAGCCTTTTTCTTCACCACGGTCAGGTGGCGCAATACGGCATCGTTGAACTTGAACGCATGTTCAATTTCTTCCATCACGGCCTGGCTGGCTTCGATGTTGATACAGAGGTAGTGAGCTTTTGCAAGTTTCTGAATCAGGTACACCAACTGGCGGCGACCCCAATCTTCAACACGATGCACAGTTCCGCCGCCGGCGGTGATCATGCCTTTGTAACGTTCCAGCATAGCCGGCACTTGCTCGCTTTGATCCGGATGGATCAGCAAGACGATCTCGTAATGACGCATAAAATCTCCTTGTGGATGGATAAAAGCCGCCCCAGCGTCGTTAAGGGTGCGGCAAGGCGAAGCCTACGATTATAGCCCGCCATTCAGCCTTGCGATTTAAACGAAGGGTAAGGAAATAACCGCCTTGCTTGTGGCGAGCTAAATTTTCAGTACCCTGCGACAAGGTCAGTTTGCCAGACGCTTCCAGGTATCGATCACGGTGTCAGGGTTCAGGGAAATTGAACCAATGCCTTGCTCCTTGAGCCACTGGGCAAAGTCAGCATGGTCGCTCGGCCCTTGGCCGCAGATACCGACGTATTTACCTTGCCTCTGGCAGGCCGAGATGGCCAGACTGAGCAGCGCCTTGACGGCTGGATCGCGTTCGTCAAAGTCCTTGGCCAGAATTTCCAGCCCGGAATCGCGGTCCAGCCCCAAGGTCAGTTGGGTCAAGTCATTCGAGCCGATCGAAAATCCATCAAAGTACTCAAGAAAATGTTCAGCGAGCACCGCGTTGCTTGGCACTTCGCACATCATGATGATGCGCAACCCCCGCTCACCCCGCTTGAGGCCCTGTTCGGCAAGCAATTCCGTGACGGCCTTGGCCTGGCCCAGCGTGCGGACAAATGGCACCATGACTTCGACATTGACCAAGCCCATGTCATTACGCACGCGCTTGAGCGCCTCGCATTCCATGGCGAACGCTTCGCGAAACTCGGCGCTGATGTAGCGTGCAGCACCGCGAAAGCCCAGCATTGGATTTTCTTCCTCCGGCTCGTAGCGCGAACCACCGATCAGCTTGCGGTATTCATTGGATTTAAAGTCAGAAAGGCGAACAATTACCGGCTTGGGCCAAAAGGCCGCGCCAATGGTGGCAATGCCTTCGGCAACCTTATCGACATAAAAAGCACGTGGCGACGCATGGCCGCGCGCGACGCTTTCAACCGCTTTTTTCAGGTCGGCATCCACATTCGGATAGTCCAGAATCGCCTTTGGATGCACGCCGATATTGTTGTTGATGATGAACTCAAGCCGCGCCAGGCCTACGCCCTGGTTGGGAATTTGGCAGAAGTCAAATGCCAGCTGCGGGTTGCCCACGTTCATCATGATCTTGATGTCGATAGGCGGCATCTGACCGCGCTGGACTTCGGTAATTTCCGTCTCCAGCAGACCGTCATAAATATTGCCGGTATCGCCTTCGGCACAGCTCACCGTGACCAGCATGCCTTCCAAAAGCCGCTCGGTTGCATCGCCACAGCCAACGACTGCTGGAATACCCAGTTCACGGGCAATGATGGCAGCATGGCAGGTACGCCCGCCGCGATTCGTCACGATTGCGCTGGCACGCTTCATGACTGGCTCCCAGTTAGGGTCGGTCATGTCGGTGACCAGCACATCGCCAGGCTGGACTTGGTCCATCTGGCTGATGTCGTGCACGATGCGAACCGGACCGGTGCCGATCTTCTGGCCAATTGCCCGGCCCTCCGCCAGCACGGTGCCGGTGCCCTTGAGCTTATAGCGTTGCTCGGCCTTGCCTTTGGCCTGGCTCTTCACGGTTTCAGGGCGTGCCTGCAGAATGTACAACTCGCCGTCGGTGCCGTCTTTTCCCCATTCAATGTCCATCGCACGGCCGTAATGGTCTTCAATAATGACCGCATAACGTGCCAGTTGCTCGACATCGGCGTCCGTAAGCGAATACCGGTTGCGCAACTCGATCGGCACATCGGTGGTTTTGACCAGTTTGCCGCCGATTTTTTTCTCCTCTGCCGTGGTGAATTCCATTTGCAGAAGCTTGGAGCCTAGGTTGCGGCGGATGACGCTGCGATGACCGGCTTTGAGCATCGGTTTGTGAACATAAAACTCATCCGGGTTCACCGCGCCCTGCACCACCGTTTCGCCCAAACCATAGCTGGAGGTTATGAACACGACATCTTCAAAACCGCTTTCAGTATCAATGGTAAACATGACACCGGCCGCGCCCAGGTCGCTGCGCACCATGCGCTGCACCCCAGCCGACAGGGCAACGTCCGCATGGGCGAAACCCTTATGCACGCGGTAGCTGATGGCACGGTCGTTGTAGAGTGACGCAAACACTTCCTTCATCTTGTGCAGCACATCCTCGATGCCCACAACATTCAAAAACGTTTCCTGCTGACCGGCAAAAGAAGCATCGGGCAGGTCTTCGGCAGTAGCCGACGAGCGCACGGCAAAGCTGGCCTGCGGATTGCCCGCGCTCAGGTTCGCAAAACTGTCGCGCACCGCCTGCTCAAACTCTGGCGGGAACGGCTGGGCTTCGACCATTTCACGAATTTGGGCACCTGCTGCGGCCAGGGCCCGTACATCGTCGGTATTCAGCGCATCCAGTACGGCATTGATTTTGTGGTCAAGCCCGGCATAAGCCAAAAATACGCGAAATGCGTGGGCGGTGGTGGCGAAGCCAGTTGGCACTCGAACACCCTGGGGGCCGGTAGGCAATTGCGAAATCATTTCGCCAAGGCTTGCGTTCTTACCACCGACCGAATCGACATCGGTCATCCTCAGGTTTTCAAAAGGCACAACAAGGGCAGTTGGCTCAAACAGCGTGGACATAACAATACTCCGGGAGGTTTAAAAACGGTACTTGTCCCAGGGCGACAGACAACCTTGTTATTCTTTTAGGGGATTGATGCGTCGCATGGAAACACAAACTTGACAATTGGCTCGATTGTAGGGGGCCTGTTGAGCGGCATCCCGTCCACGTTTTCCACTTGACCCGAAGCAAACACCATGTCCAATCGCACCGTATTCTTCATTTCAGACGGCACGGGTATTACTGCCGAAACGTTTGGAAACGCCATCCTGGCGCAGTTCGAAATCAACCCACGCCATGTTCGCCTGCCCTTTATCGATACCGTGGACAAGGCGCACCAGGCAATTCGCCATATCAACCACACAGGAGAACTAGAAGGAAGGCGGCCCATCGTTTTCACGACACTGGTGAACATGGACATCCTTGCAGTCATCAAAACCCACTGCAATGGCATGCTGCTGGATATGTTCGGAATGTTCGTAGCACCACTTGAAAGCGAACTGGGCATCAAATCCAACCATCGGGTAGGACGATTTTCAGATGCCTCCAAGAGCAAGGCTTATGACGATCGGATTGAAGCCATCAACTTCTCGCTGGCGCACGATGACGGCCAAAGTCACCGCGACCTGGCAGGATCGGATGTGATTCTGGTGGGCGTCAGCCGTAGCGGAAAAACGCCCACAACCTTATACCTGGCGATGCAATACGGCCTGAAAGCTTCGAATTACCCCCTGATTCCCGAAGACTTCGAACGCCGCCAGTTGCCCCCGGCATTGGTACCCCATAAAAAAAAGATCTTTGGACTGACGATTGCACCTGAGCGCCTAAGCCAGATTCGCAATGAACGCAGGCCTAACTCCACCTATTCCAATCTTGAGAATTGCCGCAATGAAATTCATGAGGCCGAAGCCATGATGCGGCGTGAAGGCATTCGCTGGCTGTCAACAACGACCAAGTCAATTGAAGAGATTGCAACCACAATCCTGCAGGAAATCAGACCAGAGCGGCTTGAATACTGATTTTTCACCTTCTGCGGCAGATGCCTCATTGCTATGTTATTTATAGCTACTAAGGCAATCTGGTATTGCGCCAGTACCTGATTTAGTTAATTTTTTAGGCATAACGCCCAACCCCGCTTCCATGGTTCCATTTTCCATCGCATAGCCACGAGCAATTTAGTTAATAGTAAATTTCTATTTGATTACTCCGACTTTAAGTCATAAACTATCACTTCATTCTAATTTCAACCACAACAAGGAAGTCAACATGTCCCTTATCAACAGTGAAGTCATTCCATTCAAGGCCACGGCTTATCACAATGGCAAGTTCGTGCCAGTCAGCAATGAGAACTTCAAAGGCAAATGGTCTGTCGTCGTGTTTTACCCTGCCGACTTCACCTTTGTGTGCCCGACTGAGCTCGGCGATCTGGCCGATCACTATGCCGAATTCCAAAAACTGGGCATTGAGGTGTACAGCGTTTCAACCGACACCCACTTCACCCACAAAGCTTGGCATGACACGTCCGATACGATTGGCAAAGTGACCTATCCCATGATCGGTGACCCAAGCGGCCAATTGGCTCGCGCATTTCAGGTCATGATTGAAGAAGGCGATGATGCAGGGCTGGCCTATCGCGGCACTTTCGTGATCGACCCTGAAGGGAAGATCAAAACGATTGAAGTGCATGACAACGGCATTGGCCGCGATGCAGCCGAACTGCTGCGCCGGGTCAAGGCAGCTCAGTATGTTGCTGCTCATCCTGGCGAAGTCTGCCCTGCCAAATGGAGTGAAGGTGCCGAAACCTTGAAGCCTTCATTTGATCTGGTCGGCAAGATCTAAGTCCATCCGTTCGCGCCAAACAGCCCAGGCGCGTTTGCACCTGGGCTTTTTTATTCCCGAAGTCTTTTGAAAGTGAGTCCGCCATGCTTGACGCCAGCACGAAAGCGCAATTGAAGAGCTATCTTGAACGCGCAACAAAGCCCATCGAAATCGTTGCCTCGCTCGACAACAGCAAAGCTTCGAACGAGCTTGTGTCGCTGCTGAAAGATATCAGTGACGTTTCTTCTTTGGTCAAGGTCAGCGAAAGCCGCGACGACAATCACCGCAAGCCATCGTTCTCGATCAATCGGCCGGGTGAAAACCACGGCCCGCGTTTTGCCGGTCTGCCGATGGGGCATGAATTCACTTCGTTGATCCTGGCACTGCTGCAAATCGGTGGCTATCCCCCCAAAGTAGACGAGGTCATTCTGGAACAGATTCGCGCGCTTGACGCTGACTTTGAATTCGAAATTTATGTCTCCTTGACATGCCATAGCTGCCCGGATGTGGTGCAAGCGCTGAACCTGATGGCGGTGCAAAATCCGCGCATTAAGAACACGATGATCGATGGGGCATTGTTTCAAAACGAGGTCACAGAACGCCAGATCATGGCGGTTCCGACCGTCTTCCTCAATGGCACCGAATTCAGTCAGGGCCGCATGAGCCTGGAAGAAATCCTTGCGAAGATAGACACCAGCGGCGTTGAGCGCGAAGCCCGGAAAATTGATGCCAAAGCGCCTTTCGATGTACTCATCGTTGGTGGCGGTCCTGCCGGTGCGGCAGCTGCGGTGTATGCGGCACGTAAAGGGATACGTACTGGTGTGGCATCGGAACGCTTCGGTGGTCAGGTGCTTGACACCTTGGGCATCGAAAACTTTATTTCCGTGCAGAAAACCGAAGGCCCGCAATTCGCGGTAGCGCTGGAGCAGCATGTGCGCGACTATGACGTTGACATCATGAACCTGCAGCGCGCCAAGGCACTGGTACCGAACGCTGGACCTGCTCAGGATTTGATTGAAATACAGATGGAAAGCGGAGCTTCGCTAAAGGCGCGAACCGTCATCATTGCAACTGGCGCACGCTGGCGCAACATCAACGTTCCCGGCGAGCATGAGTACAAAAACAAGGGCGTGGCTTATTGCCCCCATTGCGATGGCCCGCTCTTCAAAGGCAAGCGTGTTGCCGTGATTGGCGGAGGCAACTCAGGCGTTGAAGCAGCCATTGATCTGGCAGGCATCGTAGGCCACGTCACGCTGGTTGAATTTGACACAGCGCTGCGCGCTGACGCCGTGCTGCAGCGCAAGTTGCACAGCCTTTCGAACGTAACCGTGTTTACGAATGCCCAGACAACGGAAATCACGGGCGACAGCCAAAAGGTTAATGGCTTGGTCTACAAAGACCGGACCACGGGTGAGTCAAAACAAATTGAACTGGAAGGTGTGTTCATCCAGATTGGCTTGGTGCCCAACACCGACTGGTTGAAAAATACAGTCGAGTTGTCCAGGCATGGCGAAATCGTGGTAAACGCCAAGGGGCAGACTTCGTTGCCAGGTGTTTTTGCTGCAGGAGATGCCACCACCGTTCCGTTCAAGCAAATCATTATTGCGGCAGGTGACGGAGCCAAGGCATCGCTCAGTGCATTTGACTATCTGATCCGGACGCCGGTTCCTGTAGCTGAGAGGGACTTGGCATTGGCCGAATGACATGGCCCACTGGCCTTAAGGGAGAACCGTAGTGGCAGTAGTGCGGCCACTACGCCTTCAAACGACTCCTGACAAGGCTGGTCTAGGAATTGGAAAGTACTCTGCTCGGCTGTCCTACGGAAAAATGCTGCTTCTCTTACGTCGCAGTTTTAACCCTTCCAGTAAATTGATCTTGCGGTGGAAATGATTCAACCGTTTTTAAAAGGATAAGTCATGCAATCCAATAAAGACTCCAACGGCGGTAAATCACACGCTTCCAAAAAAACGGACTCAGCCGGTAAGGCAGCGGGCAGTAGTCAAGAGAAAAAGGGATCAGAAACATCACCGACTGGCGCACAAAAGCACGGTGAGAAGAAAACCACTCCTTGATTTAGATGCCAGAGCAGCCAGAGGGGAAGAAATCCTTAATTTCAATAAGCATAACAAAACGCACTATTTGCCTATTACTTATCAAGTTTTTCAATGCGTTGAGTACTAAAGCCGTCTTTTAAGCCACCTGGACAAACTCATCAATAAAGCGCGCTATTAATCAATAGTGCGCTTTAATATTTTTAGGACTTGTTTTTTCCGAGTGACGCCAGCAACAATCGGATACTCGCCATGTAGTGCGATGATCTGTCGATTTGGATAGACAAACTTCAGGCAATAACCAGTTCAGCTGGCTGAAAGGCGTGTGATGTACAAACGAATTTTGCTCGCTTACGACGGATCTGCATCTGGGCAACAGGCTCTTCTGGAATGCCATGGAATTGCGCAATGGAGCCAATCAGAACTGACACTGATTGCGGTGATGCAATTTCCTTTGAGCGGTATCACGCTTGAGGGTGGCATATACGACGAAGCGCTGCAGGAAAGCGAAAAAGACCGCTACCATGCCATTCTTGCGCAAGGGCTGCGCAAGCTGGCTGACGCCGGTGTGACGGCACGTGGGGAATTGGTTATTGGGGACGCTGTCAATGAAATCACACGCTGCGCTGAACGAGTTCAGGCCGACTTGATTGTGGTTGGCCACAAACATCTGAACGGATGGGCTGCCCGTTGGTGGCATGGGTCTGTTTCCAAGGCGCTTATCGAGTTGGCTCCTTGTAGCGTACTGGTAGTCATCACGCACTAAACCGATTTCAGCACTTTCAAGCCACGCAGTTTTCCAAGAGAACAATGTAAAAAGCCCACTATTGGTGAATAGTGGGCTTTTTACTGCCTATAAGGCTTATTCTGGCTCCTCAACCTGGGCTCGAACCAGGGACCTACGGATTAACAGGACACGCATGTGGAGCTTTCTGTAGCTTTACCAGGCTCTATGTAAGTTTATAAGTCGTTTGAAATCAACGACTTATATTTTATTTAATACTAAGTACCCTTGTGCAACTCTACGTAGATCGCTTACATTGCACGTACATGCAAGGAGCTACGTATGTCAAAACTGACCAAAAAATTAGTAGAAGAATTTGTTTGCCCTTCTGGAAAACAGCAAGCATTTCTCTGGTGTACCGAGCGCCGTGGGTTCGGTTTGCGCGTCACGTCAGCAGGCGTCAAAAGTTTCATAGTCCAAGCTCGCGTTGGCATAAAAGAACGGCGCGAAACCATTGGGCGATACGGGGTGTTCACGGTTGATCAAGCGCGCAAGCAAGCAGAAGAGTTGTTGCGAGACATGCGAAATGGCTTTGACCCAAGGGCTGAAAAGGCACGTCAGGTAGCGCTCAACATTTCTTTGCAGGAGGTGGCAGATCATTATGTCGAGCACAAGCGGACCAAAAACGGCCCGCTGCGCACAAGTTCAAAGGCAGA
>JAQGLT010000094.1 GCA_028292745.1 Polaromonas sp. | reverse complement strand
ATCCTGGTGCCGATCAATACGAGCAGCGATACCGCGAGCGCGTGGTCAGACAGCTCCAGCGCCGTGCTGCGCACTTCGGGTTCTCCTTGCAGCCGACGGAGGCTGGTGTTTCTTAGGAAAGGCCTGGTCGTTGCCGCGAAGAGGCAGCGCCGGTACGGCTCGTACCTGGGAGAGATCAGCCCGGCACCAAGCAACCTCATCAACCGCGACTTCCAGGCGGCTGCCCCGAATGAGAAGTGGTTTACCGACATCACACAAGATACTGTTGGCGAATTCCAAAAAGCGCTGAGAACTACAAAAGAGTCGCAGATATTAGTGAAATTTTGAGCGAGCAAAATGCATTTTTAAAGGTTAACGAGTACTTCAAGCTCTCATTTTTCCTTGCTGACACCGGCATCTCCCAATTCGCCAACGGTATCTCACACAAGTTCCAGATCGCGGCTGGCAAGGTGTACCTGTCGCCCATCATCGATTGCTTCGATGGCCTGGTTGTCAGCTGGACCATCGGCACGCGTCCTGATGCTGCGCTTGTGAACACGATGTTGGGCACTGCCATCGAGACGCTGGCCAACAGCAACGAGCGGCCCGTCGTCCACTCGGATCGTGGTGGGCACTACCGTTGGCCTGGATGGCTCTCGCGGACGCACAATACCAAGCTGATCCGCTCGATGCCCTGCAAAGGGTGCTCGTCCGACAATGCGGCCTGTGAGGGCTTCTTCGGGCGGCTGAAAACGGAGCTGTTCTATCCTCGGGACTGGCAGGCCACAACCGTTGAGCAATTCATTCAGGCAGTTGATTCCTACATTCGCTGGTATAACGAAAAGCGCATCAAGATTTCCCTTGGCTCACTCAGCCCTGTCGAATACCGGGAAAGCCTCGGACTTACGGCATAACCCAGTCCAACAATTCCGCCGCACCCCCTTTTGGCCGGCGTATCATTTCCACGACCCATTGCCTCGCTTTAGTCGCACAACAACAGCTACTTTAGGGTTTCCCACTGCGAGCGCTTGGAGTTTGCTGGTGCGTGGCCTGGAAAGGCGCTCTTGCCACGGGTTCCTTCACCTTGGCCGAGAAGGACAGGCTGTAGCGATGATCTGGGCGCGCCACCTGCCCTGCAATACTGCGTTTTCGATCATCCGCTCAACAATCGCATTGACATGCTCGGCAGCGCGAGACAGTGCAAACATCCTGGACGTGCTTAGATAGACGGTGCGAACCAGCCGTCCTTCTTCCAGAGGCACTGCTTCCAGACGTTTTGTCCGCACGGCCTCTTCGATACCGCACGAAGGCAAGATGGAAAATCCGAGACCCGCTTCTACGGCACTCACCAACAGATGCGGCGCATTGATCTCGCCTATCACCATGGGCTTGATCCCTGCCGTTGTCCACAATTGTTCGAGTTGTTCGCGTATCCCGTTGGGCCGACTGAGCAGCAGCAGCGGGTGCTGTGTTATGCCCTCAACGGAAATGGACTTCATACTTCCCAATGTGCCAGGAGCGCCGACCAGATACAGCGGTTCGGCGACAACGGGGTTCATGGCCAGTCCGCCGTCCGTTGTGTTGTCAAAGACAACGGCCAGATCCAATTTTCCTTGGGCCAGCAAATTGGCCAGGAATGAGCTCGGCCCTTCAATGATCTCCAACCGGACTGCGGGCAATGTGTGCCTGACTTCTGTGAGCAAGGCGAGCCCGAGCATGGTTGTCACGGTCCAAGGCAGGCCGATCGACACAGGGCCGGCAGGCCCTGTATCGGCTTGCTTGGCAATCAACGAAGTCGCATCGATTTGCTTCAAGATGAGCTGCGCATGTTGATAAACGGCTGTTCCAGCCACAGTCAGGCTTACTCCACGAACACTTCGGGTCAGCAGCTTAACGCCCAGTTCGTCTTCCAGACGGCTGAGCTGCTGACTCAACGCTGGCTGCGCCACGTGTAGCGATTGCGAGGCGCGCGAGACGCTCCCAGCTTCGACAATGCCGACGAAATATTTCAATTGACGCAGTTCCAAGCTCTATTTTCTTTCCAGGACGGTCGCTATAGGTTTGGCATATGGTAGTAGCCGCAATCGGTATTGTTCATGCTGGCTGATGATAAATAGACTTCCCTCATTGCAAAGGAGACATGTCAGTGAGTGGAGCCATTATTATTCGGCGCGACGGCTACGTTGCTACGGTCACTATCGATAACGAAGCCAAACGCAATGCCATGAGCCAGGCGATGTGGATGGAGATGGGCGACGCCATCCTTGATCTGTCAACGGATATGAATCTGCGCTGTATTGTTGTACGTGGTGCGGGCGATCAAGCCTTTGGCAGCGGGGCCGACATTGACGAGTTTGAGTCCATTCGGGCTGACAAGGCCCAGGCGACCGCTTTTGCCAAGCATGGCCACCGCGCCATGCACGCCATGCGCGACTGTCCGATCCCGACAGTTGCCGCGATTCAAGGCGCCTGTGTCGGGGGCGGGCTCGAACTGGCGGCCTTTTGTGACATGCGGCTGTGCAGCGAAGGCAGTCGCTTCGGCATACCGATCAGCCGCCTCGGTGGAACGCTTGCTTATGCCGAGCTTGAAGGCCTGATGCGCCTGGCAGGACCCACGATCGCTCTTGAACTGTTGCTCGAAGGTCGTGTGATTGACGCCTCGGAAGCCCTAGCCAAGGGCATGGTCAACCGAGTGATTCCTGCTGATCGTTTCGAAGACGAAGTGCGCAAGGCCGTGGCGCGCATCACGGCAGGCGCTCCGCTGGCTGCGCGCTGGCATAAAAAGTTCATCGCCAAGCTGCGCTCGGGCGCGCCTTTGCAGGACACGGATATCGCCGAAGGCTTCGCGTGCTTTGACACGCGTGACTATGTGATCGGCTATCAAGCGTTCCTTACCAAGCAAACACCTCAATTTCTCGGGCAATAGACATGATTAATCATCAAAGAGCATTCAAAGGGCCGCTAGCAGGCGTACGTGTCATCGAATTGGCCCACGTCATGGCCGGTCCCGTTGGGGGGTTACTTCTTGCAGACATGGGAGCAGATGTCATCAAGGTCGAAAAACGACCGGGCGGGGACGATACCCGGCGCACTACCCCACCGGAGATAAACGGGGAGTCCGCATCGTTCATGATCATCAACCGCAACAAACGCGGGATCGCCGTTGATCTCAAGAACCCCGAAGGGGTTCAGGTCGTAAAACGCCTGATAGCCCAGGCCGACGTCGTTATCGAGAACTACCGCCCTGGCACAATGGAAAAAATGGGCCTTGGCTACCCCGCCCTGCGGGACACCAATCCTGGACTGGTTTATTGCAAGATCACCGGATTTGGCACCAACGGTCCTTATGCGCAGCGCGCTGGCTACGACCTGATCTCTCAGGGCATGTCGGGATTGATGGGTCTGACCGGCGAAGGCCCCGGGCGTCCCCCGGTCAAGGTTGGGGTGCCCGTGGGTGATGTCACAGCGGGCATCCTGGCCGCCACTGGCATTTTGGCTGCCTATATTGAACGCCTGAGAACCGGCGAAGGCCAGTATGTCGACACGTCCTTGCTCGAAGCCTCAATGATCCACACCTACTGGCCTGCAGCGATAGCGTTTGCCACTGGCCAGTCACCCACGCCCATGGGTTCGGCTCATCCTGTGGCAGCGCCCTACCAGGCATTTCCCACACAGGACGGCTGGATCAACATCGGTGCTATCGGCCAGTCCAACTGGGAGCGGATTCCACAGGTTTTGGGGGCTGTATGGTTGCTGAGCGATGAGCGTTTCATGAGCAACGGGGCTCGAATGCGTCATCTCCCGACGCTTGTGAAAATCATGTCATCAATTTTGAAAGAGCGCTCCACGGACGCCTGGGTGGCGGCCTTTGAAAGTTCAGGGGTACCGGCCGGCCCTGTAAAAACAATGACGCAAGTCCTCGATGACCCGCAAGTGCATGCGCGCAATATGGTGATCCGCGTAGATCACCCGATAGCAGGCAATGTCGAGGCGTTGGGGTGCCCCATCAAGTTTTCGGGCGGTGACGGGGTCACCACCCGCGGCTCGCCGCTGTATGGCGAACATACCGCCGAAGTATTGTGTGAACTGGGTTATGACGCTGTGGCAATCGATCGCCTCGCAAATGCCGGGGTCGTGCATGTCCATACAGCGGAACTTACTGCACCTATCACCCAAACAGTGGCCCTTTAAGCCCTACCTGATAACTACTTTGGAGACAAAATGGTCCGAATTCTTAACTTGACGCGGCACCAACGGATTACCATGGCCGCCGCGGCTGTGATCGCGGGTATGTCTTTTTCAGTGCACGCCGCGTATCCCGACAAGCCCTTGCGCATCGTGGTTCCCTCCTCGCCCGGAGGCAGCGCCGATGCCATCGCACGAATGGTCGGCGAGCGCCTGAGTCGTGCTTTGGGGCAACCTGTCATTATTGACAACCGCGGCGGTGGCGGCGGCAACATTGCCACCGATGCTGTTGCCAAGGCTGCTGCAGACGGCTACACAATTCTTTTGACCGGCAATAACCACACGCTCAACGTGTCGTTGTTCGCCAAAGCGCCTTACAAGCTCGACGATTTTGTGCCAGTAATCGAACTGACGCGTGGTCCGTCGGTGTTTGTCACTGCAGCCAATGGCGCGTTTGCTGACCTTCCCGACTTGGTCTCGAAGGCGAAAGCAGCCCCCAATACCATTGCCTATGGAAGTCCCGGAATTGGCTTGCCCAGCCACATTGCTGCCGAAATGTTTGTACGTGCAGCGATGATCAGCTTGGTCCATGTTCCCTACAAGGGTTCCGGACCCTCACTGATGGACGGGATCAGTGGGCAAATACCGGTCGTGTCTTCAACCTTGGCCGCCGCTATGCCACATATCAATTCGGGCAAGCTTAAGGCACTGGCCGTGACGTCCGCCACGCGTTGGCCCAGCCTGCCCAACACCCCTACCGTCGCAGAGAGCGGTGTGCCCGGTTACAGCCACCTGACCTGGCTCGGCTTGCTGGTGCCAAAAAGCACGCCTCACGCGATTGTGGTCCAGCTGAATGCGGAGGTGGGAAAGATCCTGGCTGATCCGGAAATCAAGACAACCTTGCAGTCTCAAGGCACATCGCCTGTAGGCGGTTCGCCGGCAGCCTTTGAAAAAATGCTGACCGAGGAAGCGGTCACGTCCAAGGCACTTGTTCAAAGCGCTGGCCTGCGCGCAGAGTGAGTGCCCTGGTTGGGGTAAGCGGCCCGCTGCGCCGCGCCGCTTGCATTGACGATCTGCGCTGCATGGCGCAATGCAATTTGCCGCGTATGGTTTTTGACTACATTGATGGAGCATCGGGTGACGAGGCCACAGCCCGTCGCAACCGCACCGGCTTTGATGGGTTTTTATTGCGACCGGAAATTCTGGTCGACCTGTCCTCCCGCAGTATCAGTACGACGCTTTTCGGTGAGCAGCTTGCCATGCCGGTTATCGTCGGCCCGACCGGACTCAATGGAGCCTATTGGGCGCATGGTGATCTGGCTCTGGCCCGAGCGGCTAAAGCTCATAAGATTCCGTTTGTCATGAGCACGGCTGCTACGGTTGGCTTATCTGCTATGGCCGCTCATGCGGGACCGCTGCGTTGGTTCCAGTTGTATATGCTCAACGATCGTGGCCTGGCAAAAGCTTTTCTCGAGCGCGTCGCTGCATCCGGTTTCGATGTACTTCAGCTAACCGTTGACACAGCGGTTTCGGCCCGTCGCAATCGGGATATTCGAAATGGTTTCACCTTGCCGTTTCGCTGGACTACGCGCAACATTTGGGACACGATGTGTCACCCGCGATGGGCACTGCAGATGTTGCGAACCGGGTCTCCCAGCCTGGCGCTGTTTGAAGAAGTCATGGGACCAACCCCGCGTGGCTCCACCATCGCGGAGGTGATGCAGCAGCAAATTAGCTGCTCGATGACCTGGCGTGATATTTTATGGCTGCGTGAGCAGTGGGGAGGCAAGCTGGTGCTCAAAGGCGTTTCCTCGAGCCAACACGTTCTCGAGGCCAAGGCCGCAGGGGTCGATGGGGTTGTTGTCTCGAACCATGGAGGTCGGCAACTCGACGGTAGCGCCTCGACGATTGAGCAGTTGCCGCGCATCGTGCAAGCAGTGGCCGGCCAGATGACCGTCCTGATTGACGGCGGGTTTCGCAGTGGAAGCGACATTGCCAAGGCATTGGCACTTGGCGCCGATGCGGTCCAGCTCGGACGGCCGACTCTCTACGGTCTGGCTGCAGCCGGTGAGGCAGGCGTTTCGCATGCTTTGAAAATCCTTGGCGAGGAACTTCAATGCGCACTCGCGTTGAGTGGCGCGAAATCCATTGCCGATATGCGCGGGCGTGTTGTTCAGGAGTGATGAGGGGTAAAGCTGACGCACTGGTTATAAACACTGCCTCATTGCCCAACATTGCCAGAACAGGCAGCGCTAATCAGCCTTGTTTAGCGCAAAACGTGGGACCAACGAAGCCCTATGACTACAAATCCAAGCCAAGCGTCCAGGCACTGCTGATCAACTGACGCCTGCCCGAGATTATCAATCTGAACCATTCTGGTTTTTTTTAGCGTTGTCACTCCAACTGACCACGCCTATCGTTGCCGTACTTCACTGGAGAAACTGCTATGAGCGCAATGTTGGAAAAGGCAAGAAAGTTAAAAGCCCGCTGGGCGGCAGGCGAGGTTACCTACGGGGCTTGGCTGGCCATAGGAAACCCCATGGTTGCCGAAGCCATGGCAAATGCCGGGTTTGACTGGGTTTTCATTGACCTGGAACACACGGCCACAGATCTGGGCGACCTTCAGACCATGCTCATGGCCATCGCCCCGAGCGAGACGGTACCGATTGTTCGCGTACCTTCTGCTGACCCATTTTTCATCAAGCGGGTACTTGATATTGGTGCTGCCGGGCTGATGATTCCCAACGTAATGGACGAGGCCGAGGCCCTGCGTATCGTTGCAGCCTGTAAATACCCTCCACAAGGCATCCGCGGTTTTGGTCCTTGGCGTGCGTCAACTTATTTTCGGGACCTTGCAACGTATGCGGAACGCGCCAACGAAGACCTCATCATCGTGATGCAGATTGAAAGCGTCAGTGCGCTTGATCACCTGGACGCCATTCTCGAGATCGACGGCCTGGACGCCCTTTGCACGGGACCGGCAGACATGGCCGGTTCGATGGGCTTGTTTGGCAAGCCAACAGCTGCTGAAGTGGTTCGCAATTTGGCGCTGATTTTCGAAAAGGCCCGGAAGAAAGGCATCGCTACCGCCCACGGTCTGATTGCTTCGCAGGAAGACTGCAGGACGTTAATCGACCAAGGCGTGCAGATCATTCCGATAGCTTCCGACGTGGGTCAGTTGCGCCAAGAAAGCGCCGCGAAAATCGCCGCTTACCGACAGACCGGCGCGCCTAAGGTGGCACAACTCTATTAATTTTTTTGCGTGCGCACCCTCGCGGTTGCGCGTTAACCTTTAACTACCACGGAGAACACCCCATGCCAAGAGACAATGCCAGTGGCCGCGCAGCCCATATTTCTGATGAGGAATGGCAAATCCGCTGTGATCTTGCAGCCCTGTATCGCCTGATGGCCCACTTTCGCTGGACTGATCACATCTACACGCACATCAGTGCGCGTCTGCCAGGCAGCGACCATCACTTTTTGATCAACCGATACGGCGTGCACTTTCACGAGATGTGTGCATCAGAGTTGGTCAAGATTGACCCCGATGCACGGGTTGTCGATGGTGACCCCAATGGTGCCGACAAGGTCAACGGTGCGGCCTTTACCGTGCATTCAGCCATTCACATGGGGCGCCAAGACCTCATGTGTGTTGTCCATACCCATACGGCTGCAGGCATTGGTGTCTCCGCGCAAGCAGAAGGTCTGCTGCCCATCACCCAACACTCGCTGCAGTTCTATGGGCACATTGGCTACTTTGATTACAACGCGCCCTCGTGGGACCATACCGTTCAGAAGCAAGAGCGTGCACGCCTTGTCGAGGCATTGGGGCCTCACGATGCATTAATCCTGCGCAATCACGGTCTGGTCGGCGCAGGACATAGCATTGCCGAGGCTTTTCACACCATTTATATGCTTGAGCGCTCTTGCTCGGCACAGATTGCGGCACAGTCGGGCGGTGGAGCGCTTTCACGGCCGTCCCGGGATGTCTGTGAGCGTACAGCAGCGTTCCTTCGCGATCCCGCCACGCGCACGCCCGAAAGCTTCGAGTTGTTCTGGGAAGCATCCTTGCGTCTCATCGAAAACGACAAGCCCGATTACCGTAGCTAAGCGTTTTCCCATTCACTGACTACCAGCAGGCCTTTCATGACCTTTAGTGATCGCCGTCGCCGCTTTCGTGCTGTCCTTGATGGCGATGCGTGCGTGTTTCCCGCCTCGGTTTTTGACCCGATTTCGACGCGCATCGCCGAAGACATTGGTTACGAGGTCGGTATGTTTGCGGGGTCTGTCGCTTCCATGACGGTGCTCGGTGCGCCTGACCTGATCGTTCTCACATTGACCGAGTTTACTGATCAGATCCGACGTATGACCCGCGCCAGCAGCTTGCCGCTTCTCGTCGACGCCGACCATGGCTACGGTAATGCGCTTTCGGTCATGCGAACGGTACAGGAACTTGAGGCTGCCGGCGTGGCAGCGCTCACAATCGAGGACACGGCATTGCCCAAGGCTTTTGCGGACGAGCCCACACGGCTGCTGACGCTGGAAGAAGGTCTAGGCAAAATACGTGCCGCGCTGCGCTCGCGTGTAGACCCGTCGCTGGCCATTGTGGCTCGCACCAGTGCGTTTGCACTGGGGCGCTTAGAGGAAGGGGTGGCCCGGGTCCGGGCGTACGACGAAGCCGGCGCCGATGCCTTGTTTTTGGCCAGCGCCTCCAGCAAAGCCCAAATCGAGGCAGTCCGCATGGTGTCCCAGTTACCCATTATTTGCGGTGTGGAGGGGGAGCTGTTGGAGCGCAAAGTGATGGGGGCGCTGGGCATCCGTATTGCACTTCAGGGGCATCAGCCCTATTTGGCGACTATTCAGGTGGTTCACCAGACGCTGACCGCGCTACGCGCGGGGGTAGCCATGAATGATTTGCAGAACATGCCGTCTGACGCGCTTGTAAAAGAAGCCACCCGCAGCGCGGCCTACGACCGCGCGACAAAGGATTTCCTGCCTTGGGGCTCCTCACAGTCGGGATCGACCTTGATCAAGAAGGAGCCAGCGTGAGCGACAACCTGCTGGAAAAGTTAGATTGCGTTGTCGTTGGCGCGGGGGTGATCGGAATAGCCATCGCCCGCGCGCTGGCACAGGCCGGGCGCGAGGTGGTTGTGCTCGATGCAGCCGAAGGCATTGGCACGGGCACGTCTTCGCGCAACAGCGAGGTGATTCATGCCGGAATCTATTACCCTCATGGCAGCTTGATGGCACGGCTGTGCGTCGACGGACGGCGACAGCTTTACGCATACTGCCAAGAACGCGGCGTGCCGTACAACAATTGTGGGAAGCTGATAGTCGCAACGACCGAGGAAGAGGCCTCTCGTTTAGATGCTATCCGGTTGCGGGCACAGGCCAATGGTGTTGAAGGCATGCGCATGATGTCCGCGGCCGAAGCACGCGAACTCGAACCCAATTTGCTCTGCACCGCGGCTCTATTTTCAGAAACGACGGGTATTTTGGACAGCCACGCATTCATGCTGGCGCTGCAGGGCGACGCTGAAGCTGCTGGCGCGGCTTTTGTGTTTAACAGCCCGGTCAAGTGCGGCCAGACCGTACAGGGTGGAGTGCAAATTGAGGTGGGAGGGACCGATCCGATGCGCCTGGAATGCAGGCTGCTGATCAATTCGGCGGGGCTGCAGGCCCCCCAGCTTGCAGGCGCCATCAGAGGGCTTCCCAAGGCATTTGTTCCACAGGCCCATTACGCAAAAGGCAACTATTTCACCCTGGAAGGGCGATCGCCATTTTCACGCTTGATTTATCCGGTTCCGGTCGCTGGGGGGCTTGGCGTGCACTTGACCATTGACTTGGGAGGGCAAGCCAGGTTTGGTCCCGATGTCGAATGGATCGATGAAATTGACTACAGCGTGGATCTTCGCAGGGCCGACAGTTTTTACGCAGCAGTTCGCAGGTACTGGCCTGGCCTGAAGGACAAAGCGTTATCACCCGGCTATGCCGGCATTCGACCCAAATTGACGCCACACGGCGCGCCTGCGTCCGACTTTCTGATACAGGGGCCTGAGGCGCACGGTGTGCCGGGCCTCATCAACCTTTTTGGCATCGAAAGCCCCGGACTGACGTCGTCCCTGGCTGTGGCCAATCTTGTCAAAAGCCTTGCGCTCGCATCTCTGTAGCAGTCATAGGGACATTCCCTGAGTTTTACCTTGATGCCCGGCAATCCTCTGGGTAAGCGGTACCACGAAGACAAAGGGAATTCCAAAATGGTTTTATTTGTCGATACGAAGAGCAGTTGCCGTCAGCAAAATCGCCTAACCGCAGCACATACCAGTGCCGCGATAAAGATCATTTAACCGGAGCCTATAAACATGTCCAGTAGCAACCACCTCGTTGATCCCCAGGGAGATTTTCAAGCACTTCATGAATTCGCTGAAGCCGCAAAGAATAAGTTGTCAGGGGACATCTGGGATTACCTCAACGGTGGCACGGAAACGGAAACGACGCTGTTGCGCAACCGTGTGGCGCTGGACAGCATCGCTTTCAGGCCGCGGGTACTTCGCGACGTCTCAACTGTCGACATGACCCATACCTTTCTTGGCCAACCGATGCGGCTGCCCATCATGTTGGCGCCGGTTGGCGGACTCGAGTCTATTCACCCTGCTGGCTGCGCCGAAGCTGCACGTGCCAGCTCAGAGTTTGGCATCCCCATCATGGTCAGCTCCGTCACCACACCGAACATGGAAGATACCGCGAAGGCTGCTGGCTCAGGCCGCCGCATATTCCAGTTGTATGTTCGAGGTGGTGACGACTTTGTCGATGAATATGTCCAGCGCGCTATCAATGCCGGTTATGAAGCGTTTTGCATCACAGTCGATTCACAGGCTTACAGCCGCCGGGAGCGAGATATCTCCCGGCGCTATGCCAAGCCTTGGCGCAGCGCGGCCACGGGACATGCCGCCCAGGCCGCGTTCAATTGGGACAACATCAAGCGTTTTAAAGACAAGCACAGCATCCCGCTGATCCTCAAAGGCATCGCCACAGGTGAAGACGCGGCCATGGCGTGCGAACTTGGCGTTGACGTCGTCTATGTGTCGAACCATGGCGGCCGCCAGCTCGATCACGGGCGGGGCTCGATAGATCTGTTGCCTGAAGTGGTCGATGCCATCGCGGGCAGGGCCAAAGTTATCGTGGACAGCGGTTTTTGCCGTGGCACAGACATTCTTAAGGCAATGGCCCTTGGCGCTGACGCGGTCAGCATTGGCCGGCTGTATTGCTATGGCCTGGCAGCTGGCGGCGCACCGGCACTCGTCAAACTGCTCGAGGTGCTTGAGCACGAAATTGGCATCGCGTTGGCATTGCTCGGCTGCCAGTCGATTGCAGAGCTCAATCGTTCGCATGTGATGCCGTCAGCCGCAGTGATGAGGCCTCACCTCAACAGTGCTTTTCCATTGATGGACGTATACCCCCGAATCGCTGCATAAACCCGAATCCCCGCCCGGGCAGTCTACTGACGGGGCGGTTTTTACCACGAAAAGGAGACATGACATGAACAGTTTCAACAGAAGGCATTTTCTGCTCACAGCAGCAGCTGGCGCTGCGATTCCCGCAATTACGGAACAGGCTTGGGCACAGCCCCTCCCCAGCAACGAGCAAGCCCTGTATGAGGCGGCCAAGCGCGAGGGTGAACTTGTCTGGCTGGCGGGCCATGTCTCGGCTGAACCGGCCGAAGCTGCCGGGAAAGCGTTCACTGCCCGCTACCCTGGCATCAAAGTCACGGTGCAACGCGCCTCTTCACAGGTCCTTTTTCAGCGCATCTCCCAAGACCTTCGTGCTGGTGCACCCCAGTCCGATGTGTTTTCTTCAACAGACCATACCCACTACCAGTTGCTCAAACGCCAGGGCCAGCTCGAGCGTTTCCGTCCCAAAAATGTTGACTCGCTCATCAAAACGCCCGGTTTCACCGACCCTGATGATTTCTTCCAGATCACCAGCGTATTGCTTTTCCTGATCGGCTACAACACGCAAAAAGTCCAAGCCGACCAGATTCCAAAAAGCTGGCTCGACGCGGTGGATCCCAAGTGGAAGAATCAGCTGGCCATCGGACACCCGGGTTACTCTGGCGGCATCGCTGCACTGACCGTGGCCTTGCAGAAGATGTACGGCTGGGACTATTTCAAGAAACTGGAGCAAAACAAGCCGCACCTTGGCCGCTCGGCGGATGATCCAATCACCCTTCTGAACGCTGGCGAGCGAAACATCGGGTTGGGCTTGGCCACCAACACGCTACTGCTCAGTATTTCACGCGGCAACCCTCTCAAGCTCATTTACCCCACCGACGGGGTGTTGACAGCCTACTCCCCAAGTGCCATACCGAAGAATGCTCCCCACCCTAACGCTGCAAAGCTGTTCATGGAGTTTTTGACGGGCACGGCCTATGCGCAGGCGGTACGGCCCTTCTTCGTCCATTCGCTTCGACCGGAAGTTCCGCCACCAGAAGGCGCCCTGGCGCTGTCAGCCATGAAGCTCATCAGTCCGACACCCAAAGAGGTTGAGGCCGGGATTCCGGAGATAAAGGAAAAATGGCGTGACACTTTTGGCATCTGACGTCGCGGTGCCCAAAGCACCCGACAACGCAGCAGGTTTTGCGAGCAGGATCCGGCATCTGGAGCCGGCCATGTATCTCTGGATCCTCCTGATCGTTTTTCTGCTTTTTCTGGTGGCATTGCCACTTGGAAAATTGATTATCGCGAGCTTTGAATCCCGCGATGGTGGCGGGTTTACCATCGCCAACTACATCGAAGCTTATGGACGGGCCAGGTATGTTGGCGCGCTTCTGAACTCTTTGCTTTTGAGCCTTGTGACTGCGACTATGGCCGCTGTGATGGCAGTACCGCTGGCTTGGGCCGCGTCTCGGACCAACATGCCAGGCAAGAGCTTGGTGTGGGTCGGGGTGCTGGGCGCCTTCATGCTTCCGTCTTATCTTGGCGCAATTGGATGGATTTTGCTGGCAGGGCCCAATTCGGGCTTCATCAACGAAGCCTGGCGTTGGATAAGCGGCTCGCAAGCGCCGCTCGTCAATGTCTTTACGTTCTCGGGCCTGGCCTTGATCATTGCCTTGCAGACGTTTCCGCTGATGTTTATGTTCGTCAAATCATCGCTGGACCTTGTGTCTTCGGAAATGGAGGATGCCGCTAATATTCTGGGTGCCGGAACGTGGAAGGCAACATGGAAGGTGACGTTGCCGCTCGTGTGGCCAGCGATCCTTGGCAGCGCCATAGTCGTTTTTCTGGAAACCATGGCCTTGTTTGGCACGCCAGCGATCATTGGTATTCCTGCACGGGTGAACACTGCCACTACGCAGCTTTGGCAGTTTTTTGAGTATCCGGTCCGTGTCGAAGTGGCTTCAGCGTATGCCATGCCAATGCTGCTGATCACGCTTGCGATGATCGGTGGTCAGCGAATCCTGCTCGGCCGAAAAGGTTACGTTGCCCAGAGCGGCAAAGGCGGCGAGCGCCGCTTGATCAATATGGGCGTCTGGCGCTGGGCGCTTTTGGGCTACAGCGTCCTCGTTGCGCTGCTGGCTGTCGTGATGCCAGCGATGGTGTTATTGCAGGCATCCTTTTCAAAGGCCTGGGGAAAGGGCCTAGCCCTCACCAACCTGACCCTTGAAAATTATCGGTTCCTGATCCTCGAGCACACAACGGCCATGTCAGGGGTGGGCAACACGCTTATGTTTTCCGCAGCAGCCGCCACGCTGGCCGTAGCCATTGCGGTATTGGTCGCGTATATTGTCAGCCGCCGGCTTGTGCCCTTTGGTGGGGCGTTGAGTTTTCTGGTGATGGCGCCTTTTGTGATTCCGGGCATTGTCATGGCCATCGGTTTTTATGCCGCGTACGCTTCTCCGCCCTTGTCGCTCTATGGAACGGCCCTGATCATCATCCTGGCATTTACCGCACGGTTTCTTCCGATCGCCTTCATGTCAGCAAAGTCCGCAATCGGCGCTGTCCATCCGGAAATGGAAGAGGCTGCTCGTATTTTAGGCTGTGGACGTATCCAATCCATCATGAAGATCACGATGTCGTTGCTCAAGAAGAACCTGCTCGGTGCCTGGCTGATCGTTTTCATCTTTGCAACGCAGGAGCTGTCTGCGGCGATCTTCCTGGTCGGACCCAATACCCGGACCATGTCCGTTCTTCTCTATGACCTGAGCGAGGCCGGTAACTTCGAGCAGCTTGCAGCGCTGGGCGGCATTCAGATGCTGATTACCGTGCTGGTGGTGGCCGTTGGCATGAAGCTGGCTGGCCGGGATTTTATGCTCAGAAGGAGTTGAACAATGTCACGTCTCGAATTGAAAAACCTGGGTAAATCCTACGGTAAGCTGAAAATTGTCGATGGAGTCGATCTGGCACTCGAAGAGGGCGAGTTTGTCTCGCTGCTCGGTTCGTCCGGCTGTGGCAAGACCACCACCCTGCGGATGATTGCCGGGTTTATCGAGCCGACCGAGGGCCAGATCACGATGGACGGCAAGGCATTGTCAGCGCCCGGCGCAGTGCTGGCGCCGGAACATCGTGGCATGTCAATGATCTTTCAGAGTTACGCCATCTGGCCCAACATGACAGTGGCTGAAAACGTGGGCTTTGGCCTCGTGTTGCGCAAACTGCCTTCTGCTGAAATCAAGCAGCGTGTGGGTGAAATTCTGGAAACCGTCAAGCTCAGCCCTTATGCGGAACGCTATCCTGCCGAACTGTCTGGAGGCCAGCAGCAACGCGTTGCACTGGCCCGCGCCATTGTCGTGCGTCCGAAAGTTCTGCTACTGGACGAGCCGTTATCGAACCTCGACGCCAATTTGCGCGAGGAGATGCGCTCTGAGATCCGTAGATTGCATGACGCGTTTCGCATCACCACGGTTTACGTCACCCACGACCAGACCGAGGCCATGGCGACGTCTGACCGCATTGCCGTGATGAATGCTGGGCGTATCGAGCAGGTCGACCCCCCCGCACCCTTTACATGAATCCCAAGACGCGCTACGTCGCAGGGTTCATTGGACGCACCAACCTCATTGAAGCGCGCTGGAACAACGGGACGGTCGAGTGCGCGGGTTTTAATATACCTGCAGAGCAGATTGGCGTTCCGTCCAACATTGCGGGAACCGCAACGCTCTCTATCCGCCCCCAGGGCATTCAGTTGCACCGAAGCAACCAGGATCTGGGCCAGAAACTGCTTTTGCCCGCCAAGGTCTGCGGCCGGTCTTACCTTGGTGAGAGTTGGGATTACAGCGTGATGATTCAAGGACAGCAGTCGCTGTTGCAAGTGGCCGCACCGCCCTTTGATGTCCATGCGGTCGGCGACCCCGTTTGGCTTGAATTTGATTCACGGCAAATTGCTGTCGTGAATTGACCCAGCCGGTTGCACGGCTATAGCGGGGCTTTGCAGGGCGACGCTTTCGCATCGGGAGCGGATGCTGGTGTGCACCTATAGATAACCATTATGGGAAAGCCAGAGCTTCTCCTGACGGGGCCTACGGTACAGAATAAATTGATTAATAACTGGAGCCACTCATGCACTACATCATCCATTGCCTCGACAAGGCGGGAGCGCTTCCCGTGCGCCTAGCCCACTATGACGCGCACAAGGCCTATCTCGCCCAACCAGCTGTGGACATAGTGGTTTCCGGGCCGCTGCTTGCACCTGATGGTGAGACCATGATTGGCAGCTTTTTTCTCGTAGAAGCCGACAGCATGGCGAAAGTGCAGTCATTTCACAGGGAAGATCCGTTCTTTGCTGCAGGCATCTGGGAGCGGGCGGAAATTCACCCTTTTTCAAAACGCATGGACAACCGCGCGTGAGCCGGACTAGGAGTGTCCGATATGTCACCTGATACGTTTTCATACGAGAGTCTTGCTGCTCGGGTCTTGTTTGGGTGGGATGCGATCCATCGCCTTCCCGCTGAAATAGACCGGATCGGCGCCAAGCGTGTGCTGGTGCTGTCGACGCTGCAGCAGGCCAAAGATGCGGAGCGCGTTATGGCAATCGTTTCAAAGACGTCCGTAGGGCTGTTTTCTGGCGCGGTTATGCACACACCCGTAGAAGTCACAGCGCAGGCACTGGAAACTGTCACACGCGTTCGCGCTGATGCCTTGGTCTCGTTCGGCGGCGGCTCAACAATAGGGCTGGGCAAGGCGATCGCCATCCGAAACGGAATGCACCATATTGCACTGCCGACGACCTATGCGGGTTCGGAAGCGACACCAATCCTGGGTGAGACAGACAAGGGGGTTAAAACGACGCGGCGCGACCCTCGGATTTTACCCACCCTAGTGATCTACGACCCGGAATTGACGCTGAATCTGCCTCGGTCTATCTCCGCGACCAGTGGACTCAATGCAATGGCGCACGCTGTAGAAGCCCTTTACGCCCAAGACCGCAATCCCATCATATCGATAATCGCTGAAGAAGGCATAAAGGCGTTCGCGCGAGCTTTGCCAAGAATTGCCCGCGATCTGCACGACCGGGAGGCCCGCGCCACAGCACTTTATGGCGCATGGCTTTGTGGCACTGCTCTGGGCAATGTAGGCATGGCGCTCCACCACAAAATATGTCATGTGCTAGGTGGAAGCTTCGACCTTCCCCATGCTGAAACCCATGCGGTGATGCTGCCCCACGTGCTCGCTTTCAATGCAGGGGCAGCGCCTCAGGCTGTGGCTGCTCTAGGCCGCGCATTCGATAGCAACCAACCACTGAAGGCGTTCCGAGAGTTTTGTCTATCTCTTGGCGTTCCTACTTCGCTTTCGCAACTGGGTATGACCGAAGTGGGGCTGGACCGGGCCGCAGATCTCGCAGTCGCTAACCCGTACTGGAATCCTCGCAACTTCAACCGCGCCGACATCCGGGCCTTGCTGGAGGGCGCGTGGAAAGGGGACTGGCAAGTTGAAGCTACCGATCGCCTTGAAAAGGATAATGAATGACCGATTTGAAAGATTCGCCTTTTGCATCGCCCGGCTATTTCAACATGGACCAGTCAGAGGCTGTTGTCAATGCACGGGCAGCAGGTTGCACCGACGCCAGGCTCAGTCAGATCGTGTCTTCGGTGACCCGACATCTGCATGCACTCGTGAAAGAGGTGCAACCCACAATTGAAGAGTGGGCCGCAGCCATCGATTTCCTGACTCGTACCGGCCAGATGTGTAGCGACTGGCGACAGGAGTATATTTTGCTGTCAGACGTCCTGGGCGTTTCGATGCTGGTGGATGCCATCAACTCGCCGGCTGGTGCCCAGACCACCGAGTCGACCGTGCTCGGCCCTTTCCACGTCGCAAACGCACCGGCTCGCGCGATGGGCGACAACATCTGTCTTGACGGTGTAGGAACACCAATCTTGGTGGAAGGGCGCGTCCTGGATGAAGATGGACAGCCGGTTGAAGCGGCCGAGTTGGACGTTTGGCAGGCCAATGGCGAGGGCTTTTATGACGTACAGCAACAGGACCTGCAGCCCCCAATGAACCTGCGCGGAGTCTTTCGCACGCAAGCGGATGGGCATTTCTGGTTTTTGACGGTTGCTCCAAAGCACTACGCCATTCCTCACGATGGGCCTGTCGGTCAGCTTCTTCTGGCCCTGGGTCGCCACCCCAATCGTCCTGCCCACATCCACTTCATTGTGAAGGGACCCGGCTTGGAAACAGTGACAACCCATCTGTTTGTCGAAGGCGATCCATACCTGCAGTCGGATGCGGTGTTTGGCGTCAAGGACAGCCTGATTGCCAGCTATGTTACCGTGGACGACGCACAGGCTGCTAAGACCTTTGGGCTTGCAAACCCATTTTCGAAGCTTCAGTGGGAGTTCCGTCTCAAGCTTCGGCCAAAGCGTGCTGACAAGGCTGATCCAACCAAGGACGGGAACTGACTGCCAGTCATCATCGCACGGCAGTCAGTCCCACCCGCAATGGCTACATCGGGCTCAGGGCGCTTGCTTGATATGCATGCGGGTGGCATGAACTGGGCAGCCGGTTGACTTGACAGCTTCTTCAACGCCGAAAGCGCTCGTGCAATAGCTTGTATTTGTGCGGCAGATGCCATGCGCTATGCAGATTTGTTCACCCGAACTTTTTGGGCAATGTGCTTTACCTGATGTGAACGATGCTACCTCCCAACCAAAACAATAGGAAGCTATGAAAATTCTGGTCCCGGTCAAGCGCGTGGTCGATTACAACGTGAAGGTGCGAGTCAAATCGGACGGCACGGGCGTGGACATCGCCAACGTGAAGATGAGCATGAACCCCTTTGATGAGATTGCCCTGGAAGAAGCCGTGCGGCTCAAAGAAAAGGGCCTGG
>JAQGLT010000009.1 GCA_028292745.1 Polaromonas sp. | reverse complement strand
CCGTCAACCTCATGGCGGGCATCGTGGCGTATTGCCTGCAACCTGTAAAACCTCGCATTGCACTGCTGGACTCTCGGGACTCGCTGGCTTGAACTGACCCTCTTTCTTATCCAAAACTCAGGTTAGTCTATCGTTAGAGCCCCAACCGGTCATGCGTCTGGGCTGGACTTACGTTGATCTGATGGAGCGCTCCGTGGCTGCTTCAAGCCACAACGCTCAGCAGTTTTTTGGGCTGCGGGCAACTACCCACAATGGCCGAGACATCGATCACATACATCTGGCGCGCGGATTCATGCACGGAGTCAATGCACACCTGCTGGCCATCACGGCTCCAGCGAGGATGCAGATCGCATCGATTTTCTTTACTCAGGCCCGGGTCTGCATAAAAGCTGCCCAGGTCGTGCCGGGTGCCGTGCTGCATGTCAAAGAGGAACAAAATGCGTTCGTGGGATATTGCATCCGGGTAAGTGTCACTGAGCAGCCAACGCTTGTTGGTCGGCGAGAACGTCATGTGGCCGTTTTCGATCAGCACGTCCTCGCCTACCACCTCAACCCGTCCCTTCAGGCTGTCATGGTAGAGGTGATAGTGAATGCTGCCCGCATGCGGCCCCCAGACGATGATGTGCTCATCGTCCTGCCACAGGGGATGCGATATCTGGTATTCGGACTTTTCGTAGTCAAACGTGCCGACGGCATCCGGATCAAAACTGTGCCCCAGCTGCGGCAGGGGGTGGTCCGAGCATTCCAGCAGCCGCAGGTCGCTGCCGTCGGGATTGACGGTGATCAGGCGATGCAAAAAACACGTTTCGTCCTGCACCCGCTCGGTCCAGCGGTGCAGGAACAGCACCCGGGAAGACGAGGGATTGATCTCGATATGGCTGACCCAGTGGATGGCCTTGTCCATGGAGGGGCGGGGATGAAACTTGCACAGGTCCTGGTAGCTCAGGATCAGCTGGGCATCGCCGGTGGCCAGGTCCATCCAATGAATGCCGTCATCGGAAGGCGCCAGCGACAACTCAAAGGGCCCGCCGTGCTTGCTGTAGCCTATGGTCTGATGCGTGATGTAGAGACGCCGGTAGTCCACGCACAGCGCGTAGCGGCTGTTGGGGGCGACCACATAAACCGGCAATGGCAGGTTGGTTTTCTCACCCGTTTGAAGATTGCAGATGCGCGAACCAAACCCTGGGTAGACCGCTTGCGCGTCGCTGCTGCGGACGTTGTAAATCACCTGCGGGGTTTGCCGGCCATCGAGCCATTGCAGCTGGCTGCCCATCTGCCAGTTCCAGGCAGTCGTCGTGTCCAGGCTGTGGAATTTGTCGCCGTCCTGCAGATCAAAGTACCCCACCTCGGCCGTCAGCTCGGGGGTGAGCATGGCATCCATCACAGGGACTTGCTGGGCCAGCACGTAGCGACCGCTGCGGTCCCAGGTGCTCTTGTTGTAGTAACCAAAAAAATGATGCTGAGCACCCGTGCCAAGGCGGCGCCAGGCGTTCAGGGCCACAGGTGGGCTGATGAGCTGAGTTTGTTTCATGTACAGGCTGTCGCTGGAGAGGTTACTGGGCGGTTGCAGTCGGGTTTACTCTGCGATGAGCTGGCTTTTTTGGATGACTTTTTCCCAGCGCGCTTTTTCAGTGGCGATGAATTTGTTCGCCGCCTCGCGTGTGCCGGCCACCGGCGTCATGCCCAGGTCAAGCAGGCCTTTTTGGAACTCGGGGGTCGCCACCACCTTGCGGATATCCGCATTGAGCTTGTCCGCCAGTGCGTCGGGCACCTTGGCGCCCACCGCTATGGTGGTCCAGGAGGTGGCCTGAAACGCTGGAATGCCGGCCTCGATTGCGGTTGGCACCTCGGGCAGCGCCGGTGAGCGGGTGCTCCCGGTAACAGCAAGCGCCTTGAGCTTGCCGGCGCGGATCTGCGACAGCGTCGTTGGCGGGTTTTCAAACATCAGCTGAATCTGCCCGCCCATCAGGTCATTCATTGCGGCCGAGCTGCCTTTGTAAGGCACATGGGTAATGGGCGCATTGGCGGTGAGTTTGAACAGTTCGCCAATCATGTGAACCGACGAGCCGACACCGGCAGATCCGAAGTTGATGGCATTTGGATTTTTGCGCGCCTCAGCCACCAATTGCTTCAGGTCCGTGACGGGCAGCGAAGGCGTGGCCACCACCACATGCGGCATTTCGGCCAGCACGGTCACCACCTTGAGGTCGGTGCCCGGGTTGTAGGTCAGCTTGGGGTAAATGCTGTAGGTGGCATGCAGACCGATCGAGCCCAGCATCAGGGTGTAGCCATCGGCTGGCGCGTCGGCGACGGCTTTGCCGCCAATGTGGCCGCCTGCGCCGGGGCGGTTTTCGACCACCACCGTCTGCTGGTAAAACTTGCCCAGATGGTCTGCCAGCATGCGCGCCTGCACGTCCGAGCTGCCGCCGGCGGTGAAGGGAACAATGATGCGGATCATTTTTTGCGGATAGTCCTGCTGCGCCCACGCGGGCGAGGCGCCTACTGCACCCAACAGCAGGGCACATGCGCCCCATTTCAGGGGGTTCAGAGACAAAGACTGTTTCAGCATGATTTTCCTTAGGAAAAATTGAACGAGTTTGGGAAGAGACGGACCAGTTTAGGCACCTGCTGGCAATAAGAAAATTCTTTTATAGTCTTTACCTATACGGTATTGATATACCCGTTGTTGATATACCTTTTGATCTATTTCATTTCTATTTCATTTTTCAGGTCACCTTATGCCCCGCTTGCTCAATTCCCGACAGATCGAGGCATTTCGGGCAGTGATGATTGCAGGCACCACCACCACGGCGGCGGCCATGCTGCACACCACGCAGCCCTCCATCAGCCGTCTGCTGGCACAGGTGCAGGCGGCCACCCAGCTCAAGCTGTTCGATGTGCAAAAGGGGCGCTTGCGGCCCACCCAGGAAGCACGCCAGCTCTTTGAGACCGTACAGCGCCACTTTTTGGGAATCGAGCGAATCGAGCAGGACATTGCGGTCATGCGCAAGTCCGGCACCGGCACCTTGCGCATTGGCTGCACGCCGGCGCTTGGCCTGAGCGTCATGCCCAAGGTGATACGCGCGTTCAGCGCGCGCCATCCAGAGGTGCATCTGAACTTGCAGACCATTGGCGCGCACCATTTGCGCGAAGGGCTGCTGCATGGGCTGTATGACCTGGTGCTCAGCACCACGCCGATCAGCCACCCGCATTTAACGAGCCAAATAGTGCATCACTCAGGCGCGGTGTGCGTGATGCATCCGGCCCATGCGCTGGCCACGCGCCAGGCCATTCATGTGCGCGACTTGCAGGGCCAGGTACTTCTGAACCTGAATGCGGACGATGAGATCCAGCAGCAGTTTCAGCGCACCATGGAGCAGCATGCGGTGCAGGTCAGCGCGGCGCTGGAAACCACCTACTCCGTCACCATCTGTACCCTGGCCGCCGAAGGCGTCGGGATCGGCATCGTCAATCCCTACGTGGCCTCGGTTTTTACCCACGCCTTGAAGGTGCTGCCTCTCACGCCTCATCTGCCGGTGCAGGTATGCATGGCGCTTGGCAGTCAGTCTGCTCCGTCGCTGATGACTGAAGATTTTGCAGCGCTGCTGCAGGTTTATTTCAGCGAACTGGCGCGCTAGAACGGTTTTGCCCTGAATTTCAGCAGAGAAGCCGGGCAACCTTTTTGCTCCTGAATTCATAGCTACTTGCGCAGGCGCTGTCTGCGCTGCAGCCCGTTTTGATCATTAATTTCGCCATTTGGGTGATTTCGCGCTCGCTGGGCGCAATTTGTCCGGGCGGCGGCCAGGGTGTCTTGCACGCCTTGACCGCCTGGGAGGGCACAGGCATTCCAGCAGGCAACGGAAGGCGCACACCCCTCTGCTTATCCCGGTTGGCAAAGGCGCTGCGGGTGTCCTGGGTGGATTCACTCGGCGGCCTCGGCGCTGGCTGGTCAAGCGCGGCTTTGACTGGTTGGCTTGCGCGATGTCGCCGAGTGGGCGCGGCTACGAGCGCCTTGGCCAGACCCCCGGCGACCATGGACTCGGCAGTTCTGCCCATGAGGGCGATGCGGCCATTGCCTGGCTGCGAACTTTCTTCATAGGTCAGGCATCATCCAGGGCCGTTGCGTGAACTGACGCACCGCTACGGACGTGCCGGTGAAGCGGCTAGCGCCGCCTGGCTTTATCTGCCACCTTATTCATCGGATTGCTCGCCGGTAGAAAACTGCTGGTCCAAACTCAAGACCTTCTTGCGCGCAGCCAAAGCCTGCACGGGCGAGGTGCTTGATAGAGCGCTCAAACAAGCGCTTGACACCGTCCCCAATTCGCAACCTGAGGCTGGCTTACACATTGCGGCTGTCCCGTAATCAGTTCGCGCCTCCAATGGCTTGCCCCCGCCTGTTAGACCAACAAAGCACCTATAAGTACAGTTGTAGTACTAAATTCACGCTTTGGGAGCAACATGACCTTGCTGGCTGCTCATGCAGCAGTATCGAAAACACCCGTCGAATGTTTGGATGGTGCTCCAGCATTGGTAGGCTGCATGATGCCGGCAAAAAAATCCGCAAGCTCCTGATGCGCGCCAAGCGGCAACACATGTGCGATGTACTGATCAGGGCGTACCACGATCAAAGCGCCCTGGGTCCTGTCGATACCTCGCAGTTGGAAAATGTCCACGCCGTTCTTGACAACCGAACTGAATATTTTTTCATAGTCGGTCAGCCCATGGCGGCCCTTTCGCGGCAGCAGCAACGTCGGCATTGACGCCAGATCCAGTTCGTGATGCTGCTGCTGAAAGATGGCCCTCACATCAAAAACCGTGTCGATGTCTTGCCCGGCACAGGTGTACTTGCGCACGGGCGATTCGGAAGAATCCTCCAAAAACCGGCACAGTGCGCCCATCCCGGCGTCAACGTTGTCGGCATGATCTGTCGAGGCAGCAAACGCGTAAAGACGCCAGCGACCATCGGCCTTCGCAACGTGTCCGAGCTCGACAGGCTTGGCATCACAGACCCGCGAGACCGGTGCGGAATGGAACCGTGTGCCGACGACAAAGCCGGTGGCCAAGTGTTGGTGCGCGGTTTTGGCGCATATAGAGGAGGGGCGGTAGTGTGTGCCCATGCCGGCGGTAAACCGCCCATGACGCTCGAAATACTGTTGGAATTCCTTCGGGTCCACGCCTTTGGAATTGCCGCTGTCGCCATGCTGGGCACGATCGCTGAACATCTTGGCCCATTCCCGATCGAAATCAATCAGTTCCTGGGCAACAACTTGGCGTTCCTCGGAATAGCTTCGCAGGAGTTCTGGGCCGCACTGCTTCGATAGCACCGCGGCGAGTTTCCACCCCAGGTTGAATGTGTCCTGCATGGAAAAATTCATGCCTTGACCCGCTTTGGGACTGTGGGTGTGACAGGCATCACCAGCAATGAAAACGTGGGGGAAACGGGAGCTGGTTTCCCCCTCAGGAACGTCGTCATACTTGTCGCAAATGCGCTGGCCGATTTCGTAAACCGACCACCAGGGAACCTCCTTCACCTCCAGTTTGTAGGGGTGCAGAATCCGCTGCGCTGCGGCGATGAGCTTGTCGAGCGTGATGCCTCGATTGGCAACCCGCTCCTCTTCGCCCAGCTTGTCCATCTCGACGTAAAACCTCACGAGATAGCCCCCCTCGCGCGGAATCACCAGTAAGTTGCCATTGGCGGACTGGACGGCCGCCTTGTAACGAATGTCGGGAAAGTCGGTTACGGCGAGCATGTCCATCACGCCCCAGGCATGGTTAGCAGAGTCGCCCACAAGCTGCCGGCCGATGGACTTTCGCACGCCGCTGCGTGCGCCATCGCAGCCGACCACGTAGCGTGCCTTGACCGTTTCTACTGTGCCGGCATGGCCAGCATCCGTTCGCTCCAGGCGTACGGTCACCGGATAATCGTCTGAATTCCGGCCGATCGCCAAATCCAGGAAACTGCGGGAATAAAACGGCTCCAGCCGACTCGCCGAGTTGCGCATAAAGTCCAGGTAAAAGTCGTGCACCCGCGCCTGGTTCAGCACCACGTGGGGAAATTCCGACAGCCCGTCTTCCGTGTCCTGGACCCGCCCGTGGCGAACAATACGTCCGTGCTGCTTATCGTCCGGTTTCCAGAAGGTCACCTCGTTGATCCAGCAAGCTTCCTTCAAAACCCGCTCGCTAAAGTTAAATGCCTCAAACATCTCCATTGTCCGGCAGGCGATGCCGTCCGCCTGCCCCATCTGCAAAGGGCCTTCCTTTTGCTCTACGATACAGGTGCGGATTTCTGGGAACACAGCCAGTTGCGCTGCCAACGTCAGGCCCGCAGGCCCGCAGCCCACGATGAGGACGTCCACCTCCTCGGGCAGCGTGTCCGTTCGTTCGGCAATGTGGGCAGATGCGTTTAGAACGTGGGGATCACCAGGCTTGAAGCCATTCAGATGAAATTGCATGTCGTTTTACTCTCGTTGGTCATCATTCATCTAAAAGAGAACATTCACGGTGGAACTCGGCATGGGCGGCCGCCGCGATCTCAAAGGCGCGTGATGTGATTGAAGGAGGAGCGATAAGTGCTACGCGCTTGGGCAGATTGAGACTATCGCCGCCTCCGACTATTTTTTCCAGAGGCAATATGTAATACTTTAAATATCGTTTTTATATATTGTTTGATGGCCCATCTTGATGTCGATTGGCTCGGCGTATTCGTCCAGATCTACAAAACGCGGAGTGTCTCCCGAGCTGCGGAGCGGCTCGGCATTGCGCAAGCCAGCGCCAGCATTGCCCTGAACAAGCTGCGTCACCACTTCGGCGATCGTCTGTTCAGCCGCACATCTCAAGGCATGGAGCCGACCCCGCGAGCGCAAAGCATTTACCCTGATATCCATGAAGCGCTGCTTCGCATTGAGAAAGCGCGCGGAGCAGGTGGCGAGTTTTCTCCAGTTGAGGCGACGCGCATATTTCGTATCGCCATGACTGACATCAGTGAGATCGTGCTGCTGCCGAAGTTGATCAACCACTTACAGCAAGCGGCGCCACGACTGGTCGTCGAAGCGGAAAAAATCTCTTCTGCTAGCAGCCGGGGTCTTGAATCCGGCGACGTGGATCTGGCTGTCGGTTTTACGCCCGATCTCGAAGCCGGCTTTTATCAGCAGGCGCTGTTCTCACAGAGTTTTGTCTGCCTGGCCTCGATAACGCACCCGCGCATTCAAGGAGCAGTCAGCCGGCGCGCATTCTCAAATGAAGGGCATATCGTGGTAACCACCTCCGGGACAGGTCACTCGATAGTTGACAAGGTACTGGCAAAGCACCGGGTCGAGCGTCGAACCGTGCTGAAAGTCCCGAGCTTCTTAGGCGTTGCCCGGATCGTGGCGCAAACGGAACTCCTGGTCATCGTGCCTAAGTTGCTCGGCAGCGCCTTGGCGTTGCAGGAGCGAATTCAAGTGCTGGAAACCCCAGTGCCGATGCCTCACTACAAGGTCAAACAGCATTGGCACGAGCGATTTAACTCAGACCCTGGAAATTGCTGGCTTCGCAGGACGATGATGGCGCTGTACGCCGGGAATGCCATGGAAGCCGGCTAGAGCGCATTCGTTCTAACTAGCAAGGGAACCCAAGGCAGGAAACACAAATCCAAGCTCGATTTGGAGGTGATTAATCATGTCGTGGCGAAAAGGGCAAGCCTATGGACAGGATTTGCGCGACCGTGTGCTGGCCGCGCCAGGCGTGCTGCGCGAGGTCGCCGAGCGCTTCGGCGTGAGCCAGGCCTATGTGTGCCGGGCGCGGGCACGCCGCGAAAAGCTCGGCCAGGCCAGTCCGGGCGCGCAGTGCAATCACCGGCCGCTGCGCCTGGGTGCCATTGAGGGTGCGCTGCGCGAGCAGGTGGCTAGAGCGCCGGCGCAGACGCTGCGCGAGTTGTGCCAGTGGGTGCGTGCGCAGCACGGCATCGAGGTGGGCACCACCACGATGTTCAAGACCCTGAGGCGGTTCGGGGTGACGCTAAAAAAAATCACCCTGCACGCCGCCGAGCAAACGCGGCCCGACGTCGCGCAAGCCCGCCAGGACTGGAGCGCCCAACAACCAGAGTGGCCTGCCGCTCGGCTGATCTTCCTTGACGAGACCTGGGCCACCACGAGCATGGCCCCGATGCGGGGCCGCTCGCCCCGGGGCCAGCGCTGCCGGGGCTTTGCGCCGGC
>JAQGLT010000074.1 GCA_028292745.1 Polaromonas sp. | reverse complement strand
TTTGAACTGACCCCCTGAAGTTGGACGGTTGCCATCTCGCCAATCAGGCGGTGTTTCTCAGCCGGTATCCTACCGGGCTGAGCCCTTGCAATCCGAGCTTGATGCGCTCGTGGTTGTAGTAGTGGATGTAATCATGCACGCCTGCTTCGAGCGTCTCAATGCCGTCAAGCGTTGCAAGATGGTAATACTCGGCTTTGAGGGTGCCGAAGAAGCTCTCGATCACCGCGTTGTCAAAGCAGTTGCCCTTGCGGCTCATGCTTTGTGTCACCCCGCGATGCGCAAGCATCGCCCGGTACGGCTGCATTTTGTAATGCCAGCCTTGGTCTGAGTGCACGGTCAGTCCACTGGTGTCTCCCAACCGCGAAAGTGCCGCCTCCAGCATGCCGCAGACCAGGTCGAAAACGGGGCGCTTGGCCATGCGGTGCGCAATGATCTCGCCGTTATAGAGGTCCATGCAGGCCGACAGATAAAGCTTGTGCCCGTTCACGTTGAACTCGGTGATATCGGTCGCCCATTTCTGGTTGGGCGCGGTCGCGCAGAAGTCGCGCTGCAGAACATTGGGCACGTGCACATCGCTCATGCCTAGGATATTTCGGGAACGCTTCTTTGCCCTAATCAACGAGCGCAGTCCCATCTTTTGCATCAGTCGCTGCACGCACTTGTGGTTGACGGGTTCTGCCATTGAACTGCACAGCGCTGCCGTAATTCGTCTGTATCCATAGCGGCCCTTGTGCTCGTCATAGACGGCGCGAATTTTGACCTCCATATCGGTCTGCTGTTCGGTACGCAGGGTAGTCTGGCACTGGTAGTAGAACGTGCTACGGGCAAGGCCTGCCGCTTGCAGCAGGTCCGCCAGTTTATGGTGACGCCTCAACCCGGCGATCAGGCGCGCTTTGTCGGCGCAACTGATCTCTTCGCCCGGATCAAGGCTTGCAATTTTTTTAAGTACGCCACCTCCGCGCGCAGTCGCTCATTCTCTTCACGCAGGGCCTGCGCCGAATCGGTGATCACAGTGGCGGGCGGCGCTGGGCAGCGTCGTTTTGGCTTCATATTGGTGCGCCCTTGCTTGCTGTTCCCGAGAGCCTGCACGCCGCCTTCATCAAGATTGCGTCGCCAGACCACCACCTGGTTGGGATTGCGGATGTCATAGACCGCCGCCACCTGGCGGCTCGAAAGCTGCGCGCGGTCCTGATGGGACAGCACTAGCAGCTTGAACTGCGCACTGTACGTGCTGCGCTTGGGGCGCAAGCCGCCCGCGCCATGCAGGCGGTAGTGGCTCACCCAGGTTCGGATCTTCTCCTCGGGCACTGACCACTGCCGGGCCAGCAGCTTCGCTCCGCCTTCCCCTGCCAAAAAGCTCTTGACGACCTTGAGCTTGAACTCAATTTTGTACTTTTCCATGAAACCCTTTGAAGTTTATCCAACTTCAGGGGGTCAGTTCAAACCCGGGGCGGTTCAGAACAGGTCACTTTCTGCCGTTTGAATCGTCTCGCGCAGGGCCATGAGTTTGCAAGGTTCGAAGCTTTAATAGCCTCAATTCTTGCAATCTTCCTACCAACAAACCATCGCGCTAACCCGCATGAATGCTTGATTGTTGGGGTTTCTCAGGGGCGACTAGTTCATGTTCACCTGGCAGGCTTTTACCCAGCTCAGCTCTCAACGTATAGCAAAGCGGCAACGATTCGAGTCAGTTCGCCGCGCTGCTGGCCCTTGAGACGTATTGCGCCAGCGCAAGGATTTGGGCCTCACTCAGGCTGCCCGCATAGGAAGGCATCTGCCCAATACCATTGCGCAGTGCCTTGGCAATGCGCTGAGCGTCGGGTTTGAGTTCGTCAAGCACCGGACCAATGGCGCCATTGGCGCCCGCGTCCTTCAGGGTATGACAGGCCGAACACGCCGGTACGGCGCCCTGCATAAAGAGTTTTTTGCCCAATGCCAGCTGGTCCGCATCAGTTTGTGCCCCGGCTGGTAAAGCCGTCAAGACTGCAAGACAAAACAGAATAGCGAAGGCGTGAGGTGATGCCTTACGGCGTTGGAGGTTGAGCTTCATGGAAGTATTTAGTTCAGAAGTCAAAGGGTGTGCCGGGTGCCTTAGGCCACCTTTACTGCCACTGCGTGATCAGCCCAGCTGGTGTTGTTGTAGCCGGCGGCATTTTCCAGGCGTTGCTGCGGCTGCACATTGCCTTGAACGTCTGTCGCCCGGCTGGCCAGCATATGTTGGCCAGCGAGCAGGCGGGTCTCCAGTACAAACTGACGCCATGCGTACTTGCCGAGATCGGGCCCCACAAAGCGCGCATCGATCCAGTTCTTGCCGCCATCAACAGAGACCTCGACACGTTTGACTGGCTGTAGACCACCAAAAGCAACGCCACTGATCTGGACACGTCCTTTTTCAAGCAACCCAGCGTCGGGGCTAGGCGAGTTGATCCAGGATTTCACCGTCATCTCTTGCACCGATGGTTGGTTCGGATCCCCTTTTTCACCGGGCGGGGAAATGCGGTAACCGTGCGACATGATCTTTGCATCGGTCTCCTGCGCCGTGAAGGCCAGCTGCTTGATGTACTTGATATTGTTAATGCCGGTGTAGCCGGGCACGATCAGACGCAGCGGTCCGCCGTGTGCAAGCGGAATCGCTGCCCCATTCATCTCCCAGGCCAACAGGGCATCGGCCATGGCTGCGGCGGGAACCGACCGCTCGACGATGATACTTTTCGGATCCAGTCCGTCAGGAAGTTTTTCGCCGCCTGTGCCAGTCATGAAACGCATGCCGCTCTCCAGGCCTCCCAGTGCCTCGGCCACTACGCGAACCGGAACGCCACTCCAGACAACGCAACCGGCCGCGCCGACGGTCCAGGGTGTTCCGCTCGGTTTACTTGGGAAAAAACCGCGGCCGTTGCCCGAGCATTGCAAAACCATTGCCACAGTTTCGAGGCCAAGAGTTTTGAGCTCGCGCAGGCTCAGCTTGCGTGGCTTGCTAACGCCTTCGATGGCGATCTCCCAGGCATCACGGTCGGCCACTATTGAGGCATCGGGTGCAGGCAAATTGTTGCGAATATAAAGCTGCTCGGCAGGGGTGATAACGCTCGTGCCGAAGGCGCCGCGCTTGGTCTCGATGGTGGTAGCAATGTGCACAATAGCGCTATTGACATCCTTCCAAGAGGCATAAGCTGGCAACGCCTTGGCCTGTGCGGCTGCGCCCTGGGTCCAGGTCGACAGGCCGACAGCAGCCAACGCGCTGGCGCTGCCTGCCAACAGGTGGCGACGATTAAGCGCCAAGGGTGGCAGTGCCGGGGCAATTTGATGAGGGGCTTGGGTGTGCATGTTTCGTCTTTCTTTTGAATCAATGGCAACTTGGAAACGGTTAAAGCCCTGCAAACCACTGGAGCTTTGGCGCACGCCGGGCACCCGCTTAGGGCCTCAGAAAAATTGCAGTCAGCACAAACCCGGCCATCCACAACGTTTCAACCAGCAGCAACGTGAAAGGTTTCCATCCGGCGCGAGCCAGTTGCCTGAACGACGTCTTGATACCCAAAGCAGCAATGGCAACGACCAGACAAATCCGGGACACAGTGCTCAGCCCCTGCTGAACGGCTAGAGGCACTCCAGCCACTGAGTTGAGGACTACCAAAGCCACAAAAACCCACAGAAACCAAGGTACCAGCGCCTGCTGGGCTGAAACCGTACCGTCTTCAGACTGCGCACGCTCTTTTTTGAACATGCTAGACACCACCACCACCACGACGGCCAGCATGGACACCCGGAACAGCTTGACGATGGTCGCGTAGTCACCCGTTTCATGGTTCAACATGTAACCCGCGCCAACCACCTGGGCCACATCATGAATGGTGCCGCCAATGAACAGTCCGGCCAGCTCCGGCGGCAGGTGCAGCAGCTTGGCTACTAGGGGATACATCACCATGGCCAGGGTAGACAGTACGGTCACGGTCACCACGACCGTCAGAGTGAAGCGCTCGCTGTCCTTGTTGCGCGGCAACACCGAAGAGATCGCCAGGGCTGCCGAGGCGCCGCAAATGGCGACCGCGCCGCCCGACAGCACGCCCTGGGCCCGCGTTAGGCCCAAGCGCCGACCCAACAGACTGCCGCACAGCATGGTGGTCACCACCGCGCCCACCACAATGGCGGCGGTCGACCAGCCCAGCCCGGCGATTTGGCTTGCCGTAATGCGAGCGCCCAGCAGGCCGACACCTAGACGCAGCACCGTGCGCGAGCAAAATTCGATCCCGGGCCGGGTGGTCGCGTCGTGGCTGAGGTAGTGAAAGCCCACTCCAAAGAACAGCGCATACAGCAGCTGGGGCCCGCCGTGCAGCGTAGACACGAGCGTGGCGGCCATGGCAATCACACAGGCCAAGGCAGTGCCTGGCAAAAGTCGCAACAGGTGCGGCGACAGCCAGGCGGGGCGGGCAATGCTGGCCGAAGACGTTGGCGTGAGGAAATCGAACACAGGACGACCTTTGTCAAACAGCAAGCCGAGGGCCACACGTGAGATGTGCATAGCCCAATGAATTTGATAATAAGCAAAAGTCATTAATGAAAAAAGCGGATAATTTTGCTAAGAATGATCGATAAATCCAATCAGCAAACGTTCCAGCGCCTGCGCCTTAACTTGCGTCAGCTCGAAGTCTTTCTGGCCACCGCGCGCGGCGGCAGCACCCGCGCGGCGGCAGACCGGATTGCACGCTCGCAGTCGGCCGCTAGCACCTCCTTGGCAGACCTGGAGGCCGCGCTAGGCGTTGAACTGTTTGACCGCATCGGCCGGCGCCTGCTGCTCAATGAGAACGGACGCGCGCTGTTGCCCAAGGCCCAGGCCTTGGTCGAGCAAGCCGCTGAAGTGCAAGCCCTGTTCATGGACGAGCACGCCGCACCTTTGCGGGTAGCCGCCAGCTTTACCATCGGCGAATACCTGTTGCCGAGCCTGATCGCGCAATGGACGCAACAGCACCCCAAGAGCCAGGTCTATCTGCGCATAGGCAATACCAGTGAAGTGATCGCTGCAGTGGCGAGCTTTGACGTCGACATTGGCTTTGTGGAAGGGTCTCAGACGCATGCCGACCTAGTTGTGCGGCCTTGGCTGGATGATGAAATGGCGATCCTTGCTGCACCGGGCCATCCGCTGGCCAATCTCTGCGCGACGGCCCGACAGTTGGCCGATGCTACCTGGGTATTGCGCGAGCAAGGCTCGGGCACGCGCCAGATCGCGGACGAATGGTTACTGAAAAATCTCGACCAGGTGCGCGTCGGTTTCGAACTCGGCAGCACTGAGGCGATCAAGCGCGTGGTGGCAGCAAGCGATGCCCTCGGCTGCCTGTCGCGGTACGCGGTCGCGCAAAGCGTGCAAGACAGGCACTTGGTTGAACTGCGAACACGCCTGCCCAAGGCCAGTCGCAAGCTCGCCACAGTGCTGCACCGCGACAAGCGGCTGGGCCGGGCGACCATGGATTTTCTAGCGCACTGTAGCGCCGCTGGGCCGAACAGTGCCCGCTGAGGTTCGATCAGCGGTTCACTATTCGTAAAGGACCGACTACAAAAAGGCAGCTACCCGGCGTAAAGCGGGGAAGGCCACTTTGGCGAAGTTCTTCAGCTATTCGCGCCTGGCTGGTGCTTGCATAGAACCGCAGCAGCCACTCGTGCGGGGTTCAGGTTTTGCGCAGACGCAGCAGGTAAAGGGAAGAATGCTCAGTTGTTGGCAGCGCTAACTCTTGAGACGCAGCAGCAAACCAGCGTGCTAAAAAAGAGCCATAAGTTTTTGACAGTTATCTTAGTCTTACTGTGTCATAAACGGAGATGGAGCTTTACTGAACTGCAATGTGGGCAATGCCCCAGGGCGATGGTCAGGGCTACTGCCAGCTGAAAGCGCAGCGTCGTGATCGAGCTTGACACGTGACGCTGGGCGCGCTGGGCTGCCCCGAGGCAGGTAATCGGTGGAAACGGCAGGCACTTGGCGTTGGGCAAAGTTTTTTTTATCGCCGTCATCGTTGCCAGCCTTCAGGCGCTGGGCCATCAGGAAGCCATACGCCGCAATGCTCAAGGTCGCGTGGTGGTGAAATCCGCGCCAGCCTCTTCCCTCGTAGTGGCCCAGCCCCAGATCCTGCTTGAGGTCCTGGTAATCACGCTCGATGCGCCAACGCATATGCGCGGCGCGCACCAGATCGCTCAATGCGGCTGTCTCTGGCAGTGTGGACAGGTAGTATTTTTCCGGCTCAGCCTGACCTGCAGGCCACTCGATGAGCAGCCACTGCCGGGGCAGCAAACGGGCCTTGCCCACGTTGCCCCCGGCACAGCGTACCCGCGCTGCTGCAAAGCGGCCCGTCAGCCGTTCATTGGTGCCTTCGCGCCAGCTGATGGTTTGCCATGCGCTGCCCGGCAAACTCTGCGCCAGGGTCTTGACGTTCACCGGCTGGCGTTTGGCAGTGCGCCTGGGCATCACGGGCGGGCGGCCCATGCCGCTGCAGGGCTTAGGCGGCAGCGGCTCGAGCCCCGGCGGCCAAACCACCACAGCCGAGGTGACGCCAACCAGATAGAGCAGGCCCATATCACTCAAGCCCTGACGAAACGCGTAGTCGATGCCGTAGCCCGCGTCGGCCAGCACGCAGTGCCCGGGCGCGCCTTGGGCGAGCAGCGTGCGTAGCTGCTGCAGGGCAATCTGAGGCTTGGTCGCAAACCCGATGTCTTTAGGAATTCCGGCCTTTTGCCGGCGAACATCGTCTTGGGCCCAGGTGTGGGGCAGATACAGCTGCCAGGCCACCGGCAGGCTGCCTTGCTCGCAAGCCAGCGAGACGCTGACGGCCACCTGGCAGTTGTCCTGCTTGCCCAGTACGCCGCAGTATTGGCGCGTCACGCCCACTGAATGGCTTCCCTTTTTGGGAAAGCCCGTGTCATCGATGATCCACCATGCCCCAGCGCTCAAATCCATCCTTGGCACCACCCACTGCGCCACACGATTGAGCAGCTCGGCGTCGCTCCACTGGGCCTTGGCGACAAAATGATGCAACGACTGGTGGCGTGCGCTGGCGTGCAGCGGGT